>NZ_LT977070.1:3304479-3488748 GCF_900250075.1 Cupriavidus taiwanensis
GTGCCGCGTCGTGTTGCGAGGGGGCGAATATTAGGCCGGTTTCGCCGCCCTTGCAACACCTTTGTCACGATGATCCGCTAAACGTTCCCGCGATTATCGTGTAAGCCTTTGAATCACATAGGGAAACAGCCACATCACGGGTCGGAAGCAAGGCAATAGCCCTTCTCCACCCTCGGGTATTCCCTGATCCCGGAGCCTAACGGTGCTGGAAATTCGGGCCGCGCTTCTCGACGAAGGCGGCCATGCCCTCCTTCTGGTCTTCGGTGGCGAAGGTGGCATGGAACAGGCGGCGCTCGAAGTGGACGCCCTCGGCCAGCGTGGTCTCGTAAGCGGCGTTGACCGATTCCTTGATCATCATGACTACCGGCAGCGAGAACCCGGCGATGGTCTCGGCCGCCGCCAGCACTTCGTCCAGCAGCTTGTCGGCCGGGACCACGCGCGACACCAGGCCCGCGCGTTCGGCTTCGGCGGCGTCCATCATGCGCGCGGTCAGGCACAGGTCCATCGCCTTGGCCTTGGACACCGCGCGCGGCAGGCGCTGGGTGCCGCCGGCGCCGGGCATGGTGCCGAGCTTGACCTCGGGCTGGCCGAATCTGGCCGAGTCCGCCGCGATGATGATGTCGCACATCATCGCCAGTTCGCAGCCGCCACCCAGCGCATAACCGGCTACGCCGGCGATGACCGGCTTGCGGATCTTGCGGATGGTTTCCCAGTTGCGAGTGATGTAGTCGCCCTTGTAGACGTCCATGAAGGAGTACTTGGCCATCATGCCGATGTCGGCGCCGGCGGCGAAGGCGCGCTCGCTGCCGGTGATGACGATGGCGCCGATACCTTCATCCTGGTCAAAGGCGGTCAGCGCGGCGCCCAGTTCATCCATCAGCGCATCATTGAGCGCATTCAGGGCCTTCGGGCGGTTCAGCGTGATCAGGCCAACACGGCCGCGGGTCTCGACCAGGATGTTCTCATACGGCATGTCTTCTCCTAAATATGATCAGGCGGATGGCATGGTCGCCACCGGCTGCGGGCTATTCTGCCATCGGTTGCGGCGTGACGGCGCCGGCTAGAGCATGTGCGCGAGGAATTCGCGGGTGCGCGCGTGGGCCGGGGCGCCGAACACTTCTGCGGGAGGGCCTTCCTCGAGAATCTGGCCCTCGTCCATGAATACGACGTGGTTCGCCACTTCACGCGCAAACCCCATTTCATGGGTGACGACGAGCATGGTCATATGTTCTTCCGCCAGTTGCCGCATGGTGCGCAGCACCTCGCCGGTCAGTTCCGGATCCAGCGCGGAAGTGGGCTCGTCGAACAGCATGATGTCCGGTTCCATCGCCAGCGCGCGCGCAATCGCCACCCGCTGTTTCTGGCCGCCGGACAGCCGCGCCGGGTAGTTGTCGCGCTTGGCCAGCAGGCCCACCTTGCGCAGCAACTCCTCGGCCTGCGGGATCACCGCATCGCGCCGCAACCCCTTGACGGTCATCGGCGCCTCGATGATGTTCTGCAACACCGTCATATGCGGAAACAGGTTGAACGACTGGAACACCATGCCCATCTTGCGGCAGATGCGACGCACGTCCGCGTCCGGCACATAGCGGGCCGCGCTGTCTGGGCCGGCGGCGGCCAGCGTCTCGCCCTCGATGTGAAGGCTGCCGCGGTCGATCACCTCGAGATGATTCAGGCAACGCAGCAAGGTACTCTTGCCCGAGCCCGACGGGCCGATCACCGCGGTGACATCGCCCTTGCGCAAGGTCAGCGAAACACCGCGCAGGACCTGCAGCGGCCCAAACGACTTGTAGATATCCCGTGCCGCGATCATGACGCCAGGCGCATCGGGTGAAGGGGCGCCGTTCGGGCTAGTCATCATGTTTGGCATAGCGTTTTTCGAGATTCTGGAAGAACCAGGTCAGAATCAGCGTCATCACCAGGTAGAACAGCGCGGCGACGAGGAATGGCGTGGTGGTGAAATCGCGCTGCACGATGCCGCGCGCCGTGCGCAGGATGTCGTTGAGCGCCAGCACGTAGATCAGCGAGGTGTCCTTGATCAGCGTAATGGTTTCATTGCTGACCGGCGGCAGCACGCGGCTGACCATCTGCGGCAGCACGACCCGCCGCATGGTCTGGAAGTACGTCATGCCCAGAGCCTTGCTTGCCTCGTACTGGCCGCGGTCGACGGACTTGATCCCGGCGCGGAAGATTTCGGCGAAGTACGCGGCGTAGTTGAGCGCGAAGGCCACCACTGCCGCGGGAAAATCAGGCAGCCGCACGCCGATGACCGGCACGAACGGCAGCGCGAAATATATAAACAGCATCTGCAGCATCAGCGGCGTACCGCGCATCAGCCAGATATAGCCGTTGACCAGGCCGCTCAGCAGCGGCCATGACGAAATGCGCGCCAGTGCCAGCGCAAGCCCCAGCGGCACCGACAGGGCGAGCGTGATGGCGAATAGCGTCAGCGTGACTTTGGCACCCTGCGCCAGCGGCAGCAGAAGAGATAAGACGTAATCCATGCTCGCGCGTACAGAAGGAGGTAAGGCCTCCGGGAAGCCCGCCGAACGGGTCCGGAGTTGGCGTGCCCCTCGCCTGAGCCGCGAGGGGCGTTACGCCGGGTCTGGATTACTTGGTGATGTCGGCGCCAAACCACTGGGTGGCGATACGCGCCGCGGTGCCGTCCTGCTTCATCGACGCCAGGGTCTGGTCGAGCTTGCCGAGCAGTTGAGCATCATCCTTGCGCACGCCGACACCGTATTCCTCGGTGCCGAAGTTCTCCTCCAGCACGCGGTATTCGCCGGCGCGCTTGCTGATCAGGTAGCGGCCCACCACCTCATCCACCACGATCGCGTCGAGGCGGCCTGCCGACAGGTCCATAAGCGCCGTCACGTTATCGCCGAAGGTCTTCAGTTCCTTCAGGCTGGCGGCAATCTGGCTTTCCTTCTTGATGGCATCCACCGCGCTGCTGCCGTCCTGCGCGCCCACGATGCGGCCGGCCAGGTCAGCCTTGGCCTTCACCGGCGACTGGCTGCCGACGATCACGATCTGGTGGTTGGTCATGTACGGCGCGGTAAAGCTGATGTTCTTCTTGCGCTCTTCGGTGATGGTCAGCCCGTTCCACAGCACATCGACGCGCTTGCCGTTCAGTTCCGCCTCCTTGGCGCTCCAGTCGATCGGCTTGAACTCGACCGTCATGCCAAGACGGCGGCTGGCCTCCTTGGCCATATCGATATCGAAGCCGACCAGCTCGTTGTTGGCATCACGGAATCCCATCGGCGGGAAATTGTCGTCCAGGCCCACGATGATCTTGGCGGCCGTATCCGTGCCGGCAGCCGGCGCGGGGGCAGATTCCTTCTTGCCGCACGCGGCGAACAGCGCGACGGACGAGATCAGGAGCAATGCAGCGAACTTCTTCATAGGATTTCCAATGCGGATGGGAGAGCGCGCCGGGCGTCGCTCGCGCAGGCCGGCGGGGTTTCAGATTGTTGTTGGCAGCGCGATTATAGAGCGGTGCCGTCGGCCGGCATTGCGTACCAGCCGGCATTTGCGCCAATCTCTTCCTACCCGCGGGCAAAAATTGGTGCTAACATTTGCCGACCGACTGGTCGGTTTATTTTAGAGGCATCAGCCCGTACCGAGCGCACGCCTGGAGTCATCGATTCCATCCGGCAGGAGACAACAATGCCCCCGACGTCCACGCCCGCTGGCCAGCCGGTCAGCATCGAGAGCGGTCCCATCCTGCTGGCCTGGCAGGGCCCGGTCGCCATCATCACGCTCAATCGTCCCGACAAGCTCAACAGCTTTACCCGTGCCATGCACCAGGCGCTGCAGCAGGCGCTGGACCACGTCGAGGCCGGCGGCGCCCGCGCCCTGCTGCTGACGGGGGCGGGCCGCGGCTTCTGCGCGGGCCAGGACCTGGCCGACCTGGATTTCACGCCGGGGCATATGACCGACCTGGGCGAGCTGATCGATACCTGGTTCAATCCGCTGATCCGCCGCCTGCACGGCCTGCCGCTGCCGGTGGTGGCGGCGGTCAACGGCACCGCGGCCGGTGCCGGCGCCAACCTTGCGCTGGCCTGCGACATGGTGCTGGCGGCGCGCTCCGCCAGCTTTATCCAGGCTTTTGTCAAGATCGGGCTCGCGCCGGACTCGGGCGGCACCTGGCTGCTGCCGCAGCGCATCGGCATGGCGCGCGCGCTGGGCCTGGCCATGACCGGCGAGCGCCTGAGCGCCGAGGACGCCGAAGCCTGGGGCCTGGTCTGGCAGACCATGGACGATCCGCTGCTGCCGGAACAGGCGCTGGCGCTCGCCACGCACCTGGCCGGACAGCCGACGCGCGCGCTGGCCGCGATCAAGCGCGCCATGTATGCCAGCGCCACCGCCACGCTCGACGCCCAGCTCGACCTCGAACGCGACCTGCAGCGCGAGCTTGGCCAGTCCGCCGACTATGCGGAAGGCGTCAACGCCTTCCTCGCCAAGCGCGCCCCGCATTTCACCGGCAAGTAGGATGCGGGCCAGCCCGCCCGCATCCCCAGACACAGGAGATCAGCTTGAAACAGGACCCCCAGGCCCTCGCGGAAGCCGCCGCGGCCGCGATGTATGAAGCCGACACCTGCAGCCGCTGGCTGGGCATCACGGTCCAGGCGGTGCGCCCCGGCTATGCGCGGCTGACCATGCCGGTGCGCAAGGAATTCCTCAACGGCCACGGCATCTGCCATGGCGGCCTGATGTTTACGCTGGCCGATTCCGCCTTCGCCTTTGCCTGCAACAGCCATAACATCAACACCGTGGCGGCCGGCTGCAGCATCGAGTTCCTGCGGCCCGTGCATGGCGACGACGTGCTCACCGCCGAGGCCACTGAACAGGTGTTGTCCGGCCGGCACGGCATCTACGATATCCGCGTGACCAACGCGGCGGGCCAGGCGGTGGCGATGTTCCGCGGCAAGTCCGCGCAGATCAAGGGACACGTGGTGCCGCCGCCCGACGCAATCGACGGCGCCTGAGCAAGGCCTGGCAAGACCCTGATGACAAACGCCCCCCGTGCAGGAGACCTCATGAGCACGCGCCTGACCGATCTGCCCCTGGACCCGATCGAGACCGCCAGCCGCGCCGAACTGCAGGCGTTGCAGCTGGAGCGCCTGAAATGGTCGCTTGGCCACGCCTACGCCCATTCGCCGGTCTACCGGCGCAAGTTCGACCAAGCCGGCGTGCACCCGGACCAGCTGCAATCGCTGGCCGACCTGGCGCGCTTTCCGTTCACCAGCAAGCAGGATCTGCGCGACAACTACCCGTTCGGCATGTTCGCGGTGCCGCAGGAGCGGGTGGCGCGCATCCATGCCTCTTCCGGCACCACGGGCAAGCCCACCGTGGTCGGCTACACGCTGCAGGACATCGACAACTGGGCCACGGTGATGGCGCGCTCGATCCGCGCCTCGGGCGCGCGGCGCGGCGACAAGGTCCATATCAGCTACGGCTACGGGCTGTTCACCGGCGGACTGGGCGCGCACTACGGGGTCGAGAAGGCGGGCCTGACCGCGATCCCGTTCGGCGGCGGGCAGACCGAGCGGCAGGTGCAGCTGATCCAGGACTTCAAGCCGGAAGTGATCATGGTGACCCCCAGCTATATGCTGGCGATCGCCGACGAATTCGAGCGCCAGGGCATCGACCCGGCCAGCACCTCGCTGCGCGTCGGCATCTTCGGCGCCGAGCCGTGGACACCGGAGATGCGGCTGGCGATCGAGAAGCGCATGGGCATTTCGGCGGTCGACATCTATGGCCTGTCCGAGGTCATGGGGCCGGGCGTGGCCAACGAATGCGCCGAAACCAAGGACGGCCCGACCATCTGGGAAGACCACTTCTACCCGGAGATCATCGACCCGGACACCGGCGCGGTGCTGCCCGACGGCGAGTTCGGCGAACTGGTGTTCACCTCGCTGACCAAGGAAGCAATGCCGGTGGTGCGCTACCGTACGCGCGACCTGACCCGCCTGCTGCCGGGCACTGCCCGCGCGGCATTTCGCCGCATGGAGAAGGTCACCGGCCGCACCGACGACATGATGATCGTGCGCGGCGTCAACGTGTTCCCGTCGCAGATCGAGGAACTGATCCTGAAGCAGGCCGAACTGGCGCCGCACTACCAGTGCGTGCTGGGCAAGGACGGCCACCTGGACACACTGACGGTGCGCGTGGAATGCGCCCATGGCGGCGAGCCGGCGCATGCGCAGGCCGCGCGCGAGCGGCTGGCGCATGAGATCAAGTCCTATATCGGGGTGACCGCTTCCATCGAGGTGCTGCCTGAGGGGGGCATCGAGCGCTCGGTGGGGAAGGCGAAGCGGATCGTGGACCAGCGGCCGCGGTGAAATGCGCCAGTGGGCTCCCCTCGCCCGCTTGCGGGAGAGGGGAAACAACATTCGCAGTATTAGCCTGATGGGCTGGCCTTAACTGCGCGGCATCAGCACCCACATCCTGCCGCCCTGCTTCATCCGTCCGGCGGTCTCGCCGGCGGCATCGCCGGCCCCCCAGAAGAAGTCCGCACGCACGCCGCCCTTGATCGCGCTGCCGGTATCCTGCGCGAACATCAGGCGCTGGATCGGCTCGGTCGACAGCGGACGCGTGGTCGACAGGAACACCGGCACGCCCAGCGGGATCGTGGCCGGGTCGACCGCGATCGAGCGCTCCGCGGTCAGCGGCACGCCCAGCGCGCCCACCGGGCCGTCGTTGCTGGGTGGCAGCTCGCGGAAGAAGACAAAGCGCGGGTTGATATTGAGCATCTCTTCGACGCGCCCGGGATTGGCGCGCGCCCAGGCCTTGATGCCCTGCATGGTGGCCTGGGCCGGGGTGATCTCGCCGCGGTCCAGCAGCCACTTGCCGAACGAGCGGAACGGCTGGTCGTTGGTACCGCCGAAGCCCACCCGCATCATGCTGCCGTCCGCCATGCGGATGCGGCCCGAGCCCTGGATCTGCAGGAACGCGGCCTCGACCGCGTCGTCGACCCAGACCAGCTCGTTGCCGCGCATGGCCGGGTTCTGCAGCAGTTCGGCGCGCGCCGGCAGTGCTCGGTTGCCGAACTGCGGCGGCTTGCGGTACAGCGGCACCTGGAATTTGCCCTGGCGCGTGCGCGACCCATGCAGGATCGGCTCGTAGTAGCCGGTGATCAGGCCACTGTCGGTGCCGTCGCCATTGACCACGCGGTATGGCTGGAAGTTGCTTTCGAAGTACGCGCGCATGGCGTTGATGTCGCCGGCATTGACCATCATGCCGGCGGCGCAGGCGCGGGACCATTCCGCGCGCTTCTTCAGCGCCTGGCAGCTTTGCTGCAGCGCCGGCCAGGCGGCGCGCACATCGTCCTGGGCCCAGCCGCCGATCTCGGCCCAGCTGGCCGCCTGCAGCCGGCCCTTCTGCGACGACGCGGTCGGCGGCGTAGTGCCGGACGGGGTGGTCTCGATGCGCGGCGGCGGGCCGCTCATGCAGCCGGCCAGCAGCACCGCGGCGCCGGCCAGCGCGAGCCAGCCGCGCATGCGGCGCGGCGACGGGGAGGAAACCTGGGAAACCTGTGGAATCGGGAAAGCGTCCGCGTATGCCATCTTGCTATTGTTCAAAGTCCTGGAAACCGCAGCGTGCGGGGCGCATTCCGCCGGAATGCCCCTACAATGCCACCGTCATCCCTCAACCACCGCCTGCGCCCCCGCGGGCCGCGCTGCATCTGCCATGAGCAAGTTCTTCGAAGCCCATCCCATGCTGCTGTTCGCCCTGGAAGCCGGCGTGGCGCTGTTCCTGCTGATCTTTATCGTGGTCTGGACCATGGGCACGGCGAAAAAGCACCCGCGTCCCACCCGCGCGCCGTCGGAGCACCCGTCGCGCCAGCCGGCGCAGGGCGACACGCAAGCGCCGCAGCAGGATCAGGACAGCGCACCGCGCCCGTAGGTTCCCCGCACGTTCAGTGCAGCATGCGCGGCAGCACCAGCGCGAACTCGGGGATCGGCACCTCGAAGCGATGGCCGTCCTCGGCCACGCAGAAGTACTCGCCCTTCATCGAGCCCACCGGGGTCGAGATCGTGGCCCAGCTGGTGTACTCGAAATGCTCGCCCGGCTTGAGCAGCGGCTGGTGGCCAACCACCCCCAGCCCGGCAACTTCCTGCGTGCCGTTGTCGCTGTCCGTGATGATCCAGTGCCGCGAGATCAGCTGTGCCGCGACCTCGCCGGTATTGTGGATGGTGATGGTGTAGGCGAAGGCATGGCGCCCGCGCTCGGGGTCGGACTGGTCCGGCAGGTACTGGGTGCGCACCGACACGGAGAAGGCGTACTCGCTCATTTGGGCAGGGCCGGCGGCGGGATCGGCCGGCAGGGAAATGGGTAGCCGCATTGTGCGGGATGGGCGCGGGACGGGCAAGAGCGCGGGCCTGGCGCCGCCCGGACGCGATCGCCCCGGGCGGGCGTAGAATAGCGGTCTTTCAACGCCGTGCCGCCCGCCGTGGCCCCGGCCGCTCTTGCCGCCCTGCTGGCCCCCTGGCTGGTTTCAGCGGCCTGGCGGCGCCCGCGGCCCGCCGCCAGCGGCGATAACAGCATTCCCTGCATTCACCGCGCGCCACCATGACCCAGCCCACCTTCCGCATCGCCCCCTCCATCCTGTCCGCCGACTTCGCCCGCCTGGGCGAGGAAGTCCGCCGCGTGACCGAGGCCGGCGCCGACTGGATCCACTTCGACGTGATGGACAACCATTACGTGCCCAACCTGACCGTGGGCCCGTTGGTGTGCGAGGCGATCCGTCCCCACGTGACCGCGCCCATCGACGTGCACCTGATGGTGCGCCCGGTGGACCGGATCATCCCGGACTTTGCCAAGGCCGGCGCCAATATCATCACCTTCCACCCGGAAGCCAGCGAACACATCGACCGCTCGCTCGCGCTGATCCGGGATAACGGCTGCCAGGCGGGCCTGGTATTCAACCCGGCCACCCCGCTGCACCACCTGGACCACGTGATGGACCGGCTGGACGTGATCCTGCTGATGTCGGTCAACCCGGGTTTCGGCGGCCAGTCGTTCATCCCCGAGACACTGAACAAGCTGCGCGCGGTGCGCCAGCGCATCGACGAATACACCGCGCGCACCGGCCGCACCATCCTGCTGGAAGTGGACGGCGGCGTGAAGGTCGACAATATCGCCGAGATTGCCGCGGCCGGCGCCGACACCTTCGTGGCGGGCTCGGCGGTGTTCGGCAAGCCGGACGCCGACGGCGGCTACCGCGGCATCATCTCGGCGCTGCGCAGCGAACTGGCCAAGGCCGGCCAATGACGGCGGGCATGGCACTGCGCCGCACCGACTGGAGCGGCATCGAAGGCGTGATCGTCGACCTGGACGGCACCATGGTCGATACGGCGGGCGACTTCCACGCCTCGATCAACGCCATGCTGCTGGCGCTGGGCCGCCAGCACCCCAACCTGGGGCCGGTGGCGCCGATGTCCGGGCAGGAGATCGTCAGCTACGTCGGCAAGGGCTCGGAAAACCTGATCCGGCGCGTGCTCGACGCGCGCTTCTCGCCGCTGCACGCCAACGGCCTGTTTGCCGATGCCTACGCGCTCTACGACCGCGAGTACATCCGCATCAACGGCCAGTTCTCGCAGGTCTACCCAGGCGTGCGCGACGGGCTGGCGGCGATGAAAGCGGCCGGCCTGCGGCTGGCCTGCGTGACCAACAAGCCCTACAGCTTCACCGAGCCGCTGCTGGCCAAGACCGGGCTGGCGCCGTATTTCGAGCTGGTCTACGGCGGCGACGCGTTCCAGCTGCGCAAGCCCGACCCCTTCCCGCTGCTCAAGGTGGCGGAGGTGTTCCGGCTCGATCCGTCGGCGATGGCGGCCCTCGGCGACTCGGAAAACGACGCCCAGGCGGCGCGCGCGGCGGGCATGGGCGTGCTGCTGGTGCCCTATGGCTACAACCATGGCAATCCTGTACAAGCCGTCGAGGCCGATGGTATAGTCGACACCATTGCCCACGCCGCAGCGCTGTTTGCGGCACACCGGGCAGGTCATCGCTAGGGTCGGTCATCAGATCGGCCGCGACTGAAATCCCTGAACATTCAATGTTTCTCAACCGCAAACGCATCTCTTCTGGCAGTGATCGGCAGGCCTGGCCCTGGCGTCGCTGGCGCGCCTCCCAACAGGCGTAAAGTGCGTTCGCGAGTCTGCTGACACGCCTTCGATCCGAAGGCGTCGACACCACCGGCCAAGGCGACGAGCCATGCCGGGCATCACCACCCAAACCCGCCGAGCCAGCGTAGCCTTGTTTCTCTGCTACGTTTAGCTCAAGAACGCGCCGCACGCCCGCTTTCCGGCCGTGTGCAGCCTTGTCCGCAAGCTTGCCGCACCACGGTCCGCAACCGGGGCGGAATTCCCATACGCTCCAGCCAACTCTGCCGATATGCGGCACCGCGCCTGACCATCGCTCGCGGCGCGGGCCGAACAAGAGGACCGACATGACCGAACTGGAATTCAAATCGCTGGCCGACCAGGGCTACAACCGCATCCCGCTGATCGCCGAGGCCTTTGCCGACCTGGAAACGCCGCTGTCGCTGTACCTGAAGCTGGCCCAGTCGCAGACCCGCGGCGTCAACACCTTCCTGCTCGAATCGGTGGTGGGCGGCGAGCGCTTCGGCCGCTATTCCTTCATCGGCCTGCATGCGCGCACGCTGCTGCGCGCCTACGGCAACCGCACCGAGGTGGTGACTGACGGCAAGGTGGTGGAAACCCACGAAGGCAATCCCCTCGATTTCATCGCCGAGTTCGAGAGCCGCTTCAAGGTGGCGCTGCGCCCCGGCCTGCCGCGCTTCTGCGGCGGCCTGGCCGGCTACTTCGGCTACGACGCGGTCCGCTATATCGAGAAGAAGCTCGCCAGCACGCAGAAGCCCGACGACCTGAACCTGCCCGACATCCAGCTGCTGCTGTGCGAAGAGCTGGCGGTGATCGACAACCTGTCGGGCAAGCTCTACCTGATCGTCTACGCCGACCCGACCACGCCGGAGGCCTATTCGCGCGCACGCCAGCGCCTGCGCGAACTGCGCATGAAGCTGCGCCAGCCGGTCGACGTGCCGGTGACCAGCCCGTCGGTGCAGACCGAGGTCTACCGCGAATTCGCCAAGGCCGACTACCTGGCCGCGGTGCACAAGGCCAAGGAATACATCATGGCCGGCGACATGATGCAGGTGCAGATCGGCCAGCGCCTGGTCAAGCCCTATCGCGACGCGCCGCTGTCGCTGTACCGCGCGCTGCGCTCGCTGAATCCGTCGCCGTACATGTACTTCTACAACTTCGGCGACTTCCAGGTGGTGGGCGCGTCGCCGGAAATCCTGGTGCGCCAGGAAGCGCGCAAGGTGGGCGCCAACGGCGACACCCGCACCGAACACATCGTTACCATCCGCCCGCTGGCCGGTACGCGCCCGCGCGGCAATACGCCGGACAAGGACGCGCAGCTGGCCACCGAGCTGCTCAACGACCCGAAGGAGATCGCCGAGCACGTGATGCTGATCGACCTGGCGCGGAATGACATCGGCCGCATTGCCGAGACCGGTTCGGTCAAGGTCACCGACAAGATGGTGATCGAGAAATACTCGCACGTGCAGCATATCGTCAGCTCGGTCGAAGGCACGCTGCGCGAGGGCATGAGCAACCTCGACGTGCTGCGCGCGACCTTCCCGGCCGGCACGCTGTCGGGCGCGCCCAAGGTCCATGCGATGGAAATCATCGACGAACTCGAGCCGCGCAAGCGCGGCATCTATGGCGGCGCGGTGGGCTACCTGTCGTTCGGCGGCGAGATGGACCTGGCCATCGCCATCCGCACCGGCATCGTCAAGGACGGCAACCTCTACGTGCAGGCCGCCGCTGGCATCGTTGCCGATTCGGATCCCGAAGCCGAATGGAGGGAAACCGAGGCCAAGGCGCGCGCCGTGATCCGCGCCGCCGAGCAGGTCCAGGATGGCCTGGACTCCGACATCTGAGAGAACAGGAGACAGACGCCATGCTGCTGATGATCGACAACTACGATTCGTTCACCTACAACCTGGTGCAGTACTTTGGCGAACTGGGCGTGGACGTGCGCACCTACCGCAACGACGAGATCACCATCGAAGAGATCGAGGCGATGAAGCCCGACCATATCTGCGTTTCGCCGGGCCCGTGCAGCCCCAGGGAAGCCGGCATCTCGGTGGCGGCGCTGCAGCACTTTGCCGGCAAGGTGCCGATGCTGGGCGTGTGCCTGGGCCACCAGGCCATCGGCGAAGCCTTCGGCGGCAAGGTGATCCGCGCCAAGCAGGTGATGCACGGCAAGGTCAGCACCATCGAGACCACGCAGCAGGGCGTGTTCTCAGGTCTGCCCAGGCACTTCGACGTGACGCGCTATCATTCCCTGGCGATCGAGCGCGAGACCTTGCCCGATTGCCTGGAGATCACCGCCTGGACCCCGGACGGCGAAATCATGGGCGTGCGCCACAAGACGCTCGCCGTCGAAGGCGTGCAGTTCCATCCCGAGTCGATCCTGTCCGAGCACGGCCATGCGATGCTGGCCAACTTCGTCAAGGCGCCGCGATGAGACTGCTCGATTCCGCGCCCGCCAGCCCCCACCACGCCATCCAGACTGCCAACGAGAACGCCATGATCACGCCGCAAGAAGCCCTGACGCGCTGTATCGAACACCGCGAAATCTTCCATGACGAGATGCTGCACCTGATGCGGCAGATCATGCAGGCGCAGATCTCGCCGGTGATGGCCGCCGCGATCCTGACCGGGCTGCGCGTCAAGAAGGAAACCATCGGCGAGATCTCGGCCGCCGCGCAGGTGATGCGCGAGTTCGCCAACAAGGTGGTGGTGAAGGACCGCGAACACTTTGTCGATATCGTCGGCACCGGCGGCGACGGCTCGCACACCTTCAATATCTCGACCGCGTCGATGTTCGTCGCCGCCGCCGCGGGCGCGAAGATCGCCAAGCACGGCAACCGCGGCGTCAGCTCCAAGTCGGGCAGCGCCGACGTGCTGGAGGCGCTGGGCGTGAACATCATGCTGACGCCCGAGCAGGTCGGCCAGTGCATCGAAGAAACCGGCATCGGCTTCATGTTCGCGCCCACCCACCATCCCGCGATGAAGAACGTCGCGCCGATCCGCAAGGAAATGGGCGTGCGCACCATCTTCAACATCCTGGGCCCGCTGACCAATCCGGCCGATGCGCCCAACATCCTGATGGGCGTGTTCCACCCCGACCTGGTCGGCATCCAGGTGCGGGTGATGCAGCGCCTGGGCGCGCAGCACGCCATCGTGGTGTACGGCAAGGACGGCATGGACGAGGTCTCGCTCGGCGCCGCGACGCTGGTGGGCGAACTGAAGGACGGCGAAGTGCGCGAGTACGAGATCCACCCCGAAGACTTCGGCTTGTCGATGATCTCCAACCGCGGCCTGAAGGTGGCCGATGCCGCCGAATCGAAGGACATGCTGCTCGAGGCGCTGTCCAACGCGCCGGGCACCCCGCGCGAAATCGTGTCGCTGAACGCCGGCACCGCGCTGTACGCCGCCAACGTGGCGGACTCGGTCGAGGACGGCATCCGCCGCGCGCGCGAAGCCATCGCCAGCGGCGCGGCCCGGCAGAAGCTCGACGCCTTCGTGCGGGCCACGCAGCAGTTCAAGTAAGAGACGCCGATATGTCCGACATCCTGCAGAAAATCCTGGCTGTAAAGGCCGACGAAGTCGCCGCCGCGCGCAAGCGCCGCGACCTGCCCAGCCTGCGCGCCGAGGCCGAAAGCCTGCGCACCGAGGCCGGTCTCGCGCCGCGCGGCTTCGAGCGCGCGCTGCGCGACAAGATCGCCGGCGGCCACGCCGGCGTGATCGCCGAGATCAAGAAGGCGTCGCCGTCCAAGGGCGTGCTGCGCGAGCAGTTCCTGCCCGAGGCCATCGCCGAGAGCTATGCCACGCACGGCGCGGCCTGCCTGTCGGTGCTGACCGACGAGCACTTCTTCCAGGGCCACGCCGACTACCTGAAGCGCGCCCGCGGCGCCTGCCCGCTGCCGGCGCTGCGCAAGGACTTCATGGTCGACCTGTACCAGGTCTATGAAGCGCGCACCTGGGGGGCCGACTGCATCCTGCTGATCGTCGCGGCGCTGGACCCTGGCCTGATGGCGGAGCTGGAAGCGTGCGCGCTCGAACTCGGCATGGACGTGCTGGTGGAAGTGCACGGCAACGATGAGCTCGACGCCGCGCTGCGGCTGAAGACGCCGCTGCTGGGCGTGAACAACCGCAACCTGCGCACCTTCGAGGTGTCGCTGGACAACACCCTCGAGCTGCTGCCGCGCATGCCGGCCGACAAGCTGGTGGTGACCGAGTCCGGCATCCTCGGGCCGGCGGACGTGCAGCGCATGCGCGATGCCAATGTGCATGCGTTCCTGGTGGGCGAGGCCTTCATGCGGGCGAAGGAGCCGGGGGTGGAGCTGGCGCGTTTGTTTGGGTGATTTCCTCCCCATGCCCCAGGAAATCGAACTCAAACTCGCCGTCCCCGACGCCGCCCTGGCCCCGCTGGCCGCCTGGCTCGACGCCCACGGCCAGCCGCAAGGCGAAGCCACGCTGCTCAACGTCTACCTCGACACGCCCCGGCGCAACCTGGCGCAGGCGCGCGCCGCGCTGCGCCTGCGCCGCAAGGGCGAGCAGTGGCTGCAGACGCTGAAGACCGCCGGCAGCAGCCAGGGCGGCCTGGCCACGCGGCATGAGTGGGAGACCGCCATCGCCGGCGAGGCCATCGAACTGCGAACGTTTCCCGCCGAGGCGCAAGCCGTGCTGGCGCCGCTGATCGGCAGCCTGGCCCCGGTGTTCCGCACCGACTTCATCCGCCGCACCTGGATCGTGACGCAGGACGACGCGCGGATCGAAGCCGCGCTCGACACCGGCACCATCACTGCCCCGGCCAGTGCCGCGCAGGAGCGCATCCAGGAACTCGAGCTGGAATGGCTCGATGGCGACGCCGCGCACGCCGCCGAGGCGCTGCGTGCCTTCGCCGCGCGGCTTGCCGCCGTGGCGGCGCTGGCGCCGTCGGACCTGAGCAAGGCTGCGCGGGGCTACCGCCTGGCCGGGATCGCCGAGGGCAAGGCGTCATAATCGCGGTTTTCCCGCCGCGCATATCCCGCATGCAAGCCGATCTCTTTGCCGCCGACGCGCCCCGCGCGCCCGGCGAACCCTCTCCCGCCGCCAGCCTGCAAGCGCAGGCCGATGCCTTGCCCGCCGCCTGGCGCGCCTTGCTCGAGCCCTGCATCGCCGTGCCGGCGTGGCGCGAGCTGGCCGCCTTCGTCGACGGCGAACGCGCCGCCGGCAAGCCGGTGTTCCCGCACCATGTCTTCCACGCGCTGCACCTGACGCCGCCCGACGCGGTCAAGGTTGTGATCCTGGGCCAGGATCCCTACCACGGCACCGGCACGGTTGGCGGCGTGGAGCAGCCGCAGGCGCACGGGCTCGCCTTCTCGGTGCCGGAAGGCATCAAGGTGCCGCCCAGCCTGCGCAACATCTTCAAGGAGATCGCCGCGGAATTCGGCGCCGACGGCAACTGCCCGCCGCGCACTT
Organism: Cupriavidus taiwanensis; assembly: GCF_900250075.1. NCBI lineage: Bacteria > Pseudomonadati > Pseudomonadota > Betaproteobacteria > Burkholderiales > Burkholderiaceae > Cupriavidus > Cupriavidus taiwanensis. The sequence goes on from NZ_LT977070.1 coordinate 3,320,043, forward strand.
CCGGCAACCTGGAAGGCTGGGCGCGCCAGGGCGTGCTGCTGCTCAACACCGTGCTGACGGTCGAGCAGGGCCAGGCCGCCAGCCATGCGCGGCGCGGCTGGGAAGCCGTCACCGATTGCCTGATCCAGCACCTCGCCGCGAGCCAGCCGAACCTGGTGTTCATGCTGTGGGGCAGCCATGCGCAGGCCAAGAAGCCGCTGCTAGGCGCCGGCCACTGCGTGCTGGAAGCGCCGCACCCGTCGCCGTTGTCGGCGCACCGGGGCTTCCTCGGCTGCGGCCACTTTCGCGAAGCCAACCGCTGGCTGGAAACGCACGGCCGCACGGCGATCGACTGGACCGCCGCCTAGCGCGGCGCACCGTTAGACCGTCGGCCGGAACTCGAAGCCGGCAAACTCCCCTTCCCCGCGCCCGACCTCGACAAACGCAACCTGCGCCGCCGGCGGGCCGGTTTCCATCCACGCCTGCAGCGCTTCCAGCTGCTTGAGCGTGCCGTGCGCCATCACCTCGACGGTGCCGTCGGCCCGGTTGCGCACCCAGCCGCCCAGCCCGAGTTCGTCCGCCGCGTCGGCGCAGGCGGCGCGATAGCCCACGCCCTGCACGCGCCCGTGCGCGACCAGGCGCCATGTTGCCTTGTTCATGGTGGGTTCCTTGCGAGCGCACGCCACGCGTGCGCGGTGTGTCATCGACACCAAGTAAACTAGACCGCCATGCCGGGCGTTACCAGGGGATGCGCGCCGCCCGGCGTGATCAGCATGAAGCCGGCGGCATGCGGGCTGTGCCGTTGTCCGCCGGGGCCGCGAACCAGAGGCAGGCCACAAGCCTTCGTCCTCCAAGCTCGATACAGCCCGAGAAGCGCCCATGATGCCACCCGCCGACCGCAACGGGGCCCCGCCCGCCCCTGGCTTTGACAGCCAGCTGCTGCGCGCCCCGCCCAACCGCTTCGACCTGGCGCTGCTGCCGATCATCCTGGCCGTGATCGTGATGATCGCGTTCGCCGCGCAGCAGATGAATGCCCCGTTCCGGCCCGACCAGCCGCTGGCGGTGCACCTGGACGTGGCCTACCTGCCCTATTACCTGATGCGCACCAGCGTGCGCATGCTGGCCGCGCTGGCGGCGTCGCTGCTGTTCTCGCTGGCCTTCGCCGCGCTGGCGTCGAAGAGCCGCGCCGCCGAGAAGGTGCTGGTGCCCGCGCTGGATATCCTGCAGTCGATCCCGGTGCTGGGCTTCCTGTCCATCACCGTGACCGGCTTCATCGCCCTCTTTCCGGGCAACCTGGCCGGCGTGGAGTGCGCGGCGATCTTTGCCATCTTCACCTCGCAGGCCTGGAACATGGCGTTCAGCCTGTACCAGTCGTTCCGCACCATTCCGGGCGACCTGCTCGAGGCCGCGGCGATGTTCCGGCTGTCGCCGTGGCAGCGCTTCTGGCGGCTGGAAGTGCCGTACGCCATGCCGGGGCTGCTGTGGAACATGATGATGTCGATGTCGGGCGGCTGGTTCTTCGTGGTCGCGTCCGAGGCCATCTCGGTATCGGGCCACGATATCCGGCTGCCCGGCATCGGCTCCTATATCGCGCTGGCGATCCAGCAGCAGGACCTGGCCGCGATCGGCTGGGCCATCGTTGCGATGCTGGTGGGCATCCTGCTGTACGACCAGCTGCTGTTCCGCCCGCTGGTGGCCTGGGCCGACCGCTTCCGCTTCGAGACCCTGGCGCAGGACAAGCTGCCGCAGTCGTGGCTGCTGGACCTGCTGCGCCGCTCGGCGTGGGTGGGCGCGCTGCTGGCGCAGGCCGCGGCGCTGGCCGCGCGCACGCTGGCGTGGGGCGCGCGCTCGCGCATGCCGGCAGCGGCCCGCCCGGTCGATCCGCGCCGGGCGTTATGGCTGGGCCGCGCGCGCGACACGGCGATCGTGCTGGTGGCGCTGGCCGCGCTGCTGCGCGTGGGCTATTTCGTGCATAGCGAGGTGGGCTGGGCCGAGGTCCTCCATGTGCTGTGGCTGGGCACGCTGACCATGGCGCGGGTGATCGTGCTGATTGCGCTGGCGGCGCTGGTATGGGTGCCGATCGGCATCCGCATCGGCCTGAACCCGGACCTGGCGCGCATCGCCCAACCGATCGCGCAGTTCCTGGCGGCGTTTCCGGCCAACCTGATGTTCCCGCTGGCGGTGATGCTGATCGCGCGCTTCGGGCTGAATCCGGAGATCTGGCTGAGCCCGCTGCTGATCTTCGGCACCCAGTGGTACATCCTGTTCAACGTGATCGCGGGGGCGTCGGGCATCCCCACCGAGCTCAGGCTCGCCGCGCGCAACTTCGGCCTGCGCGGCTGGCTGCTGTGGCGGCGCTTCCTGATTCCGGCGGTATTCCCGAGCCTGCTGACCGGCCTGGTGACGGCCGCGGGCGGCTCCTGGAACGCCAGCATCGTGTCCGAATACGTGACCTGGGGCGACCGCACCATCGTCGCCACCGGCCTCGGCAGCTATATCGCCGAGACCACCGCGCGCGGCGACTTCCCGCGCATTGCGCTGGGCATCGTCGTGATGGCGCTGTTCGTGGTCGGCTTCAACCGGCTGTTGTGGAACCGCCTGTACCAACTCGCGCAGGAGCGCACACGCCTGTAAGGCAAGGCAACAATGGCAGAGAACATTGCAACCCCCACCGCCGCGGCGGTGATCGAACTGCGCGGCGTCGGCAAGGTCTTCCGCACCGCCAGCCAGAGCCACCGCGCCGTGCTCGAAGGCGTGGACCTGACGCTGCGCGAGGGCGAGATCGTCGCCATGCTGGGCAAGTCCGGCTCGGGCAAGTCCACGCTGCTGCGCATCATGGCGGGGCTGGTCGGCGCCGACCGGGGCGAGGTGCGATTCCGCGACCAGCGCCTGGCCGGCACCGCCGAAGGCATCGCCATGGTGTTCCAGTCCTTCGCGCTGTTTCCGTGGCTGACGGTACAGCAGAACGTCGAGCTGGGACTGGAGGCGCAGGGCGTGCCCAGAACCGAGCGCGAACGCCGCGCCGAAGCCGCGATCGACATGATCGGCCTGGCCGGCTTCAACAGCGCGCTGCCGCGCGAGCTGTCGGGCGGCATGCGCCAGCGCGTGGGGATTGCGCGCGCGCTGGTGACCGAGCCCGACCTGCTGCTGATGGATGAAGCGTTCTCGGCGCTGGACGTGCTGACCGGCGAGACCCTGCGCGACGAGATGCTGGCGCTGTGGGCAAGCGGGCGCGCCAATATCCGCAGCATCCTGATCGTTTCGCACAATATCGAGGAAGCGGTGATGATGGCCGACCGCATCGTGATCCTGTCGAGCGACCCGGGCCGCATCCGCGCCGAAGTGCCGGTGGCGCTGCCGCGCCCGCGCAACCGCGACAGTGCGCAGGTACGCGCGCTGGTCGACCAGATCTACGCGCTGATGACGGCCCCGGCGGCCGAGGCGCGCGTGCCCGCGCCCGCGCGCGAGATCGGCTACCGGCTGCCGGACGCCGACATCAGCCAGATGGAAGCCATCCTGAACCTGCTGTGCGAAGCCCCGTTCCAGGGCCGCGCCGACCTGCCCCACCTGGCCGACAAGGCCGGCCTGACCGACGACGAACTGCTGCCGGCCTGCGAAGCGCTGCAGCTGGTGCAGCTGGTGTCGATCGAGGCCGGCGACATCGCCGCCACCGACGCGGGCCGCGCCTACTACGCCGCCGGCCCGCAGCAGCGCAAGGCCATCTTCGGGCGGCAACTGCTGGCCAACGTCGCGCTGGCCGCGCATGTGCGCCGCGAGCTGGTGGCGAGCGAAGCCGGCGAGATCCGCGAGGAGCAGGTGCTCGAGGAACTGGAGCAATTCCTCAAGCCGGCGGAGGCCGAACGCGTGCTGAGCGTGGCGATCGGTTGGGGGCGGTATGGGGAAATCTTCGAGTACAGCTACCACAGCGGGATGCTGACGTTGCCGGAGGATGAGGGGGCGGGGCACGGCGCGTGAGCCTGCCGCGCAAGGCGGACCGTAATACGGGCTCTACGACCGCGCCCGCATCGCCCGCCCGATCGCTCCGGTGCGCAGCGCAATCTTGGCCGCGTCCTCGCGCAGCGCGCGCAGCCGGCGCTCCAGCACCGCGTTGGCGGGGCGGCCGGTGGAGCTTGACGTCACCCCTGCCTGTTCGCTCGACTCGCCCGCCGCGGCGGCCTGCACCAGCGTGTCGGTGCGGCGCTTGTCGGCGGAATCGGCCAGGCGCGCGCGGCGTTCCGCGGCGGCGTCTTCCTCGGCTTCGGCCGCTTCGGGCGTGACAGTTGCGACGACCTGGTCAGGGGCCGCTTCAGCCAGCGCTTCCGGCGCCGCCTCGACTGCCGCCGCAACCGGCTTGTCGGCTTCCACCGGGACGGCCTCCTTGCGCTCCGCCGGCGCCTTGCGGATGAAGCCTGCGCCGCGGCCGCCGCCGCGCTCGTCGGCGTGCAGCCGTTCGCTGGCCACCTGCAGGCTGTGGCTGGCGGCCTCGGTGGCCTGCTCGATCGCGGCCTCGGCGGCCGGGAGATCGAGTTCCTCGTAGTGCTGGCGCACCTGGATGCGCGCCGCCGCCACGTGCGCCGCCACCAGGTAGTTCTGCACGATGAAGCGGTTCAGGTTGTCGACCGCGCGATGCCGGCTCCTGGGCTCGTCCAGCATGCGCTGGAACGACGAGATCAGCGCCGACAGGTTGTCCATGAACTGCTTGCGCTGCACGCGGTAGGCAAAGTCATCCTTGGCCCGGCGCAGCAGCAGGTCGCGCGTGGCGGCGATATAGCGGCGGTTGGCCTGCAGCACGGCCTCCACCAGCTTGGGGATGGCGCGGTATTCCCAGCTCGGCAGCACGAAGCTGAACAGCGAGGCGATGATGCCGCCGATCACCGTATCCACCAGCCGCTCGCCCGCCACGGTGGGACTGTTCGGCATCAGCAGGTGGATCTGGATCAGCACCTGGATGCAGGCGGCGATCGCGGTGTAGCGGTATTTGATGGTGACGAAGGCGGCGCTGGCCACCAGCGACAGGAACAGCACGCCCAGCAGGATCAGCGGCTGGTGCACCACCTTCAGGATCGCGACCGAGACCACGCAGCCGATCAGCGTGCCGATCACGCGGTCGTTGTAGCGCTGCTTGGTCATGCTGAAGTTGGGCTTCAGGATCACGATGATGGTCAGCAGGATCCAGTAGCTGTGCGACACATAAGGCAGGCGCTCGGCAATCCACAGGCCCAGCGCCACCGCCATCGACACCCGCAGCGCAAAGCGGAACGCCGGCGAAGTCCACTTCAGGTTGTCGCGCAGCACGCTCAGCTCGTACTTCTGGCGCGTCAGGAACGGCGTCATGTCGGAGCCGGGCAGCACCTTGGCCGGTTCCACCGGCGTGCGCGAGGCCTCGTGCAGCTGGCCGATCAGCGTGATCGCGCCGCGCATCATGTCGAGCGTCTCGACCAGCGCCGTCATCGCCGCCGGGTTGATATGGTGGTGGCGCAGCTGCGCGATCTCGGCCTCGACCGCGCGCAGGCCAGGGCCGTATTCCACCGTGGCGTACGAACCGCGCCCGCGCGTGACCTCGTAGGCGATCTCTTCGACGTCCTTGCACATCTGCATCACCAGCCCGCGCAGGTGGTCCAGCACCGGCGTGCCGGCGAAGGTCTGGCGCAGCATCGGATAGTCGGTGTTGGTCGACAGGATGTACTCGTACAGGTCAAGCATGCGCAGGTGCACCTGCACCAGCAGCCCGTCGTGCGGGGTGCGGTTGCCGCGCAGCACCAGGTCGCGCGCGGCCTGCTGGCGCTCGGCCACCACGATCTGCTGGCGCACCAGCTGGTTGAACTGGGCCTCGAAGTCGTTGCCGGCGTCGTAGAAGCCGGCCTTGATTTCGAGGTAGCCCGCCAGCTCGTACAGCGATTCGGCCAGCACCTGCTGCCGGGTGCGGCGCTCGGTGACCCAGCTCACCAGCATCGCGTAACCGAGATAGGCGACCGCACCGACGCTGAACAGCGCCGCATGTTCCAGCGCGCGCCGCACCAGGAAGTCTTCGTTGATGGTGAGCGTCATCACGAACAGTGCGGCGAACTGCAGCGGCAGCGTCTTGTTGCCGTACACCGTCATCATGCCGGCCATGAACGTCACCAGCACCAGCAGGAACGGCATCACGCGCGGGAACGGCGTGGCCAGCGCCACCACCAGCGTGACCACGCTGCACAGCAGCACGCTGGCCAGCATCTCGTTGAACTTGTGGTTCAGCGGGCTCGGCAGATCCATCAGGCTGGTGCACAGCGCGCCCATCGACACCACCATGGCGGTGGGCAGGTCGCTGAAATGCAGCGCGATCAGCGTCGCGCCGATCACGCCCGTGGCCGAGCGCAGCCCCCGGTACACATAGTGCGAATACAGGAAGGTGCGGGGATCGTGCGCGTATTGCATGCAGCGGGAACGTTGGACTGCGGTGGCGGTAGCGGTATCCGGTGTCGCGGCGAAAGAAGACTAGCTCACTGGCCCAGCCAGCGCGAGCGCGCCGCATGCCGCCCGCCCTCCGCCTTGAGCTTGAACTGCGCCGCCGGCTCGCGCGCCAGCGTCACCGGCAGCGCCTGCAGCTCGTCGCGGCGGAAGGCGTGCAGCTCGATGCGGTCGCCGGGGCGGTAGCGCGCCAGCAGCTTGTCGAGCTGGCCCGGCGCCATGCGCACGCCGTCGACGGCAACCAGCAGGTCGCCTGCGGACAGCCCTGCGGCCTGCGCGGCGCCGCCATCGAGCACCTGGGTCACGCGCACCCAGCCGTCCTCGGTCTTGACCTTGATCCCCAGCGCGGCGGTGCGCGCCGGCTTCTGCGCCTCGGCCTTGATTCCGAACGCCTTGAACAGCGGCGGCAGCGGCAACTCGCCGGTGCCTTCGGTCAGCGCACGCAGGAGCGGCCCCATGCGCAGGCCCGTGACTTCATCGAACAGCGCATGGACCTCGGCCTCGGTCACGCCGCGCTGCACCGCGTCCGGCGCATAGAAGCCGCGGCCGTAGCCGCGCCACAGCGCGCGCATGACATCGTCGAGCGAGCGCCGCCCGCGGGTCTTGTCGCGGATGGTCAGGTCCAGCACCAGCGCCACCAGCGCGCCCTTGGTGTAGTAGCTGACGATGGCGTTGGGCGCATTCTCGTCCTGGCGGTAGTACTTGGTCCAGGCATCGAACGAGCTTTCGGCCACGCTCTGCTTGGTGCGGCCGTTGCCGCGCAGCACGCCGTTCCAGGTCTTGGCCAGCATCTCGACATACTGCGCCTCGGTGACGCAGCCCGAGCGCACCAGCACCAGGTCGTCGTAGTAGCTGGTAAAGCCCTCGAACAGCCACAGCAGCGGCGTGTAGGTTTCCTGCGCCAGCCGGTACGGCACGAATGCGGCCGGCTTGATGCGCTTGACGTTCCAGGTGTGGAAATACTCGTGGCTGCACAGCCCGAGGAAGGTGCGGTAGCCCTCGCTGGTTTCGCTGTTGCCGCGCACCGGCAGGTCGTTGCGCGAGCAGATCAGCGCGGTGCTGGCGCGATGCTCCAGGCCGCCGTAGCCGTCGCTGGTGACCATGGTCATGAACACGTAGCGGCGGTTGCTGTCCAGGAACGGCGCCTGCGCGGTGCGCGGCTCGAACAGCCGGATCTGGGTCTCGCAGATGCGCTTCAGGTCGCGGCACACGCGCTCGAGATCCAGTTGCGGCACGCGCCCGGTGAAGACCACGTCGTGCTGCGCGCCGCAGGCGCGGAAGCTGGCCAGCTGGAAGGTGCCCATCTCGACCGGGTGGTCGACCAGTTCGTCGTAGTCGGCCACCTGGTAGCGGCCGAAGCCGTAGCGCTTGGCCCCGTCGCGTCCCGGCGCCTCGCGCATGGCGGTGGCCACGCGCCAGTCGCGGTAGGCCTCGCCCGCGGGCGCGTGGATGTCGACGGTGCAGGGCCGCTCGGCCTGCCCCTCCACGCACAGGAACACCGAGCTGCCGTTGAAGAAGCCGTGGGTGGTGTCCAGGTGCGCGGCGCGCACCGACAGGTCCCAGGCGTAGACCTCGTAGCTGAGCGTCAGCGGGCCGTCGGCCAGGGCGACGGGCGCGGCCTGCCAGCGCTGCTTGTCGAGCTTGCTCAGCGCGATCTCGCGCCCGCCCGCGTCGGCGCGGATGCGCACGATATTGCGCGCGAAGTCCCGGATCATGTAGCTGCCGGGAATCCACGCCGGCAGCAAGAAACACTGCCCGGCCGGATCGGGCTCGCTCACGGTGACGGTAACGGCAAACAGGTGCGCTTCAGGCTGAAGCGGGGCGATGGCGTAGCGGATCGGCGTCATGGGCAGGATTGTAACGTCGGCGCTGCATGCAGCGCCGACGCGGGGAGGCGCGGGACAAGGCCGGCAAAGCGGCCTGGTGCTGCTCAGCCGCGATTCACATCCACCACCACGCGCCCGCGCATGGCGCCTTCCATGATCTTGCGGCCGGCGTCGATGGCTTCGCCCAGGCCGATCTCGCGCGTCAGCGCATTGAGCCGGTCCGGCTCCAGGTCGCTGGCCAGGCGCTGCCAGGCCTGTTCGCGCAGCGGCATCGCCGCCATCACGCTGTCGATGCCATGCAGCGTGATGCCGCGCAGGATGAAGGGCGCCACCGAGCCCGGGAAGTCCAGCCCCTGCGCCAGCCCGCACGCCGTCACCACGCCGCCGTAGCGCACCTGCGCGCAGGCATTGACCAGCGTGTGCGAGCCCACCGAATCGATCACCGCGGCCCAGCGTTCCTTCTGCATTGGCTTGCCGGGCACGCCCAGCTCGGCGCGGTCGATCACGTCGTCGGCGCCCAGCGCCTTCAGGAAATCCGCCTCGCGCGTCTTGCCGGTCGAAGCCACCACCTGGTAGCCCAGCTTGCTCAGCAGCGCGATCGCCACCGAACCGACCCCGCCCGAGGCCCCGGTCACCAGCACCTCGCCGTCGCCGGGGCGCACCGGGCCGTTGACGCCACCGCGCTCCAGCGCCAGCACCGACAGCATCGCGGTATAGCCAGCGGTGCCGATCGCCATGGCCTGGCGCGTGGTGAAGGCCGCGGGCAGCGGCACCAGCCAGTCGCCCTTCAGGCGCGCGCGCTGCGCCAGGCAGCCCCAGTGGGTCTCGCCCACGCCGTACCCGTTCAGCACCACCTTGTCGCCGGCCTTCCAGCGCGGATGCGCGGACTCAAGCACCGTGCCGGCACCATCGATGCCCGCCACCATCGGCCACTTGCGCACCACCGGCGAGCGCCCGGTGATGGCCAGGCCGTCCTTGAAGTTGATGGTGGAGTAATCGACGGCAACCAGCACGTCGCCATCGGCCGGCAACTGGGCTTCGTCGAGGGTGGCCAGGTTGGCCTGGGTGGCGCCGTCAGCCTGGGTCAGCAGCACTGCCTGGAAAGTCATGGTGTCTCCTTGGTCGCCTGGCGGCGATCGCATGCAATGAGGGGAAAGGCAGAAAGCACGACGGCCGGACAGGTCCGGCCGTCGCTCGAGCCGGGACAGGTCCGGCGCACGTTTATTTCTTGATGCTGGCGAGCTTGCGTTCCAGCGTGGCGACGTCCGCCGCGCCGGGGATGCGGGTGCCGTCGGTGAAGAACACCGCCGGCGTGCCGGTCACGTTCATGCTGTGGCCCAAGGCCAGGTTCTCTTCCAGCGGGGTCTTGCAGCTGCCGTTGCCGGTCAGCGCCACCTGCTTGAGCATCCAGTCGCGCCAGGCCTTGGTGCGGTCGGCCGCGCACCAGACCTGCTTCGACTTGGTCTCCGAATCCGGCGACAGCACCGGGTACAGGAAGGTGTACACGGTGATGTTGTCCATCTGCTGGAAGGTCTGCTCGATGCGCTTGCAGTAGCCGCAGTTGGGATCGGAGAACACCGCGATCTGGCGGCTGCCATCGCCCTTGGACCACTTGATCGCGCGCGCCAGCGGCAGGTCCGACCACTTGATGCGGTTGATCTCGGCCAGCCGCTCCTCGGTCAGGTTGGTGCCGGTGCGGGTATCGATCATCTCGCCGTTCAGGATGTAGCGGCCGGTGGCATCCGTGTACACCACCTGGCCGCCGATATTGGCTTCGAACAGGCCCGGCACCGGGGTCTTGCCGACGCTCTTCACTTCGGCGCGGCCGCCCAGCATCTTCTGCAGCGACTCCTTGATGCGGTCGGTGCCGGGCTCGCCCGCCGCCATGGCGTGCAGCGCGAAGCCGGCCGCGGCCAGCCCGCCGGCGATGGCGGTGAGGGTGGCGTAGACGGCGGGACGGCGGCGCAGGGATGGGAACATGTGGACTCCAGGGGATTCGGTAAGGGGGCGTACGGGGGAGCGGACAGTGCGTGCGAACCTAGCCGAGCGCGCGCCCGATCAGCAAGCGCTTGAGCAGCGTCTGTCCGCCGACCGCGCGCATGCCGGTATTGCGCACCACCCGCGCCACGCTGCCCGGCAGCGAGAACAGCCGGTGCAGCCCGTCGGTGGCGGCGGTCAGCGACAACAGGTCGGTGGCGCGCGCACGCTCGTAGCGGCGCAGCAGGCGCAGGTCGCCTTCGCTGCGGAAAGGTTCTTTGTCGGCCATCACGCGCCCAAGTTCCGCGACGTCGCGCAGGCCCAGGTTCATGCCCTGGCCGGCCAGCGGATGCACCACGTGGGCGGCGTCGCCCACCAGCGCCACGTGCGGCTGCACGAACTGGTCGGCACGTTGCAGCACCAGCGGGAAGCCCTGCGCAGAGGTCACGCAGCGCAGCGTGCCGAACTGCGCCCCGACCGCGCCGCTGGCGCCCTGCATCACCGTGGCGGCCAGCGCCTCCGGCGACAGCGCCAGCAGTTCGCGCGCGTGGGCCTCGTCGGCGGACCAGACCATCGACACATGGTTGTCCGGCAGCGGCAGCATGGCCAGCACCTCGCCGTTGGCGGGCTCCTCGTCGGCCATCAGCTTTTCCGGCGCGCCCAGGAACCACTGCCAGGCGGTTTCATGGTGCGGCCGCTCACACGCAAAATTGGCGACCACGCCAAGCTGGCGGTACTTGCGCGTGCTGACGCCGATATGGCATTGCTGGCGCAGCCACGAGCGCGCGCCGTCGGCGCCGATCGCCAGCGCGGCGCGCACCTTGCCGCCGTTGTCCAGCGTCAGGGTGATGCCGTCGGGGTCTCGCTCGCACACGCTGGCGGTGCCGTCGTGCCACGTCACCTGGTGCTGGAAGCCCAGCGCGGTGTCGAGCGCGCGCTCGACCAGCCGCGACTCGATGATCCAAGCCAGCTGCGGTACCGCCGCGGCATACGCGGAAAAATGCAGGTCGCCGTCGAAGCTGGGCGAGGTCTCGGCGGCGCTGACGTCGCCGAACACGCGCATGTCGCGCACCGGCTGAATCCGCGCCGGGTCCAGCGCCTCCCACACGCGCATGCGCTCGAGCAGCGCCTGCGAGCTGGCGGAGAAGGCGTAGATGCGGCTGTCCCAGTCGTCCGGCCCGGCGCTGGCCGCGGCGCGCGCCGGCTTCGGCGCGATCAGCGCGACGTCCATGCCCTGCTGGGCCAGCAGCAGCGCGCAGGACTTGCCGACGATGCCGCCACCGACGACGGCAACCTGGAAAGCGGAGGATTTGCGCGCGGCAGGTCGCGCGGACGCGTGGGATCGGGTCATGGCTGGATTATAGCCACGTCACTCAGGAGCCCCGTCCGAGCCGGTCCGCCGCTACGAAAGCGGCCCGCCCGGCGCACCGGGACACCTTTGGGCAAGCCTCCGACAGTACCCGTCTCATTGGCTCGTTCCTTATATCCACAGGTCATAAGGCTTAGAACAAAACAATAGGACAAGCCTTGCCGCCCACGGATGGGCGCGAGCCTATATTGAAACGAAATATTTCTGGCCGGGGAACTCACCACCTGAAGGGAGGTGGACCAATGATTAAACAATCACTATTGATTGCCGTCGCTGCCGCTGGGGCCATGGGCACGGCATTCGGGGGTACCGGTCCTCGCGACGTCTACACGGATGGCGCGAAGGTTTCGAAGTTTGATGTCTACACCGACGGCGCGCGTACGCGCGACAGCTTCACCGATGGCGCACGAACCGTGGACCAGCGCGACATGTTTACCGACGGCGCAAAGACCACGGACATGCGGGACGGATTTGCCGACGGCGCCTGATCACTACCTGACGATCTGGCACCAGTCCACGATGCACGGCCAAGGCTGACCCCTTGGCCGTCTTGTTTGCCAGGTCGCGCCTGTCCCGCCACCGTGCCCTGCCCCCAAAAGGTTACAATCGCGGTTTTCCGTGGCAAAGGCGTGCAACCTCGCCGAGCCTGCGCGATGTGATGTCTTTGTCTCGTCCCGAAGCCCTTCCCTGGCGGCAGCGCGCGATCCGCGCCCGCGACGGCTGCGCGGACCCTCTGGCATCACGCAACCCAATGATTCCGAAGACCAAACCATGAGCCTCCAATGCGGCATCGTCGGCCTGCCCAACGTCGGCAAGTCCACGCTGTTCAATGCCCTAACCAAGGCCGGCATCGCCGCCGAAAACTATCCGTTCTGCACCATCGAGCCCAATGTGGGCGTGGTCGAGGTGCCGGATCCGAGGCTCGCGAAGCTGGCCGAGATCGTCAAGCCGGAGCGCATCCTGCCGGCCACGGTCGAGTTCGTCGACATCGCCGGCCTGGTGGCTGGCGCCTCCAAGGGTGAGGGCCTGGGCAACCAGTTCCTGGCCAATATCCGTGAATGCGATGCCATCACCCACGTGGTGCGCTGCTTCGAGGACGACAACGTGATCCACGTGGCCGGCCGTGTGGACCCGCTGTCGGACATCGAAGTCATCAACACCGAACTGGCGCTGGCCGACCTGGCCACCGTCGAGAAGGCGCTGGCGCGCTACGTCAAGCCGGCCCGCGCCGGGGACAAGGAAGCCCAGCGCCTGGTCGCCGTGCTGGAAAAGGCGCAAGCCGTGCTGGACCAGGCCAAGGCCGTGCGCACCCTGGACCTGGCGCCCGAAGAGTGGGATGTGATCCGCCCGTTCTGCCTGATCACCGCCAAGCCGACCATGTACGTGGCCAACGTGCGCGAGGATGGTTTCGACAACAACCCGCACCTGGACGCGGTGCGTGAATACGCCAAGCAGACCGATTCCCCCGTGGTCGCCGTCTGCGCCGCCATCGAAGCCGAGATCGCCGACCTCGACGAGGCCGACAAGGCCGAATTCCTGGCCGACCTGGGCATGGAAGAACCCGGCCTGGACCGTGTGATCCGTGCCGGCTTCAAGCTGCTCGGCCTGCAGACCTACTTCACCGCCGGCGTCAAGGAAGTGCGCGCCTGGACCATCCACGTCGGCGACACCGCCCCCAAGGCAGCCGGCGTGATCCACACCGATTTCGAACGCGGCTTTATCCGCGCGCAGACCATCGCCTATGAAGATTTCATCAGCTTCAAGGGCGAGACCGGCGCGAAGGAAGCCGGCAAGATGCGGGCGGAAGGGAAGGAGTATGTGGTGAAGGATGGGGATGTTATGAACTTCCTGTTCAACGTCTGATTCCCGCCTGACTCGTCAGGAAGCCCGCAGCGATGCGGGCTTTTTCATTGGCGCGGAATACACCGCGCCTGCCTCACAACTTTTCCATCCCCTTCCCCCGCAACCCCACCAGCAGCGCCTGCCCGTCCGCCCCCACGCGGAACTCGCCATACTGCGCCTGCGCGAAGCGCTTGCCCTGCCCCTCCTGAAAGAAATACGCATCGGTCGACACCTGCACCTGCATGCCGCCCCAGCGCGAGCGCGCGGTCTGGTAGCGCAGCAGTTGCTCGCCCGGCGCCAGCGGCTCGGCGCCGTGCACGCGCACTAAGCCGGCAATGCCCTGTTCATCGCGGCGGATCACGGCGACGCCGTCGCGCGGCACCTGGGCGTCCTGAGCCCGGGCGGCGCGGATCTGGTTGCCGATGTCGAAGTTCAGCGCCATGTAGTCGCCCTGCATCAGCGAGCGCGGGTCGACCGGCGCGAGCCTGAGGAAGACGACGTCGCCGTGCGCCAGCAGGCGCTCCTTGCCGGCGATGCCGACGGCGGCCAGCGCCAGCGTCAGCGCCCAGGCGATCAGGATCCAGCGTTTCATGCGGCCTCCATCTGTGCGCGGCGCAGCAGCCAGTAGCGGCCGGCGAGCAGCAGGGCGCCGGCGGCGGCGAGGGTGGCCGACTTGGCAAGCAGAGTCCAGTGCAGCGCCGAGTAGTACCAGATAAAGCCGATCGCGATGCTGGTGACGCCCAGCCCCAGCCACGGCATCGACGCCCGCCGCAGCGCCAGCCCGAGCGCGAGTACGCCGGCCACGACCGCGGGCGCCGCTGCCATCAGCGCGCCGAACGCGACCAGGCCGCCCAGCACGGCGCCCTGCATGGCTTGGCCGAGCCCCAGGCGGCGGCATTCGGCCAGCGCGAAGCCGGCCAGCATCACCGTGACCAGTCCGCCCGCGGCCCAGTGCGCCAGCGGGATGCGCGCCGCTTCCGGCCCCTCCAGCCAGGCCAGCGGATGGCTCATGCCGGTAACGACCAGCGCCGCCGCCAGCGTGAACAGCAGCGTCGCGTCGGCCAGCGGTTCCAGCAGCGCATGGCGGCCGTCCGCGCACAGGCGCGCCTCGGCCAGCGTGAAACCGGCCGTCAGGGCGGCGCCGAGCGGCACCAGCCAGCCGAGCGACCAGGTCAGCAACAGCCAGTCCTCCGGCTTGCCGCCGGCCATGGCGAGATGCACCGCGCCGGCCAGCCCGATCCACGCGCCCAGCCCGCACAGCAGCCGGTGCAGCCGGTTGGGCACGAGCCAGGCCAGCGCGGCCTCGAACAGCGCCAGTGCGGCCCAGAAGCCGGCACTCTCGGCCACGCGCGTGAAGCCCAGCGCCTCGGTCAGGCCGAACACGGCCATGCCCTGCCCGCTCAGGCTGACCGCCAGCGCGAACTGCCCCGCGGCGATGCCGCCGCCGCGCCAGTACAGCAACGCGGCCAGCGCAATCATGGCCAGCCCGGTGACGGCCATCGCCACGCCGTTCTCGCGCGCGGCAACGAACACGGTGCCGACCAGGAAGAACTGGAAGAACAAGGCGCCCAGCCAGCCCGCCGCGCCCATCAGGCAGCGCACCGCCCACGGCGTGTGGGGATGCGCGGGCGGCTCGCCCTGGACCTCGCCGCGGGCGGCGAGCTGTTGCCAGAGCCGTTGCTCGGTCTGCAGTACGTTGCTCATGCCTGCTCCAGCTGGCTGCGCCAGGCCCGCATCAGCCACGCGGCAGCGGCGGCGGCCAGGCCGATGGTCAGCAGGCCAAGCAGCAGGAAGGCGCCGAAATCGTCCTTGCCTTCGAACAGCACCTTGGCAATGGCCGCGACGGCCAGCACGATGCCGGTCAGGCAGGCCAGGCTCAGCACCACGATGTCGAAGGCATGCCAGCGGAACCACCAGACCAGCGCGGCCAGCGCCAGCACCGCCAGCGCGAAGGCGGCGCCGTCGAAGTCGCTGCGCAGCAGGCTGGCCAGCCCGAGCGAGCCGGCATGCAGGCACGCCAGCGCCGCCAGCATGCGGCCGCCGGTCAGCCCGCGAAAGCCCAGCGCAGGCGCCTGTGCGCACAGCAGCTGCCACAGCACCAGCTGCAGCGCCACCGCGCCCAGCAAGGCCAGCGTGGCGGTGCGCACGTGACGCGAATCGAACAGCAGCGAGAACACCCCATCGACGCCGAAGCGGATACTGAAGTACCGCAGCAGCGCCATGTTGCCCACCAGGATGACCAGCCACCAGTGCGGCGCCGCGCGCGCCGCCAGCGCCCACGGCAGCGCCAGCAGCGCCCATAGCGCGAACAGCTGCCAGGCGTCGGCGCCGGTCTGGTAGGTCTGGCCGATCACGGCCAGCAGCACGCCGGCCACCACCTGCGCACCGCCCAGCGCGGCGCGTCCGGCGGCATCGCCCGCCGGGCGCAGCCAGGCCAGGCCGGCCAGCAGCGTGATCGGGCCGGCCAGCAGGCCGAACTTGGAAAACTTGTGCAGGTCCTGCCAGTTGAAGGCAAAGAACACGATCACGCCGGCGCACAGCAGCGCGGTGCCAAGCGCCATCAGCGCGGTGTCGAGCCAGCGGCGCCAGTCCGCGGCGACCGGTTCGGTGCGCGCCCACGGCGCCGCGACCGCCGGCGGCCCTAGGCGGCCCAGCGCGCGCCAGTGGGCCAGCGCCTGGCGGATGGCGCGCCGCTCGCCCACGGCTTCTTGGTCCGGGCCATTTGCTCCGATGCGGGTTGCTTGCATGCTCGCCCTTGCGTGCTGGAATGACGGCGACTTTAGCAAAGTGATACCTGGGCCGCACCTGTTGCGTGGGAGGGGGCGTGCGCTCGCGCTCCATCCAGGCCCGGCCTGCGCGGGCCGGGTATGCTGTGGGCCTTGTCCAAGTTGCCCACGCCCCATGACCCTCGGAATCCTTGCCGCCATCCACGATGAAGTCGACGGCCTTGTCGCCGCCATGCGCCATGACGACAGCCGCGCCACCGTACGCACCATCGGCATGCGCGACTACTACAGCGGCCATTTGTACGGGCAACCGTGCGTGCTGGTGCTGGCGCGCATGGGCAAGGTGGCGGCCTCGGCTACCACGGTCACGCTGATCCGCGAGCTGGGCGCCACGCAGATCGTCTTTACCGGCCTGGCCGGCGGCATCGGCGCCACCACGCAGGTGGGCGACATCGTTATCGCCGACCGCACCCTGCAGCATGACCTGGACGCGCGCCCGTTTTTCGGCCGCCATGAAGTGCCGCTGCTGGAGCGCGCCGAATTCCCGGCCGATGCGGCGCTGACGGCCGAGCTGCATGCCGCCGCGGCAGATTTCCTGCGCGACGACCTGGCCGTCGACGTGCCGCGCGCGGTGCGCGAGAAGTTTGGCGTCGCGGCGCCGACCCTGCACCGGGGCATGATCGCCAGCGGCGACCAGTTCATCGGCTCGCCCGCCGCGGTGGCGGAGTTGCGCGAGCGGCTGCCCGGCCTGCTGGCGGTAGAAATGGAAGGCGCCGCGGTGGCACAGGTCTGCCATGAATATGGCGTGCCTTACGCGGTGATGCGGACCATCTCGGACCGCGCCGACGACACCGCCCATGTGGATTTCTCGGCATTCCTGACCGACGTGGCCAGTCACTATTCCAGCGGGGTGCTGCGCCGCCTGCTGGCCGCCAGGGCCTGACGCCAGGCAAGGCGGCCGACTGACCGGGATCAAGCCGCGTGCAGATTCCTGACCGGAAAGTCGGTTCAGTATTTACCGACCGCGCGGCCGCACCGTGCCCCAGAACCCCACCAGCAGCGCCGACCCGGCGATCACCGCGAGCCAGCTGCTGAGCTGGCCGTCGACAAACCAATGCAGTGCGCGGCCGGTGTAGAAAGCCGACGCCGCACCCGCCGCACCCAGCACCAGCGCGGCCGGCACGGTCACCACGCGCCCTGCCGGGTGCAGCCGGCGTGCCGCCAGTCCGACCAGCAAACCCACGATCAAGGTGCCCAGCATCCGCTTCTCCTGTGTTGTCCGCATCACAGCCGGCAACCGGCCGCGGCGTAACGATACTGCAATCCGGCGCCCCTGCCACCCACCGCAGCGGGCGACTGCAATGATCGGTCCCGGCGGTATAATGACATCCGGTCCGGCCGCGCTTCGGGCCACACCAGTCCCCAACAATGCAACTGCTCGCGATCGGCATCAATCACACTACGGCACCCGTCTCGCTGCGCGAGCGGGTGGCGTTTCCGCTCGAGCAGATCAAGCCGGCGCTGGGGGCCCTGCGCTCCCACCTGTCGGGGCGCAGCGGCACCGAAGCCGCGATCCTGTCCACCTGCAACCGCACCGAGATCTACTGCGCGACCGACGTCCTGACGCCGGGCACGGATGGCTTCGAGCACACCCTGCGCTGGCTGTCGCAGCACCACAACGTGCCCGCCGGCGAACTGGCCCCGCACCTGTACGCGCTGCCGCAGTCCGAAGCCGTGCGCCACGCCTTCCGCGTGGCCAGCGGCCTGGATTCGATGGTGCTGGGCGAGACCCAGATCCTGGGCCAGCTCAAGGACGCGGTGCGCACCGCCGGCGAAGCCGGCTCGCTCGGCACTTACCTGAACCAGCTGTTCCAGCGCACCTTCGCGGTGGCCAAGGAAGTGCGCGGGCAGACCGAGATCGGCGCGCATTCGGTGTCGATGGCCGCGGCCGCGGTGCGGCTGGCACAGCGGATCTTTGAAAGCGTCTCGACCCAGCGCGTGCTGTTTATCGGCGCGGGCGAGATGATCGAGCTGTGCGCCACCCACTTTGCCGCGCAGCAGCCGCGCCAGATCGTGGTGGCCAACCGCACCGTAGAACGTGGCGAAAAGCTGGCCGAGCAGCTCAGCGGCCAGGGCCTGACCGCCAACGCGATCCGCCTGTCAGACCTGGGCGAGCGCCTGCATGAGTTCGACATAGTGGTGTCGTGCACCGCCAGCTCGCTGCCGATCATCGGCCTGGGCGCGGTGGAGCGCGCGGTCAAGCGGCGCAAGCACCGCCCCATCATGATGGTTGACCTGGCCGTGCCGCGCGACGTCGAGCCCGAAGTCGCGCGCCTGGACGACGTCTTCCTCTATACCGTCGACGACCTCGGCGCGGTCGTGCGCGAAGGCAACGCCCTGCGCCAGGCCGCGGTGGCGCAGGCCGAAGCCATTATCGAAAGCCGCGTGCAGAACTTCATGCACTGGCTGGAAACCCGCAGCGTGGTGCCGGTCATCCGCGAACTGCAGAGCAGCGGCGAAGCCATCCGGCAGGCCGAACTGGAGCGCGCGCGCCGCATGCTGGCGCGCGGCGACGATCCGCAGGCCGTGCTCGAGGCGCTCTCCGGCGCGCTCACGCGCAAGTTCCTGCACGGCCCCACGCACGCGCTCAACCACACCCAGGGCGAGGACCGCGAGGCGCTGCTGCGCCTGGTGCCGGGCCTGTTCCGCCACAGCAGCCACTCCGAGCGCTAGCCGCGCTCGCCTTGCCGGCGCCCCGCGCCCGGCACGCCTTCGCCGCCGCCATCGCACGCGCAGCCCGGCCCACCCCATTCCCTGTCCGCCCCGATGAAAGCCAGCATGCTTGCCAAGCTCGACCAACTGGCCGAGCGACTCGACGAAGTCAACGCCCTGCTCGCGCGCGAAGACGCGACCGCCAATATCGACCAGTACCGCAAGCTCAGCCGCGAACATGCGGAGCTGTCGCCCGTGGCCGAGCAATACGGCCAGTACCGGCAGGCCCAGGACGACCTCGCCACCGCGCAGGCCCTGCTCGACGATCCGGAGATGAAGGACTTCGCCGCCGACGAGATCGCCGCCGCGCGCGACCGCCTCGAAGCGCTGCAGGCCAGCCTGCAGCGCCTGCTTTTGCCCAAGGACCCGAACGACGACCGCAACCTGCTGCTGGAAATCCGCGCCGGCACCGGCGGCGAGGAGAGCGCGCTGTTCGCCGCCGATCTGCTGCGGATGTACACGCGTTATGCCGAACGGCAGCGCTGGCAGGTCGAGGTCATGAGCGAATCGGAATCGGACCTGGGCGGCTACAAGGAAGTGATCATCCGGATCGCCGGCGATGCCGCGTTTTCCAGGCTGAAGTTCGAATCGGGCGGCCATCGCGTTCAGCGCGTGCCCGCGACCGAGGCGCAGGGCCGCATCCATACCTCCGCCTGCACGGTTGCCGTGATGCCCGAAGCCGACGAGGTCGGCGAGGTCGAGATCAACCCGGCCGACCTGCGCATCGACACCTTCCGCGCCTCTGGCGCGGGCGGCCAGCACGTCAACAAGACCGATTCCGCGGTACGACTGACCCACCTGCCCACCGGCATCGTGGTCGAGTGCCAGGACGACCGCAGCCAGCACCGCAACAAGGACAAGGCGATGAAGGTGCTCGCCGCCCGCATCAAGGACATGCAGGCGCGCGCCGCGCAGGCGCGCGAGGCCAGCACCCGGCGCAACCTGATCGGCTCGGGCGACCGCAGCGACCGCATCCGCACCTACAACTTCCCGCAGGGCCGCGTGACCGACCACCGCATTAACCTGACGCTGTACAAGATCGACATGATCATGGACGGCGACATGGACGAGCTGCTGTCGGCGCTGTCCGCCGAGCACCAGGCGGACCAGCTGGCGGCGCTGGGCGAAGACGCCTGAGCGCGCCTTTATGACACCCAGTCGAGGCTTCGGCGATGAACAACGCGTAAAGTCGCCTATGTCTTTGTATCTGTTGTAAATGCTTGAAACAGCACTGGCGGGGGTAAAGTCGCTGTCTATAATCGATTTCGACCGGCAAACGGAGAATGGTGCCGGGTAGTCACTCCCGAGAACATAGCTAGGACGAAATCATGAAAAAACTGCTCGCGCTGTTGATGATCACCGCGGCCATGGCCGCTTGCAGCAAGAAGGAAGAAGCGCCGCCCGCCGCCTCGAACGCCGAGAGCGCGATGCAAAGCGCCGCGGAATCCGCCAAGGCCGCCGCAAGCGATGCCGCCGCTGCCGCCAGCAACGCCGCAGATGCCGCCAAGGCTGCCGCCAGCGATGCCGCCTCCAACGCTTCCGCCGCCGCGGAGAAGGCCAAGGAAGACGCGGGCAACGCCATGGAGCATGCCAAGCAGGCCGCCAAGGATGCCGTCAACGCCGGCGCGGACAAGGCCAAGGACGCCGTCAATAAGTAATCGCCCCGGCGGGGTCATTGCGCCCGCCGCAGCCGATGAGCGGTACACTGGCACGAAGCCGGAAGTTTCACCAGAGCACCGCCCCAAAGCCCCGCCAGGTCCCGCACCGGTGGGGTTTTTTGTAGCCGGCACCAGAACCGTCTTTTACCCACTCGATGTCCACCCCCGACTCCACCGCGCTGCCGGCAACTCCCACGCTGCACGAGGCCCAGACCCTCGCCGCCATGGCCGGCCTGCCTGCGCTGGAAGCGCGCATGCTGCTGACCCATGTCACCGGCCTGAGCCGCACGCAGCTGATCACGCGCGACACCGACGTGCTGACCATCGCCCAGCGCGACGCGTTTGCGACGCTGCTGGCGCGACGGCTGGCGGGCGAGCCGATGGCCTACCTGATCGGCGAACGCGAGTTCTTCGGCCGCAAGTTCCGGGTCACGCCCGACGTGCTGATCCCGCGCCCCGATACCGAGGTTGCCGCGGAAGCCGCGCTGGCGCGGCTGGCCACGGTGCCGCAGCCCAATGTGCTGGACCTCGGCACGGGCTCCGGCATCCTTGCCGTGACGCTTGCGCGTGAGCGGCGCGACGCGCGGGTCTGGGCCACCGACATCTCGCCCGGCGCGCTGATGGTGGCGCAGGACAATGCCCGCGCGCTGGGCGCCGAGCATATCGAGTTCCTGGTCTCGGACTGGTACGCGGCGCTGCCGCGGGAGCTGCGCTTCCACCTGATCGTCAGCAACCCGCCCTATATCGCCGCGGGCGATCCGCACCTGGCCGAAGGCGACCTGCGCTTCGAGCCGATCGACGCGCTGACCGACCACGACGACGGCCTCTCCGACTTGCGCGCCATCGTCGGCGGCGCCGGGGCGCGGCTGCTGCCGGGCGGCTGGCTGCTGATGGAACACGGCTATGACCAGGCGGCGGCCACGCGCCAGCTGCTGCAAGCCGGCGGCTTCGACGAGGTCTTCACCGCGCGCGACCTGGCCGGGCTGGAGCGCTGCACCGGCGGACGCTGGCCGGGCGCGCAACCCGCCGGTACGTCCGCGGCACCCTGAAGCGCCGCGGCGATTCCGGTAAAATCGGCGTCAGATTCCCGCCGTGCGGCCCGGCCGCACGGTATCCCTTTCCCCCCAGGCGGCGCCCGCGACACGGCTTCGCCCCACTGAAAAGCAAACCATGAGCGACGTGCAGCAACAGATCGACCAGATCGTCAAGGGCAACCCGGTAGTCCTGTTCATGAAGGGCACCGCGCAATTCCCGATGTGCGGCTTCTCGGGCCGCGCCATCCAGATCCTGAAGGCCTGCGGCGTCGATGCGCCGACCACGGTCAACGTGCTGGACGACGAAGGCATCCGCCAGGGCATCAAGGAATACGCCAACTGGCCGACCATTCCCCAGCTCTATGTGAACGGCGAGTTCATCGGCGGCTCGGACATCATGATGGAGATGTACCAGAACGGCGAACTGCAAACCCTGCTGAAGGGCTGAGTCCCGCCATGTCCGGGGCTGGCGGCACACCGCAACGGCTGATCGTCGCCATCACCGGCGCCACCGGGGCCATCTACGGCGTGCGCCTGCTGCAGGTGCTGCGCGCGGCGCCCGCGGTGGAAACCCACCTGCTGATTTCGCCGGCCGGCGTGATGAACCTGCAGCACGAGCTGGACATCGGCCGCGCCGAGGTCGAAGCGCTCGCCAGCGTGGTGCACAACGTGCGCGACATCGGCGCGACCATCGCCAGCGGTTCATTCCGCGCCCAGGCCATGGTGGTGGCGCCGTGCTCGATGCGCACGCTGGCGGCAATCGCGCATGGTTTCTCGGACAACCTGATCACCCGCGCCGCCGACGTCACGCTCAAGGAACGCCGCAAGCTGGTGCTGATGGTGCGGGAAACGCCCCTGAACCTTGCGCACCTGCGCAACATGACGGCGGTGACGGAAATGGGCGGGATCGTGTTCCCGCCGGTGCCGGGCTTCTACCAGAAGCCGCAAAGCATTGCCGAACTGGTTGACCATACGGTCGGGCGCGTGCTGGACCTGGTGGACCTGCCGCAGATCGGGCAGGCCCTGGCACCCAGCTGGGGCGGGCTGAACGCCCGCGCCGGCGACGCGGCCGGGAATTGAATCCGGCCGCCCGGGTTACAGCGCAACGCTTACCAGCGACGATAGCCGCGGCCATAGTAGCCGTAGCCGCCGTAGTAGTACGGACGCGGCGCCACCACCACCGGCGCGGGCGCCACGTACACCGGCGCCGGACCGACCGCCGGGCCGGCGGGCGTGGGATAGACGGCGCAGCCGCCCAGCAGGGTCACCGATGCCGCACCGGCAGCCAGTCCAATCGTCAGCATTCTCATCATTTCATCCTTGGGGTCGCAACGGGCATGTGCCTGCCTTGCTGACGTTATACGGGCAGAACAGGTAATACGGCGTCAAAGCCGTGTAACGCTTGTTACCGTTCCCTACGCGCCATGCCGCCCGCCCCCGGGATGTCGTCAGATTTCGAAGCGGATGCCCTGTGCCAGCGGCAGCGAATCGCCGTAGTTGATGGTGTTGGTGGCACGGCGCATATAACCCTTCCACGCATCCGAGCCTGACTCGCGCCCGCCGCCGGTCGCCTTCTCGCCGCCGAAGGCGCCGCCGATTTCCGCGCCGCTGGTGCCGATATTGACGTTGGCGATGCCGCAATCGCTGCCCGCCGACGACAGGAAGCGCTCGGCCTCGCGCATCGATTCGGTGAAGATGCACGACGATAGCCCGTGCGCGGCGGCATTGTTCAGCGCGATGGCCTCGTCCAGCGAGGTGTACGGCATCAGGTACAGGATCGGCGCGAAGGTCTCGGTCAGCATGGTGTCGTGCTGCGCGTCGGTCATTACCAGCGCGGGCCGCACGTAGCAGGCATGCGGATAGCGGTCGGCCAGCAGGCGCTCGCCGCCGGTGACGATATTGCCCTGCGCGCGGCACGCCGCCAGCGCGTTGGCCATGGCGTCGCCGGCGGCGCTGTCGATCAGCGGGCCGACCAGCGTGCCGTCTGCCAGCGGATCGCCGACCGGCAGCCGGTCGAACACCGTGATCAGCCGGCTCGCCATGGTGTCCATCAGGTCGGCATGGATAAAGCAGCGGCGCAGCGTGGTGCAGCGCTGCCCCGCGGTGCCGGCCGCGGCAAAGGTGATGGCGCGCACCGCCAGTTCGATATCGGCCGAGGGCGCGACGATGGCGGCGTTGTTGCCGCCCAACTCCAGGATGCAGCGCTTGAAGTGCCCGGCGCAGGCGATGCCGACCTCGCGGCCCATGCGGGTCGAGCCGGTGGCGCTGACCAGCCGCACCGCCGGGTGCTCGACCAGGTGGGTGCCCAGGTTGCGTCCGCCCGGCAGCACCGCCGAGATGCCGCCGTGCTGCGCCGCCGCCGCGGCCAGCACGCGCTCCAGCAGGCCGTGCGCGGCGAGCGCGCACAGCGACACCTTCTCCGACGGTTTCCAGATCACGCCGTTGCCGCACACCAGCGCCAGCGCCGCATTCCACGCCCACACCGCCACCGGGAAGTTGAACGCCGAAATCACGCCGCATAGTCCGTACGGATGCCAGGTCTCGCGCATGGCGTGCTGCGGGCGCTCGGAGGCGATGGTCAGCCCGTGCAGCTGGCGCGACAGGCCGACCGCGAAATCGCAGATGTCGATCA
Organism: Cupriavidus taiwanensis; assembly: GCF_900250075.1. Lineage (NCBI taxonomy): Bacteria > Pseudomonadati > Pseudomonadota > Betaproteobacteria > Burkholderiales > Burkholderiaceae > Cupriavidus > Cupriavidus taiwanensis. Next base: position 3,344,308 of record NZ_LT977070.1, read on the forward strand.
TCTCCTGCACCTCGCCCAGCCCTTCCTGCAGGATCTTGCCGGATTCGAGCGAGACCAGCCGGCCCAGCGCCGTCTTGTGTTCGCGCAGCACCTCGCCGAAGCGCCGCACGATCTCGCCGCGCGCCGGCGCCGGCATCAGCGCCCACGTGGTCTGCGCCGCGTGGGCCCGCGCGATCAGCGCATCGGCCTGCGCCGGCGTACAGGGCGGCAGGTGGCCGATGGCCTCGCCGTCGACCGGCGAGCGCACCGTCACGGCACCGGCAGGCGTGCCCTCGCGCCATGGTCGCGGCAGGCCCAGCGAATCCCAGCAGGCGGCAAACTCTTGCGCTTTCATACGAGACTCTCCTGGAGCGGATGCTGCGTGTAGTGGCGGCCGAAGCGGTTGGCCAGGAAGGCGTCGAGCGGCATCGACTCCTGCCGCACGAAGCCGGCCTGCGGCAACGCGCCGGTGGCCACCATGTCGAGCGCGGTGCAGATGCCCGCGGCGGTGGTCAGCTGGATCGCATTGACGTGGCCGCCCTCACCGTCCACGCCGCCGATGCGCGCCGAGAACGAAGCCTGCGTCAGCGGGCCGCGCCCGCGCTCGCCGCCGGCCGGATAGCCGGTGGCGGTGGCGAACACGATCACCACGTCCTGCTCGGTCAGCGGAATGGCGCGGTCGAAGATATCGCGCAGCCAGTCGCGGCGTTCGCGCAGGCGCAGGTCGTTGAGCAGCAGTTTCATCAGCGCGCAGTGGCCGGGATAGCGGATCGACTTGTAGTCGACATGGCGCGCGCGCCCGGCCAGCGTCTCGGGCAGCGTGCCGAGCCCGCCCGATGTATTAAAGGCTTCATATTCGATGCCGTCCAGCGCAAAGCTCTCCAGCCCTTCCAGCGCCGTCAGTTCGACGCGCCGGCCGTCGACGATGGCCTCGCATGGGTTGCAGTACTCGTTGATCAGCCCCTCGGTGCTCCAGGTCAGGTTGTACTTGAGCGCGTTGCTCGGATAGCGCGGCAGCGCCCCCACCCGCATCTGCAGGTCCAGCAGCTCGCCGCCGCCGCGCAGGAAACGCTGCGCGAGATCGTGGCCGACCACGCCGATAAATCCTGGCGCCAGCCCGCATTGCGGCATCAGCACCGAGCGCGCGCCCTGCGCCAGCTGGCGGATGGCCTGGGTGGCGGCGACGTCCTCGGTCAGGTCGAAGTAATGCACGCCCAGGCGCGCCGCCACCGAGGCCACGCTGATCGCGGCATGGAACGGCAGCGCGTTGAGCACGGCGTCGGCGCCGGCCAGCAGCGCGGCGCAGGTGCCGGGCTCGGTGGGGTCGCCGGCGCGCGCCAGCACGCCGCGCGGCAGGCCATCGAGGCGGCGCCCGTCATGGTCGACCAGACTGACGCGGTAGTCGCCGCTGTCGTGCAGCATGGCCGCAATGGTGCGGCCGATCTTGCCCGCGCCCAGCACTGTCACGTGCAACGGGCGGGCCGCCTTGGGCAGCTCGCGCGGGGCCTGCCGGCCGAGGTTCGAGGCTTGCATGGTGTCTCCGTCCAGAAGAAGAAAAGATTTCGGTTGACTGGAGTATGGATAGCCCGGCCGACACAATGAAGGCACAAGAACGACGAAAAACCGCCATAATCGAACGAAACGACGAGGCATCCCGACGCAATGACCGAACTCGACACCACCGACCGCCACCTGCTGTCGCTGCTGCAGGCCAACGCGCGCGAAAGCGCCGCCAACCTCGCCCGGCACCTGGGGATCGCGCGCACCACGGTGGTGGCGCGCATCGCGCGGCTGGAGCGCAGCGGCGTGATCGCCGGCTACGGCGTGCGGCTGGGCCAGCGCATGGAAGACAACGCCATCCTGGCGTATTGCGGCCTGTCGGTGCAGCCCAAGGCCGCGCCCGCTATCCTGCGCGCGCTGCAGCGGCTGCCCGAGATCGAAGAGGTCAATTCCGTCAGCGGCCCGGTCGACTACCTGGTGGCGATCCGCTGCGACACGCATGACCGGCTCGACCGGCTGCTCGACGAGATCGGCATGCTCGACGGCGTCAACCACACCACCACCTCGATCGTGCTGGCGCGCAAGCTCGACCGCCGGCGCGCCGCCGGCTGACGCGGTATGCTGCCAGACCCATCAGCCTTTGCGGAGCAACAGAACATGAATAACCCGATCCGTGTCGCCGTGGGCGGCGTGACCGGCTGGGCCGGCGGCGAACTGGCGCGCGGCGTGGCCCATGCGGCCGACATGACCCTGGTGGCGGGCCTGTCGCGCGGCGCCGCCGGCCAGACCCTGGCGCAGCTGACCGGCCATGCCGATACCCCGGGCGTGGCCGCCGCCAGCATCGAAGCGCTGGGCCAGACGCCGTACGACGTCTACGTCGAATACACCAAGCCCGGCATCGCCAAGCACAACATCCTGCAGGCGCTGGCGCACGGCGCGCACGTGGTGGTCGGCACCTCCGGACTGACCGACGACGACTATGCCGAGATCGACGCGGCCGCGCGCCAGGCCGAGCGCGGCGTGCTCGCCTGCGGCAATTTCGCTATCACCGTGGTGCTGCTGCAGAAATTTGCCGAGATGGCGGCGCGCCACCTGGAACACTGGGAGATCATCGACTACGCCAAGGCCGGCAAGATCGACGTCCCCTCCGGCACGGTGCGCGAGCTGGCGTACCGGCTCGGCCAGGTCAAGGCCGCCGCGAAGGCGGTGCCGGTCGACCAGGTCAACGGCCCGAAGGAGACCCGCGGCGCGACCATGTCGGGCACGCAGGTGCACGCCGTGCGGCTGCCGGGCTACCAGCTGGGCGTGGAAGTGATCTTCGGCGCCGACGGCCAGCGCCTGCACCTGAAGCACGAGGCCGGCGACGGCTCCAAGCCCTATGTTGCCGGCGCGCTGCTGGCGATCCGCAAGGTGCACACCGTGCGCGGCGTGGTGCGGGGGCTGGACAAGGTGATGGAAGGACTGTGAGGCGGCCGGCGGCGCAGGCGAGCTGAGCGCCGCCTGCCTGTGCCGTTACCAGCTGCCTGGCTTTTCCGGCTTGGCCGGTGCCTTCGGCGCGGGCTTGGCCGCGGCGGTCTTGCCCTTGGCCGCCGGCGCCGAGGCCGGATTGAGCTGCTTGTCGACCTCGGCGTCCTTGTCCGCCATCAGCGCGCGCGCCTGCGGCAGCAGCATCTCGATGGTGCCGGTGCTGGGGTCTTCCGGCATCGCGTACAACTCCACCGTCAGCGGCCGCTGCATCCAGCCGGCATGCAGCGTCTTGACGGTCTTGCCGGCCTTGTCCCGCATGTCTTCCTGCTCCTGGCGGAAGGGCTTGCCGTAGAGCGCGCTGATGCTGTCGGCCGCGGCCTGCTGCGAGTTGGCGCCGGCGGTCGGCACCACCAGGCCGACCAGCGCATTGCGGTCGACAAAGGCCACCACATAGGGGCCATCCATGAACGCCGGGCGCTGCGCGCGCGGCACGCCGACCTGGCGCATCAGGCCGTCGCCCTTCAGTTCGACGCAAAAGCCGGTGACATCGCGGCCGTCGGGCGTGCGCTTGTCGGCGCAGTCGGGCAGCGCCGGCAGCGGGTTGCCGATTTCCAGCATGCCCAGCAGCGGCGCCAGGGCGCTGTTTTCCGCCTGGGCCGAGGGCTTGGCGGCCGGTGCGGAGGCGGGGGCGGGAGCGGGGGAAGCGGCAGCGGCAGCAGGGGCGGCATTGGCGCCGGCGGCGCCCAGCAGGCCGGCAAGCGCCAGCCCGGCAACGGGGAATTTCAAAACGGACTCCTGGTGAAAGGCTCCGGGTTGGAGCCCGCCCCCGCCGGGTTGTTCCTGCGCGGCGCGAGATCGTGGCGAACGATTCACTTGCGCGCGCACGGCAAGGGGCGACAAGGGGGCGTGCGCTAGCTTACCCGATGGCACCGGCGCCGCCGTCACTCGCGCGCCGCGCTGACATTACCCTGCCGGCGCCTTGCGCGTCAGCGCCAGGGCCTCGCGCCGGAAAGTGTGGCCGACCTGGTGGTAGAACGGGTGCGGCGAGAACTGCCGCGAGATGAACGACGCCAGCAAGGACGCCGCCAGCAGGAACACCGTCAGGTCCTGCGTGCGCGTCATCTCCATCACGATCACGCTGGCGGTGATCGGCGCCTGCGTGGCCGCCGCCAGGAACGCCGCCATCGACACCAGCGCCAGCACGCGCGGCTCAGCCATGCCGCCGACGAAATGCGCGACGTTCTCGCCGATGCCCGCGCCGATCGCCAGCGCGGGCGTGAAGATCCCGCCCGGGATGCCGGCGAAGTACGACACCACGGTCGCCGCCAGCTTGGCCAGGCCGAACCACAGCGTCGCCTGCGATTCGCCGTTGATCAGCGCCGCGGCCTGCTCATAGCCGGTGCCAAAGGTTGCGCCCGCGGTGGCCCAGCCGAGGATCGCCACCACCAGGCCGCAGCCGAACGCGGTCCACACCGGATGCCGCCCCGGCCAGTCGCGCCATGCGGCGGGCAGCAGCGCCGGCACACCGCCCTGGAGCGCCTTGGCGAACACGCCGCCCAGCACGCCGGTCACCAGCGCGCACAGCAGGACCGGGCCCCAGGCCTCATGCAGTCCCAGCATCGGCACCTTGACCACGAAATACGGGTTGTTGCCCAGCACCGCCAGCGACAGGAAGCCGGCGGTGAGCACGCCCGACAGCACCAGGCGGTCCCAGCGCACCGCGGTGCCGCGGCCCAGTTCCTCGATGGCGAACACCACCCCGGCCAGCGGCGTGTTGAACGCCGCCGCCAGCCCGCCTGCCGCGCCGGCCGCGATCAGGGCATTGGGATGAAAGCCGATGCGAAAGCGCAGCTTCTCCTGGCACCAGCGGCCCCAGGCCAGCATCGCCGCCGCACCCACCTGCACCGACGGGCCCTCGCGCCCGACCGAGGCGCCCGCCAGCAGCGCCGCGGCGGTCAGTACCACCTTCCACATCGACTGGCGCAACGACACCAGCAGCGTCTGCGCCGGGCCCGACGGCGGCAACGTGACCGCCGCGATCACCTGCGGGATGCCGCTGCCGCGCGCCTGGGGCGCCAGCCGGATGGTCAGCCAGCGCAGCGCGGCCAGCCCGAACGGCAGCATCACGAACGCCAGCCACGGCGTGGCCTGGGTCAGCTGGCGGTTCCAGTGCAGCGCGACCTCGGCGATCCACGCGAACACCAGCGAGAACAGCCCGACGCAGCCCGCGCCGAACATGAACGCGGCATAGCGCAGCGTGGTGCGCGAGATGCGCCCGGCCTGGCGCGACTTGCGCCACGCCGCCACGCGCGCGCGGCGGCTGATCTGGTTCAGCAGGCGGGGATCGGGTGGCGGCGCGCCGGTGTCGGGCTGCGCCTGGGAGTCCGGGCTATCGCCCGGCGCGGCGGACGATGACGAGGCAGGCTTGGGATCGTTGGGGTCGCGATCTGTCATGGCTGGGGCGGGCGCAGGCATCCGGCGGGAGCGCGCCCCGCCGCCTTGATGAGCTGAAACTATACGCCCATCGCCCACCGGTCCCTGCGCGCCCGGCCGACGCGTCAGTCCAGCGAGATGTTGTTCGCCTTGATCACCTTGCCCCAATGGGCGCGGTCGGCCTCGAGATAGCGGTCGATCTCTGCCTGCGTGCGCGGCGGCTGCACCAGCAGCCCGAGGGCACTGAAAGTGGCGCGGAACTGCGGGTCCTTCAGCACGTGGTCGGCGGCGGCCTGCAGCCTGGCCACGGCTTCGGGCGGCGTCTGCGCGGGCACGGCCAGGCCGAACCAGGTGGCGGCCTGGAAGTTGGGATAGCCGCTTTCGGCCACGGTCGGCACGTTCGGCAGGACCTCCAGCCGGCTGCGCCCGGTGACCGCCAGCGCCTTGAGCTTGCCCGCCTTGATATGCGGCAGCGAGGTGCTGACCACGTCCACCATCAGTTGCACGTCATTGGCCAGCAGCGCTGCCAGCGCCGGGGCGCTGCCGTTGTACGGCACGTGCGTGACACCGATGCCCAGTTCGGTCTTGAGCATCTCGGTGGCCAGCTGCAGCGCATTGCCCAGGCCCACCGAGGCATAGTTGAGCTTGCCGCCCTCGGCCTTGGCGTAGGCCGCGAACTCGCGGATATTGCCGGCCGGCACCCGGGTGTTGGTGACCACCACCAGCGGCGCCTCGGCGCCAATGCTGAAGATGCGGAAGTCCTTGGGCGGATCGTACTGGATCTTCTTGTACAGCATCGGGTTGAGCACCATGCTGCCATTGGTCGCCAGCACCATGGTGTAGCCGTCGGCCGGCGCGCGCGCCACGCTGGTGGTGCCGATCATGGTGGCGGCGCCGGGGCGGTTTTCGACCACCACGGTCTGGCCCAGCTGGCGCGACATGCCATCGGCCAGCGCGCGGCCGAACTGGTCGGTCGAGCCGCCCGGCGTGTACGGCACCACCAGCTTGAGCGGGCGGTCGGGATAGGCCGCCTGCGCGGCGCCGCTCCAGGTTGCCAGCGCAAATCCTGCGCCGGCCGCGATCGCGGCGAGCCATGCGCGCCGTGGCTTGCGTCCGGTGGTCTTGGTCGGTTTGTTCTGCATCGCGTCTCCTCCTGTCGTTATCGGCTTGTGCCAGGTGCAGTCCCGCCGGTGCGCTCAGACGCGGCGCTGGCGGCCTTCCCAGTATCGGTCGCGCAGCCGGCGCTTGGCCAGCTTGCCGGTTTCGTCGCGCGGCAATTGCGCCTCGACCACGATGCTGCGCGGCACCTTGAAGCCGGACAGCCGCTCGCGCAGCCAGTCGATCACCTCGGCCTCGCGGATCTCGGCGCCCGGCATCGGCTGCACCATGGCCAGCAGGCGCTCGCCGTATTCCGAGTCGGGAATGCCGAACACCACGCAGTCGGCCACGCCGGGATAGCGCACCAGCTCATGCTCGATCTCCGCCGGGTAGATGTTGACGCCGCCGGAAATCACCATGTCCGAGGCGCGGTCGCAGATGAACAGGTAGCCGTCTGCGTCGACATAGCCCATGTCGCCCAGCGTCACCAGCCCGTCGCGGTCGATGGCGGCGCGCGCGGCCTCATTGTTGCGGTAGGTGAAGTCCGGGTAAGCGGGCTGGCGCACGTAGACCAGGCCGATTTCGCCCGGCGCGCACTGGCGGCCTTGTTCGTCGAGGATGCGCAGCTGCGCGTCGTCGACCGGCCTGCCGGCGGTGCCCGGGCGCGCGGCGGCGTCGGCCGGGGTGGCCACGGTGATCATGCCGGCCTCGCTGGAGGCGTAGGTTTCATGGATCACCGGACCCAGCCACTCCAGCATCGCGCGCTTGACCTCTGGCGCGCACGGCGACCCGGTCGAGGCGACGAAGCGGATGGAAGACAGGTCGTATCTGGCGCGCACCTCCGGGGGCAGCTTGAGCAGCCGCACGTACATGATCGGCACCAGGTAGAGCACGTCGATGCGGTGCTGCTCCACCAGCGCCAGCACCTGCTCGGCGTCGAAGCGCGGCGTCAGCACCAGGCGCTCGGCCATCTGCAGCGCGTTCTGGATAAACGAGCCCGGCGCACTGTGGTACAGCGGCGCCGACATCAGCGCGCGGCAGCCCGGCTCCAGCCCGTAGGTCTGCCGCACCACCGAACGCATGCGCGCCAGCTGTTCCTCGAGCCCGTCCAGCGGCAGCGCCTGGCGCAGCACGCCCTTGGGCCGGCCGGTGGTGCCCGAGGTGTATGCCATATGGCCGCGCGGTGCCACGCGCGGGCCGTCGTAGGCGGGCTGTTGCGCGAGCCACGCTTCATATTCAGTCGCGCCCGCGGCGGGACCGCCCACCGACAGCACCGGCATGCCGGCCGGGACCGCATCGCGCACCGCGGGCAGCAGGTCGTCCTGCGCCAGCAGCACCCTGGCGCCGCTGTCGCCCAGCAGGAAGCGGACTTCCTCGGCGGTAAAGTGCCAGTTGATGGGGCAGTAGTAGCAGCCGGCGATGCGGCAGGCATGGACCACGTCGGCATACACCGGATCGTTGCGCAGCAGTACCGCGATCACGTCGCCCTCCTGCACGCCGAGCGCACGCAGGCCGCCGGCCAGGCGGGCGCCGCGCGCCAGCAGATCCTCGCCGCTGCGGTGCATGTCTTGATACCAAAGGTCCGTGGCCATCCGCTGTCTCCAAGCTTGGGTTTTGTCAGCCGACCACTGTATCGGCGTAGCCACGCATCGACAATCAGGCCGGGTGGAATCACAATGTTGCGCCAGACGTGACAATCCTTCAGGCAATCCCCGATGGACCTCAACCTGATCCAGGCCTTCGTCGACATCGTCGACGCCGGCAACCTTGCCGAAGCCGGGCGCCGGCGCGGCGTTACGCGGTCGCAGGTCAGCCGCCAGCTGCGCGAGCTGGAACACCAGGCTGGCGCGCAGTTGCTGCGCCGGACCACGCGCCGGCTCGAGCTGACCGAGCCCGGCCAGGCGCTGTACCAGCACGGCGTGCGCATCCTGCAGGAAGTGGCCTCGGCGCAGGCCGAGATCGACAGCCTGGGCCAGACCCTGCGCGGCCATGTGCGCGTGAGCGTGCCTACCGGGCTGGGCGACGCCTATATCGCGCCGCTGCTGCTGCAGTTCGCGCACATGCATCCCGGCATCACGCTGCGGGTATTCTTTGCCAATCGCGTCAACGACCTGATCGCGGCCGAAATCGACGTGGCGCTGAAGGTCACGTCGGCGCCGCCGCTGGACCACGTGGCGCGGGAAATCTGCGATATCCGCTGGCAACTGTATGCATCGCCGCAGTACCTCGCCAGCATTGGGTCGGTGCAGGTACCGCCGGACCTTGCCGGCTGCAGCTTCCTGTGCCCGCCCTTCCCGCCCCGACAGTTCCCGCTGTCGCTGTATCGCGACGGCCAGCGCGTGGACGTGGCGCTGACGCCCACGCTGCAGTCCGAACACTTCCTGTTCCTGGCGCGGGCCGTGCGCGAAGGCCATGGCATCGGCATGCTGCCGGTCTATATCGGGTGGGGAGAGGTGCGGGCCGGCAACCTGGTGCCGGTGCTGCCGGACTGGCGCCCGGAAGGGCTGGGCAACAAGCTGTTCATCATCACCACGCCCAACCTGCATCCGTCGATGGCAACGCGCGCGCTGATCGGCTTCCTGCGCGAGGAACTGGAGAAGCTGGAGGTATTCCGGGACGCGGTGAAGTAGCCGGCACCAGTGGCCGCTGATCGCACGCTTTCGCCAAGCCATTGGTTGGCCCGCCTGCGAACTTGCGATTTGCAAGCTATGCTGCAGCAAGCTTGCAAATCGAAAGCAAGCCCCCCACACCACGGCGGAGACCCATGCCCCCCACCGATTTCACCGCGATGCCCTGCCCCGTGGCCCGCTCGATGGCCGTGCTGGGCGAACGCTGGGCCATCCTCGTGTTGCGCGAGGCCTTCTACGGCAGCACCCGTTTCGACGAGTTCGAGCGCAACCTGGGCATCGCCCCAAACATCCTCAGCGCGCGCCTGAAGACCCTGGTGGCGCACGGGCTGCTGGCGCGCGTTGCGCCCGAGGGCGGCGCACGCCATGTCTACCAGCTGACCGACAAGGGTCGCGACTTCTTCCCGGCCTACGTGGCGCTAAAAGCCTGGGCCGACCGCTGGATGACCGACGACAAGGGACCGCTGACGCTGCTGCAGGACCGCCGCACCGGTGCCGAGATCGCCGAGCCGGCATTGACCCGCGCCGATGGCAGCGCGATCACGCTGGACGACGTGCGGGTGTTGCCGGGCCCGGGTGCGGGCCGCTTCCTGCGCCAACGCTTCGGCGACGCCGGGGCCGCCGCGGTCGCGGCGGGCGGGCAGGAGACCGGCCATGACTGACACGCGCGCATTGCCCGCCGGCACTCTCCCCGCCGACGCGGTGCCGGCCACCGAAATCGCCCGCCGCATCGGCAAGCTGGCCGGGCCCACCGCGCTGATTGCCCTGCTGCAGGCGGTGGCACAGCTGATCGAAACCTGGCTAGCCGCGCGCCAGGGCACCGCGGCGCTGGCCGGCTGGGCCGTGGTGCTGCCGTTTGCGCTGCTGCTGCAGCAGATGTCGACCGGGGCCATGGGCGGCGGCGTGGTCGCGGCCATCGCGCGCGCGCTGGGCGCCAACAAGCGTGACGAAGCCTCGGCGCTGGTGATGCATGCGCTATGGATCGCCGTGATCGCCGGCCTGGCGTTTGCCGTGGCGCTGGCCGGGTTCCCGCGCGCGGTGCTGGGCGCGGTGGCCGGCGCCACCGCCGCCGATGCGGCCGCCACTTATGCGATCTGGCTGTTCGGCGCCGGCGCGATCCCGGCCTGGCTGGCCAACACGCTGGCGTCGGTGCTGCGCGGCGGCGGCCGCCACGCGCTCGCGGCGCGCGTGCTGGCGCTGATGTGGATCGCGTTCCCGGCGCTGTCATGGCTGCTGGCCGAGCCCGCCGGCATGGGCCTGGCCGGCATCGGCGCGGCGCTGGCGGCGGTATCTTGGGCCGCGGCGCTGGCGATGGCGATCGTGGTCGCGCGCGGCGGCGCGGGCTTCGTACCGGTGCTGCGGGTGCGGCTGTCGTGGCCGCTGTTCGCGCGCATCCTGTCGGTGGGGCTGGTGGCGTGCGCGCTGGCCTCGGTCGCCAACCTGACCACCATCCTGGTCACCGCGCAGCTGCGCCACCATGGCACCGCCGCGGTGGCGGCCTACGGCATCTCGGCGCGGCTGGAATTCCTGATGATCCCGCTTGCGTTCGGCGTGGGCTCGGCGCTGACGGCGCTGGTCGGCCGCGCCGTCGGCGCCGGCGACTGGCATACGGCGCGGCGCACGGCCTGGGTGGGCGCACTGCTGGCGCTGGCCATCGCCGGCAGCGCGGGCGCCGCCGTCGGCCTGGCGCCGGTGCGCTTTGCCAGCCTGTTCACCAATGATGCCGAAGTGATCGCCATCGCCGCGCGCGCGCTGTCATGGGTGGGGCCGGCATTCGGCGGCTTCGGGCTCGGCATGGCGCTGTACTTCGCCTCGATGGGCGCGGGGCGCATGCGCTGGCCGGTGGCGGCCGGGCTGTGCCGGATCGCGCTTGCCGCCGGCGGCGGCTGGTTATTGGCCAATGTGTTCGGGATGGGGTTGGACGGGCACTTCCTTGGGGTGGCGCTGGGAATCACGGCGTATGGCGTGGTGACGGCGCTGGGGGTCAGGCAGGGGGAGTGGTCGGCGCGATGAAGCCGTTACGGGCCAACATCGCTGGTTGGCTCGCCTCTCCCGCCTTGCGGGAGAGGGGAGCCTCTGCAAGCGGTGCCAGTGAATGGTGGCGGCAGCGGTGCGCAAACCCTCGCAACTCCGTGCGTTGCTACCGCGCCAGCACCTTCGCATCTCCCTGCATTCCCGCCTCGCGCACAGCCTGCGGCACCGACGGCCAGCCGCCGCCCAGCGACTTGTACAGCGCCGCGGTGCTGGTCAGCGTGTCCACCTGGCCCTGGATCACCGCCAGTTGTGCGTTGAACAGCTTCTCGCGGGCATTGGTCACCTCGAGGTAGCTCGAATAGCCGCCCTCATAGCGCGCGAAGGCCTGGTCCGCATAGATCGTCAGGCTCTTTTCCTGCTCGCGCAGGCTGCCAAGGCGGGTGCGCGTCTCGGTGCCGCTGGCCAGCGCGGAGTTGACGTCGGCCAGTGCCTCCAGCACCGTGCGCTGATAGGCCAGCAGGGCCTGGTCGCGCTGCGCCGAGGCCGTCTGCACCTGCCCGCGGATGGCGCCGCCCTGGAACACCGGCTGGGCCAGGCCGGCGCCGAACCCCCACACCTGCGAAGCGCTGTGCCACAGCGCTCCCGGCGTGCTGGCGATGGCTCCGAACAAGCCGCTCAGGTTGACCGCCGGCAGGTACAGTGCCTGCGCCGCGCCAAGCTGCGCGTTTGCCGCGATGGCCGACTGCTCGGCCTGCAGCACGTCCGGACGCCGCGACAGCAGCGTGGCGGGCATGTCGGCGCCGATGGACGGCGCCTGCAAGGCTGTCACCGCCTTGCCGCGCTCGATCGGCCCGGGCTCGCGCCCGAGCAGCACAGACAGCGCGTTTTCGGTCTGCGCAATGGCGGTGCGCAACGGCGGGATGGTGGCCTCGGCCACGTAGAAATCATTCTCCGCCTGCGCCAGCTCCATCTGGGAAATGACGCCGCCCTCGTACCGCTGCCTGAAAATGTCCAGCCCGTCGCCGCGCGAAGCCAGCGTCTGCTTTGCGACGTCGAGTTGCGCATCGAGCCCCCGCAAGGTCGCATAGCCCTGGACCACGGACGCCGCCAGCGACAGCACCACCCCGCGGCGGGCATATTCCGCGTTCCACAGGCTGGCCTCGGCCGCCTCGGCCTGGCGGCGGATGCGGCCCCACAGGTCCAGTTCCCAGCTCGCGTTGGCCAGCAGCTGGTAGGTGTTGCGCGGGCTGTCGAGCCCGGCGAAGGTCGTGCCGTTGAACGTGCCGAGGCGCTGGCGCGCGGCCGACGCCGACAGGTTCAGCTGCGGAAAGAAGCCCGAGCGCGCCACCATCAGCTGGCCGCGGAATTCGTCGATGCGCGCCGCCGCAATGCGCACGTCAAAGTTGCTGGCAAGCGCCTCGTCCACCAGCGCGGTGAGCACCGGATCGTCGAACTGGTTCCACCAGTCGCTGTCGGCGGCAATCGCCAGCGGGCCGGTGTCGATGCGGTACTGGGCCACGTCCGGCGTCGCCGGCCGCCGGTAATCAGGGCCGATGGCGCAGCCGCCCAGCGCCGCCGCCGCGCAGGCTCCCAGCATCCAGGCACGCGGGATCATGATGGTTCTCCGGCCGGAGGTCTGGCTGGGGGCGGGCCGTCGCCCGAGGTCGGCGCCGCACCGCCCGCCGCCTTTTCCCTGGGCTTGCGCTCGGCCAGTACCTCCAGCCCCCAGAAGAACATCGGGATAAAGAACAGCGCAATCACCGTGGCCCCGAGCATGCCGCCGATCACGCCCGTGCCCAGCGATTGCCGGCTCGCCGCCGAGGCGCCGCTGGCGATGGCGAGCGGCACGCAGCCCAGGATGAAGGCCAGCGAGGTCATGATGATCGGCCGCAGGCGCAGCTTGGCGGCGTGAATGGCCGCGTCATAGGCGCTGAGGCCCTCCTTCTGCCGCATTTCCACGGCGAACTCGAAGATCAGGATGGCGTTCTTGGCCGCCAGCGCGATCAGCACGGTCAGCCCGATCTGGAAATAGACATCGTTGAGCATGCCGCGCATCAGGATGGCCAGCAAGGCGCCAAACAGGGCGAACGGCACGGCCAGCAGCACGCCGAGCGGCAACGACCATTTCTCGTACTGCGCCGCCAGGATCAGGAACACCATCAGCAAGGCAAAGGCGAAGACATAGACCGCCGTGGATCCAGCGGTCTTTTCTTCAAAGGCCTGCCCGCTCCAGGAATAGGCGTAGCCGATGCCGAGCACCTCCTGCGCGGTTTCCTCCATGGCCGCGATGGCCTGCCCCGAGCTGTAGCCCGGCGCGGCGTCGCCCATGATCTTGGCCGCGGGGAAGTTGTTGAAGCGCGTGACGATGTCGGCGCCAGGGACGTACTTGGTGGTGGTCACCGCCTTGATCGGCACCATCTCGCCCTTGTGGTTGCGCACATAGACATTGTCCAGGTCCTCGGGACGCGAGCGGTACTTCGGCTCGGCCTGCAGGATCACCTGGAACAGCCGGCTGTTCTTCGGGAACTGGCTCACGTAAAGCGAACCGAACATGGTCTGCAGCGCGGAGTACACCGCCTCGACCGGCACCCCCTGCGTTTCCGAGCGCTCCCGGTCCACCTCGACCATGAACTGGCGCGAGCGCGAATTGATGGTGGAATTGACGCCCGTCAGCTCCGGCCGCTGGCGCGCCCTGGCAATAAACTGGTGCACCTTCTCCTCGAGCTGCTGGTAGGTGCCGTCCGCCGTGCTCTGCAGCCAGAACTCGAAGCCGCCCGTGGTGCCCAGGCCGGGTATCGAAGGCGGGTTGATGGGGATGACGGCGCCGTCCTGGTATGTGGAGAACTCTTTCTTGGCCTTGAGGATCAGGTCCTCGGCGCTCTCGCCCTCGCCGCGCTCGTCGAAGCCCTTGAGCGTGACGAACAGCGTGCCGGCATTGGCCTTGTTCTGGGAATCGATCAGGCTGTAGCCGTCCACCGTTGCCACCGAGGACACGCCGGGCTGCCTGGCCAGCCAGGTTTCCGCGCGCGACGACAGGTTGCCGGTGCGGTCCAGGCTGGCGGCATCCGGCATCACCACGGCCCCGAACAGATAGCCCTGGTCCTCCACCGGCAGGAACGATCCCGGAATACGCATGAACATCAGCACGCTGACGGCGACCATCGCGAGGATGATCGCAATCGACATCGCGGTACGCTTGATGACCACCTGCAGCGACCTGTCATAGCCGGCCACCAGCCGGTCAAAGGAATTGTTGAACCAGGTGAAGAAGCGGTTCTTCTTGTGTTCGCCGGGCTTGAGCAGGATGGCCGCCAGCGCCGGCGACAGCGTCAGCGCGACCACGCCCGACAGCACCACCGACACCGCGATGGTGATGGCGAACTGCTTGTAGAGCTGGCCGGTAATGCCGGACAGGAAGGCCACCGGAATGAACACGGCCAGCAGCACCAGCACGATGGCGACCACCGGGCCGCTGACTTCGTCCATGGCCTTCTTGGCAGCCTCCTTGGGCGGCAGCTTGAACTCGACCATGTTGCGCTCGACGTTCTCGATCACCACGATGGCATCGTCCACGACGATGCCGATCGCTAACACCATGCCGAACAAAGTGAGCATGTTCACCGAGAAGCCGAATGCGCTCATGCCGACAAAGGCGCCGATGATCGACACCGGCACGGCAAGGATCGGTACCAGGGTGGCGCGAAAACTCTGCAGGAACAGGTAGACCACCAGGATCACCAGGATCACGGCGTCGCGCAGCGTATGCACCACCTCGTCGATCGATTCCTGCACAAAGGTGGTGGTGTCCAGCGCGATGTCGTATTCCAGCCCGGGCGGGAAACTCTTCTTCAGTTCCGCCAGCGTGGCGCGCACCTGCTTGGAAACATCCAGCGCGTTGGCGCCCGGCTGCTGGTAGACCGCCATCAGCGTGGCCGTCTTGCCCTTGTAGCGACTGCGCAGCGAGTAATCCTTGGAGCCAAGTTCGGCATGCCCGATGTCCTTGAGGCGCACCAGCGCGACGTCGCCGGACTGCGCGCGCAGGATCATGTTGTCGAACTCGGCCGGCTCCGTCATGCGGCCCTTGGTGGCAATCGGAAAGGTCAGCTGGACCGCGCCGTCGGTGGGCGACTGGCCGATGCGGCCGGCCGAGAACTGCTGGTTCTGGTTGGCCACCGCGTTCTTCACATCCTCGGTGGTGATGCCCAGCGATGCCATCCGGTCCGGCTTCAGCCAGATGCGCATGGCGTAGTCCGGACTGCCGAAGATGGAGGACTGGTTGGCGCCCGGAATGCGCTTGAGCGCGTCCAGCACGTAGATGTTGGCGTAGTTGCCGACGAAGGTCTGGTCGTAGCTGGCGTCCGGCGAATAGATGGCGATCACCATCATGAACGCCGACGAACGCTTCTGCACCGATACGCCCTGCGAGGTCACGGCCTCCGGCAGCGTGGGCAGCGCCAGGTTGACGCGGTTCTGCACGTCGACCTGGGCCAGTTCCGGATCGGTGCCGATCTCGAAGTACGTGGTCAGCGTCAGGTCGCCCGTCGATGAACTGGTCGAGTTCATGTACATCATCCGGTCCGCGCCGTTGACCTGCTGCTCGATCGGCGCGGCGACGTTCTGCGCCACCACTTCCGCGCTGGCGCCCGGGTACCTGGTAGTGACGGTGATCGACGGCGGCGTGATGTCCGGGAACTGGGCGATCGGCAGCTTGGTCAGCGCCACCAGCCCGCCCACGGTGATGACAATGGAGACGACCGACGCAAAGATCGGCCGGTCAATAAAAAAATGGGCAAGCTTCATGGCTTGCCTCCCGCCGTGGCGACGCCGGACGCCGGCGTCGGCGCCGGTGCGGGTGCGGGTGCGGCCGCCACGCCGCTGGCCGCGGCGGGCGCGGCAGCTGGCCCGGCCTGCACCGCCTTGACAGGCGCCCCGGGCGCCAGCCGCAGCGTGCCGCTCACCGCGACCCGTTCACCCGGTTTCAGCCCGGATCGCACCACCCAGTTGTCGCCGGTCCACTCCCCCACGTCCACCACCCGCTGCTGCGCCTTGTTGTCAGGACCGATCACCCAGACCGCCTGGCCGCGCTGGGTCTGCACGATCGCGTCCTGGGGCACGGCGATGGCCTTGGCGCGCTTGGCGCCATGCACCTTTACGCGCACGAACTGGCCGGGCCGCAGGACGCCTTCCGGGTTGGACACCTCCGCGCGGACCAGGTAGGTGCCGGTATCCGCGCTGAACGACGCGTCGGCAAAGGCGATGCGCCCGTGGTTGGGGAATGACTTGCCGTCCGCCAGCACGATCACGACATCGAACGCATCCTGCTCCGGGAACTTGATGGCGCCCGATTCGCGCTCGGTGCGCATCTTCAGGACTTCGTTCTCGGACAGGCTGAAATTGACCCACATCGGATCCAGCTTGGCCACATAGGTAAGCAGGCTGTTGGTGGTGTCGATATAAGAGCCGGCCTGCCGCTTGGCAAAGCTGGACAGCCCCGCCACCGGCGACTTGATCGTCGTATAGCTCAGGTTGAGCCTCGCACTGATCACGTTGGCGCGTGCCCCTTCCACGGCGGCGGCCGCGGCCTGGGCCTTGCCGGTGGCGTCATCGAGGTCGCGCTGGCTGAGGGCGTTGCGCTCGGCCAGCGGGCGCACGCGCTTGAGGTCGGCCTGGGCCGTCACCAGGCGCGCCTGCTGCTGCGCCAGCTCTGCCTCAGCGGCCTGCAGGGTTGCCTCGAACGGCTTGCGATCCATCAGAAACAGGGTCTCGCCGGCCTTGACCAGTGCGCCTTCGGTATAGACGCGCTTGTCCAGGAAGCCATTCACCCGGGCCCGGATTTCCACCTGCTGCGAGCTCTGCGTCTGCCCGACAAAGTCGAACACGATCGGCACATCGCGCAGCGCCACTGTCATGACTCCGACCTCGGCTGCGGGCGGCGCGGCCGGCGCGGCTTTCTCCTTGCCGCATCCGGCCAGTGCCAGGACAGGAAGCAGCCATAGCGCGCCGCGCCAGTTGAACACGCTTTTCACAGGACCCCCCAACCAGAAATTTGTTGCGTTGCCGTAGCGCGGCCGAAGCGACCGGCGTTGCAGTCGCCCGGCCCACCGGGTGCACCTTTGCCCACCCCTTTCCTCCGGCAGAGTAAGGCCGGGCCCAGTCAGCGCCAATTCAATCTTTCTTGCGCACGTATTAAGTCCTTTCGAGCCGCGTCACGCGCGCGCCATCCCTTTGTTCTGCGCCCGCCGTGCCGTGTCCGGACAACTATCGCCGCCGCGGCGATCAGCGCCGGAACCCGCCATGAAAGCCACCACCGCGCAAACCCCGGCCGCCGAATCCGCCCCCCATGCCGCCACCCATGCCGCCGCGCCCTTGCCACTGCTGCGCGGCTGCGCTGAAGCGCCGCTGCCCCAGCTCGCGCGCCTGGCGCTGCTGGTCCAGCCGGCCGGTGACATCGTTGCCGGGCTGTACCGGCTCCCAGCCGCCGGGGGTGTGCTTTTGCCAGCCGTTGTCGGTGTGCTGATACACGGAGCCGTCGTGGCCGGCATATACGTTGCCGTTGTTCCACACCACCGCGTTGTTCTTGTCCGGGTTGGCGACGAAGCCGCGGCTGCCGGCTGTGTGCTGGCCGGTCTGCGTATTGCCGGCAATGCCCGCCTCGGCCGCGCCGACGCGGCCGGTCTGGGCGTTGTAGCCCGCCGCCTGCCGCCCCGCCGCATAGTCGCCGGTGTAAGTGTTGCCGGCCACGCCGCCGCGCGCCGCGCCTTCGCGCCCGGTCGACGGGTTGGCGAAGGCGCCCTGGCGGCCGGCCGCATAGTTGCCGGAATAGGGATTGAACGCGGCGCCGCGGCTGCCCTGGTAGCGCGCGCCGGTGGCGGGGTTGTAGCCGGCGCCCGCGGTGCCGCGCCATTCGGTGCCGGTCCAGGCGTTCCAGCCCTGCGCGTGCGTCACCGTACCCTGGCCCCAGCGGCCGTAGAAGTTGGCCTGGTTCACGTTGACGTAGTTCCAGTTGTACGGGCCGCCCCACCAGTATGGGCCCCAGTACGGCGAGGCCGCGCCCCAGAACGCGCCCGCGGCGAAGCCGAAGGCAAAGCCCTCGGCCAGGCCGATGCCGAAGCCGGCGCCGTAGCCATAGGTAACCGGATAGCCGTAGTAGACCGCGCCCACGTAGGGGGGATAGACATAGCCCGTGCCGTAGACCACGGTGCCGTCGGCACTCACCACCACCCCCATGTAGCCGGGCGTGTAGCCCACCACCACGGTCTGCGGCGTGACGGCATAGATACGCACGTAGGTGACGTAGTACACCGGCGAGGTCGGCGGGATGGTATAGATCGCCGACGGCACCTCGGTGGCCACCTGCCACGGGCCGGCGGGCGCCGGCGCCGTGAACCAGACGCCGTTGGCCACCGCGTAGTAGTGGCTGCCATCGACCTCGATCACCGGCGTGCCGGTATTGATCGCGTAGCTGAGCGAAGTGCCGGTGATCGGCACGAAATGCGGCGCGCCGTCATACGCCACCGTCAGGCTGGCCTTGCTGCGCGACACCGTGGCGGTCTGCGGGATGGTGGCGGCGATCTCGGCCTCGCGCGCCTGCGGCGTGCCGGGCACGGAGACCAGCACATTGGCCTTGGGATCGGTGGGCGGGATGCGGGCAAAGTCGGGCGGCAGCCGGCTGCCCGGCACGTACTGCCACGGCCCGGTCAGCATCGGCGCGCGGAACCAGCGCCCCGAGACCAGCACGTAATACTGGTTGGCGGCCGGATCGACGAAGACCGCGTGGTCGGCGTTGGCCATGGTCAGCAGGCTGACGCCGCTGACCGGCGCCATCTGCGGCGCGCCGCTGGTCACCACCAGCTCGGTCGGCTGGGTGGCAAAGAGGATGGCCGGGGCGCGGGCGGGGCGCTTGCCGTCGGCGGGCAGCATCGTGTCGGGCTTCATGCTGGCGGCCGCCTTGCCGGCCGCGCTCTCCAGCGCCTTGGGCACGGTCGTCATCACTTCCCAGGCGCCGCCGGCGGATTCCGAGCGATACCAGTAGCCGGCCACCTTCAGCCATAGCTCGCCGTCAGCCGCGCGCAGCAGCAGCGCGCGGCTGTTCAGCGCGCGCTCGTACGACGTCCCCGGCACGGTACGCCAGGCGGGCTCGCCATCGACCAGCACCAGCAGCGTCGGCGTGGTGGCGAACAGGATCTGCGGCGCGTCATTGCGCACCGCGACGCGGCCGGCTTTCGCGATTTGCTGCGACACCGCGTAGCTGGCCTGCAGCTGGTCCAGCGGCACCGTCAGCCCGTTGGCCGGCAGACGCGACACCAGCGACTGGCGCACGCGGTCGGCGGCGTCGGGCTGCGTGGGCACTTCGACGCTGTCGACCGTGATGCGGCTCAGCTGCACCAGCCCGGAGGGCTTGTCGATATCGCCGGTGGCCGAGAAATGGACCACGCCGTAGGTCGGCGAGCCCGTCTTGTCGCCCACCGCCACCGCGGCGCGTCCGGACAGGCGGTTGCCGTCCCAGGTCTCGATCTGGGGCTGGTACAGCTCGATATGGTCGGGGGCCGCATCAAAGTTGCGCGGCCAGGTCAGGGGTGCCGTGGCCACCGCCGACGACTTCTCCGGCGTGGCGGCCTGCGCGGCGAGCGGGGCCAGCGCCAGCCAGGCCGCCGCGATCAGCGCGCTGGTCTGCTTCATCCGAAACGACATGGGGTTTCTCCGGGAGGGCGCCGCCTGCCGGCTGCCGGCTGCCGGCAGGATGCGGGCAGGATGCTGCACAACAGGCGGCCCATTGCGCGAATCTAAATTAGCCCTTCAAGCCGAACAATCCGAATTGAAAACATTCAGGATCCGCCAGAAAAAAGACAGATCAGAGGCGGGCGCCGGCCCAGCGGGTGCGCATCTTGCATCGCCTGCGCCCTCCGCCGCGGCCCTTGAAGCGGTCCGTCGCGGCCTCATCTCTTGGCACTCCACCCCGGCCCACGCCCATGCCTCCACGCACCACCATCCTGACCGCTGCGTTCGTCACGGCCCTGCTGCACGGCTATATCGGGCTGCGCCTGCTGCCGGCGATGCCGGTACCGATGGCGGTCAAGGCGCTGGGGGTAGCCTGGCTGGCGCTATCCTGCGCACTGCTGCCGGCCGGACTGCTGGCGCGGCGCGTCAGCCAGCCCTGGTCGGACCTGGTGTCCTGGGTCGGCATGCTCGCCATGGGATTCTTCTCATCGCTGCTGGTGCTGACGCTGGTACGCGACGTGGCCCTCGCCGCCGCCTGGCTGGCGGGGCAACTGCTTGGCTGGCGCGCGCCCGGCCTGGCCGCCGGCAGCGCCGTGGCAGTGCCGCTGCTGGCATTGCTGGTCACGCTGGCCGGTTATGTCAATGCGCGCCGCCTGGCGCGCGTGGTCGAGGTCGACGTGCCGGTGCAGGGCCTGCCCGATGCGCTGCACGGCTTCACCATCGCCCAGATCAGCGACATCCATGTCGGCCCCACGATCAAGCGGCCTTACCTCGACCGCATCGTCGACCGCGTCAACAGCCTGCAAGCGGACGCCGTCGCCATCACGGGCGACCTGGTCGACGGCACCGTGCGCGAACTGTCGGCTCACACCGCGCCGCTGGCCCGGCTGCAGGCGCGCCATGGCACCTACTTCGTCACCGGCAACCACGAGTACTATTCCGGCGCACAGCCGTGGATCGACGAGCTGCGCCGCCTGGGCGTGCGCGTGCTGATGAACGAACACGTGGTGCTGCACCATGACGGCGACGCGCTGGTGCTGGGCGGCGTCACCGACTATTCCGCCGGCCGCTTCCACGAAAGCCATCGCAGCGACCCGCAGCGCGCCATCGCCGGCGCCCCCGCCGATGCCGGCGTACGCGTGTTGCTGGCCCACCAGCCACGCACCGCGCCCGCGGCGGCGCAAGCGGGTTTCGACCTGCAGCTGTCGGGACATACCCACGGCGGCCAGTTCTGGCCGTGGAACCTGTTCGTGCCGATGCAGCAGCCCTACACCGCGGGCCTGGTGCGGCATGGCTCGCTGTGGATCTATATCAGCCGTGGTACTGGATATTGGGGCCCGCCGAAGCGGTTCGGGGCGCCGTCGGAGATTACGCGGGTGAGGTTGGTGCGGGGGTAATTAGGAAACTGCCGTAGAAGGCGAAGACATTGCGCGGGCATGGCGCAGTAAAAAACCCCGCTCATGTGAGTTGGGGCTCTTGTTTGTAGCGCGGATTCTGCATGCTCATCGCTACCGGCGGTCGGGGCCCTTGCGCTTTACTTGCCCTTCAGGTTCATCGAGCTGAATGCCTTTCGCGCCAAGTCGGAGATACGTTTCTTGTTCCGCCTTAGCTCGGCGATTTCGGATCTCGTCAGATGTACGGAAACCGATGAGGTATCCCGCTTCATCCGCGGTGAGGGCGTGGGTGGCAATGCCGAAGATCTTGCGGATTTCATCGCCATACCTCCTTTCCAGTTCACGAATTACCCTGCCGGGTGCCATCAGTCTACCAGAGCGCCCTGCGCACACGAGGACGATTGCTGCGATCACGCCGCCACCGTGACATTGAATATAGTTGGCAAGCTCGGCTAGCGTGCCCCCCATTGTAGTAACGTCGTCGACCAGCACATAACGCCCATCTGGCACGACATATCCGGAAAAGCTAGCGCGCAGATTCAGCCGCTCCATTGGGTCTGCGCCGGTGTGGAATACCTTGGTCGTCTGCACGATGGTTTCATCGACTGATCCGTCCAGGACATGGTGTAAATACATTGCCAGCACTTGCGGGATGGCATTCTCGCCTGCGGCTTCTTTGGCATGGGGCGCGACGAAGATGCATGAACGTGGAAAGGCTTCGTCGAGCAACCTTGTCACCAGCGGCGGTGCAAGGTCGGCAATCAGCTGTATTGCCGCTTCGGCGCTGCCGGCTTTGGCACCCTTGTAGCTCGGATGCGCCTTCAGTTCGGCATCGGACCGATAGAGGAAAAATGGCGAATCGACCGTCCCCGGAAACGGGTACTCGCGATCCTGTCGAACCTCGAATGGCAGCCGCCTTCGGTGACGTCCAGGTAGCCGCTTTAGAACGAAGAGGTGGATTGACTTTCGCATCCACCAAACCTATCCGGCATCACACTAATGCCAAAGGTCTGGCGACGTGTTTCAGAATTTTCGACAGCGCATACAGCCAGCACCATAAAAAAACCAGGCCCACAGGCCTGGCTCTCTTGCTTGCTCAGCAGTGCCTCACCGCACAATCGGCTTGTACCGGATCCGCTTCGGCTTGGCCCCTTCCTCACCCAGCCGCTTCTTCTTGTCCGCCTCGTATTCCTGGTAGTTGCCGGGGAAGAACTCCACATGCGAGTCGCCCTCGAACGCCAGGATGTGCGTGGCGATCCGGTCCAGGAACCAGCGGTCGTGCGAGATCACCATCACGCAGCCGGCGAACTCCAGCAGCGCGTCTTCCAGCGCGCGCAGCGTTTCGACGTCGAGGTCGTTGGACGGTTCGTCCAGCAGCAGCACGTTGCCGCCGGCGATCAGCGTCTTGGCCATGTGCAGGCGGCCGCGTTCGCCGCCCGACAGCGTGCCGACCTGCTTCTGCTGGTCGCCGCCCTTGAAGTTGAAGCGGCCGATATAGGCGCGCGACGGGGTTTCGTAGCGGCCCACGGTCAGCACGTCGGCGCCGCCCGAGATCTCCTCGAACACGGTCTTGGTGCCGTCCAGCGCGTCGCGGCTCTGGTCGACAAAGGCCATCTTCACGGTCGGCCCGATCTTGATCTCGCCGCTGTCCGGCTGTTCCTTGCCCGTGAGCATCTTGAAGAAGGTCGACTTGCCGGCGCCGTTCGGGCCGATGATGCCGACGATGGCGCCCGGCGGCACCTTGAAGCTCAGGTTCTCGATCAGCATGCGGTCGCCGAAGCCCTTGCTGACGTTGTCGAACTCGATCACTTCGTTGCCCAGGCGCTCACCCACCGGGATGAAGATTTCCTGGGTTTCGTTGCGCTTCTGGTATTCCTGGCTGTTCAGTTCATCGAAGCGGGCCAGGCGCGCCTTGGACTTGGCCTGGCGGCCCTTGGGGTTCTGGCGCACCCACTCCAGTTCCTTGTGCAGCGCCTTCTGGCGCGCCGATTCGCTGGCCTCTTCCTGCTTCAGGCGCGCTTCCTTCTGGTCCAGCCACGAGCTGTAGTTGCCCTTCCAGGGGATGCCGTGGCCGCGGTCCAGTTCGAGGATCCACTCGGCGGCGTTGTCGAGGAAGTAGCGGTCGTGGGTCACGGCCACCACGGTGCCGGGGAAGCGCGTCAGGAACTGCTCCAGCCAGTCGACCGATTCGGCATCCAGGTGGTTGGTCGGTTCGTCGAGCAGCAGCATGTCGGGGCGCGACAGCAGCAGGCGGCACAGCGCCACGCGGCGCTTTTCACCGCCGGAAAGATGTTCGATCTTTGCATCCCACGGCGGCAGGCGCAGCGCGTCGGCGGCGATTTCCAGCTGCAGTTCGACGTTGTTGCCGTCGCTGGCGGCGAGGATGGCTTCGTACTTGGCCTGGTCGGCGGCGAGCGCGTCGAAGTCGGCGTCCGGCTCGGCATAGGCCGCGTAGATCTCGTCGAGCTTCTTGCGCGCCTCGAACACGCCGCCCAGCGCCTCCTCGACTGACTCGCGCACGGTCTGCTCGGGGTTGAGTTGCGGCTCCTGCGGCAGGTAGCCGATGTTCAGGTTCGGCATCGGCGTGGCCTCGCCCTCGATTTCCTTGTCGAGGCCGGCCATGATCTTGAGCAGCGTGGACTTGCCCGAGCCGTTCAGGCCGAGCACGCCGATCTTGGCGCCCGGGAAGAACGACAGCGAGATGTCCTTCAGGATGTGACGCTTGGGCGGAACGATCTTGCCCACGCGGTTCATGGTGAAAACGTACTGTGCCATGGGTGCGTGTTGGTGATGGTGCTGGAGTAGGTGCGGGAATGGCGGAGTGTATCAGGCACGCCGGCGCGCGCAGCCTGGGCCCGGCCAGCTTTGGCCTCCGCCGGTACAATCACAGGTTCGTCTTTCCGCTGATTTTTCAAGCCATCGCCATGAGCAAACCCGCCCTGACCCTGAAGTTCAAGTGCAAGAAGTGCACCAAACCCGTCACGCTGTACCTGCAGAAGACGTCGGCGTGCTCGCACATCACCCCGTACCAGGGTTTCTGCAAGTGCGGCGAAATGATGCGCCACGCCACCGGCGACAAGGACGCGGTCGAGTCCTTCGTCAATTCGCTGGACAACAGCTGGATGCACCACCATCACCACCACCACTGAGCCGGCCACCGTGGTGAACGAGACCTGGCGTCCCGCCGGCAAGGACCCGATGCGCTTCCTGGGCGGCTATCCGCCCGGCGTGCTGGAGCAGGTGCGCGAGCTGGTCGCCGCCGGCCGGCTCGGCGACCATCTGGCCCGCCGCTACCCGGGGCGCCATACCGTGCAGACCGACCGCGCGCTGTACCAATACACCACCGACCTCAAGCAGGAATACCTGCGCAGCGCGCCGCCGCTGCACAAGGTGGGATTCGATGCGCGCCTGGATTCCGCCCAGCGCGCGCTCGGCCTGCATACCGCGATCTCGCGCGTGCAGGGCGGCAAGCTCAAGGCCAAGAAAGAGATTCGCGTCGCCTCGCTGTTCAAGGAGGCGCCGCCGGAATTCCTGCGCATGATCGTCGTGCACGAGCTTGCCCACCTGAAGGAGAGCGAGCACGACAAGGCCTTCTACCGGCTCTGCGAATACATGGAACCGCGCTACCACCAGCTCGAGTTCGATACGCGGCTCTACCTGGCCTGGCGGGAGCTGGAACGCGCCGCTCCCGCCGCCGGCATCGACCCGGGCGCTCAGGCGTCGCAGGCGTAGCGGAACGACCCGTTCAGCGTCCTGGGCAGCACCAGCGTGCGCAGGTTGGCCGCCTGGGCCTTGGCGCACAGCCCGGCGCGCGTGGCGGCGTCCCGGTACTTGGTGGCGTATTCGATCTGGAATACCGGCTTGCCCTGCCCCGTGAACGCGGTATAGGCACCGCACTCGCGGTACTGGAAGCACTGTTCGTTGATGGCGAAGTCAAAGCTCGCGGCCAGCTCGGCCACCTGTCCCACGTCGTTCTTCAAGCCCACCGCCAGCCCGCGCGCATGCGCCTGCGCCGCCAGGAAGCGGTTGTAGTCGAGCTGGGTCTCGGCCGTCAGCGGCAGGCCGGGGCTGTTGGTATAGCCATCGACATTGTCGGGATCGACCGCATCGCAGCCCTTGCTGACCGCCAGGTCCATGCGCGCCTGCATGATGCGACGCACGTTGGCCGAGCGCGTATCCAGCCAGCGCTCGCCGGCCCAGCCCGACAGCGGCGCGCCCTGGTCCGCCTCGGTGAACTGGTTGAAGTCGGGACGCCAGTCCTCGGAACTGCCCGCCGAGAAATAGCAGATCACGCGCCGGCCCTGCGCCTTGAGCGCGTCGATGGTGGCCTGCGGCGTATCGAACAGGTCGAAGTCATAGGCGGTCACCGCATAGCTGGTATTGAGCCTGCCGGTCAGCTGGATCTGCCAGGTGTCGGTAAGCGCCGGGGCCCAGCGCGTGGTGGCGCTGGTGGTAGTTTCGGCGATGGACCGCGTCGTGGCCGCGGCCGTGGGCGACACCATCTCGGTCTGTCCGCCGTCGCCACCGCAGCCCCCCAGTGCCAGGCTCAGCGCAACCGACAGCATCACCGCGGCCTTCTTCGCATCGTTGCCGTGCATATTCTTCCCCCTTCCCTGTGATGAACCCCGTTCGAAGCGAGCGGCCCTGTTGTCGATATGCCGCGGCGGCCGGGCCTGCCGCTGCGGTCCCCGCAATGTAGCGGATTCAGGGCCTGGTCCGGAATGCAGGCAGGCCCCACTGTTCGTGCGGCGCAACACATGATGCGCTTGACCCATGCCGAGGCGCTATGTATAAAGAGCGCGTGGGTAGAAGCGGTCGATTGGACAGCAGCGGTGCAATGCCGCGACGTCCAACTGGAGATTGCTCACTGACGGAGTATTTCGTCGGTGGCGCAGTGGTCCAGACGCTCCCCTGACAAAGACTCCCGATCGCAGCATGCAAGGCCGGCCCCGCGGCGTTGTTCGCGCGCGCCCGCCGCATGCGTGTCCAACCTAGTCATTGTTAGGGGATCTCCCATGATCATCGACACCAGCTGTTATCCGACGAACCTGGTGGACCTGGCCTGGCGCCACGACGGCGACCCGTTCACCGGCGAGCGCCTGATCCAGATGATGGACGGCCCATTCACCATCAACGGCAAGCCGCGCCGCATCGACAAGGCCTTTATCCAGCCGCCGCAGGGCAACACCATCTACACCTGGACCGACGGCGTGAAGTCCGGCGGCGAATCGATCGACGCGTACATGGCCTATACCGTCGAGATGGTGAAGAAGTATCCCGACCGCTTTATCGGCTGCTTCGTCTACAACCCGCGCTGCGGCGTGCAGAACGGCGTCAACGCGATCGAGCACTACGTGAAGAAGCTGGGCTTCAAGATGGTCCAGTTCCAGGCCAACATGCACGCCTACCGGCCGGACCGGGCGCTCGACTGGCTGCGCCCAGCGCTGCAGAAATGCGCCGAGCTGGGCGTGCTGGTCAAGCTGCATACCGGCGACGGCCCCTACAGCATCCCCACCGAATGGGTGCCGATGATGAAGGAATTCCCGACGGTGAACTTCATCATGGCCCACTTCGGCGTGCAGACCGGCGGCGTGTACTGCTTCGAGCCGTTCCAGATGGCGATGGACATGCCCAACGTCTACTGCGAATCGGGCTGGTGCCTGCAGTCGCGCATCGTCGAATTCGCCAAGGTGCTGCCCAAGCACAAGATCCTGTTCGGGTCCGACACTCCGCCGAACGAGCCCGGCATGTGGCTGCGCCTGCTGGAAGTGCTGTGCTTCGAGCCGCCCCAGGGCCTGAACCTGGATGAAGACACGCTCGAGGACTACCTCGGCAACAACGTCGCCCGGATGATCGGCCTGGCGCCGACGCCGGTGCCGCGCACGCTGGAAGAAGCGAAAGCGCGCCTGGCCGCCTGAGCGCAATGCCCGCGCCAACGACAACGGACTCCGGAGCACCCGAACATGATTATCGATACCCACCTGCACCCGACCAACCTGGTCGACGAAGCCTGGCGCCACACCGGCGAGCCTTTCAACGGCGAGCGCATGCTCAAGATGATGGACGGCCCCTACATGATCAACGGCAAGCCGCGCCGCATCGACATGGGCTTTATCCAGCCGCCGCCGGGCAACACCGGCTACCGCGACGGCAACCGCCGCGGCCGCGAAGGCATCCGCGACTACATGGCGTATATCGCCGAGCTGTGCCAGAAGTATCCTGACCGCTTTATCGGCAACTTCACCTTCAACCCGCGCTGGGGCCCGGAGGAAGGCGCGCTGGAACTGGAATTCCACGTCAAGGAGTACGGCTTCAAGATGCTGAAGCTGCATGCCAACATGCACGGCTACCGTCCCGACCGCGCGCTCGACTGGCTGCGCCCGGCGATGAAGGTCTGCGCCAAGTACAACGTGGTGGTGCTGATCCACACCGGCGACGGCCCGTACACGATCCCGACGATGTTCTATCCGATCATCCGCGAATTCCCGATGGTCAATTTCATCATCGGGCATTTCGGCATCCAGACCGGCGGCAACTATTCGTTCGAGGCGTTCTGGATGGCGATGGACACGCCCAACGTGTATTGCGAATCGGGCTGGTGCTTCCAGTCGCGCATCGTCGAGTTCGCGCGCCAACTGCCGCGCGACAAGATCGTGTTCGGCACCGACACGCCGCCCAACGAGCCCGGCATGTGGCTGCGCGAGCTGGAAATGCTGTGCGGCCCCGCGCCGCAGGGCATGGACCTGGACGAGGACGGGCTCGAGGACTACATGGGCAACAACATCGCCCGGCTGGTCGGCATCGAGCCGACCGCGCCGCCCAGGACGCAGCAAGAGGCCCTGGCGCGGCTGAAGGATACCTACGCCAGCACCCGGTAGTCGCCAGCTGTTCGGCAGGCAGGCACGGCACGGCGGCCGGGACCATTCCCGGCCGCCGAAGCAGCCTTCGCCCTGGCCCACCCTGACCGCAGGAGCCGATCCATGAACTCACCCTCAGCGCCCTTCGCCACCGCGACGCCGGCGCGCCAGCCTTTCCACGATACCTCGCAGGACTTCCACCAGTTCCTGGCCGCCTACCGCGAGGCCTTTCCCCACGACGTGCTGCATATCCGCGAGCCGGTCGGCGCCGACCAGGACCCCACCGCGCTGGTGTGGGCACTGGCCGCGCAGGGCCGCCATCCGGCCCTGCTGTTCGACCATGTCGAAGGCCTGGGCACGTCGCTGGCCACCAACCTGTTTGCCTCGCGCGAGCGCGTCGGGCGCATGCTTGGCGGCGTGCCGCCCGCCGGCATCCATGCCGAATACCAGGCCCGCAGCCGCCGCATGGTGGCGCCGCGCGTGCTGGACAGCGGCGCCGTCACCGGCCACGTCGAGACGCAACACATCGACCTGCGCACGATTCCGGCGATCCGGCATTTCGCCACCGACCGCGGCCCCTACATCACCAACGCCATCCTGATCGCGGAAGATCCCGACAGCGGCATCGGCAACGCCAGCTACCACCGCTCGATGCTGCATTCGCCCACCGAGATCGCCACCAGCCTGCATTCGCGCGGCCACCTGTGGCGCATGCAGCAGCGCGCGGCCGAACTGGGCCGCCCGTTGCCGGTGGCGATGGTGATCGGGGCGCATCCGCTGTTCATGCTGGCCGGCGCCGCGCGGCTGCCGTTCGGCGTGGACGAGCGCCATGTGGCCGGCGGCCTGTTCGGCGCGCCGCTGGAAGTGGTACGCACGCCGCGCCACGGCATCCTGGTGCCGGCGCATGCCGAGATTGTGCTGGAAGGCGTGATCGATCCCGAGGCTCGCGTCGACGAAGGCCCGTTCGGCGAGTTCACCGGCTACTCGTCGGACCGCTCGACCAACAACCTGCTGCGCGTGCAGAGCGTGATGCGGCGCACGGACGCGTGGCTGGTCGACGTGGTCGGCGGCAATTCGGCCGAGCACCTGAACCTGGGCCGGATCCCGCGCGAGTCCGAGATGGTGGAGAAGCTGCGCGAGCGCTTTCCCGGCGTCACCGCGGTGCACTACCCCAGCTCCGGCACGCATTTCCACGCCTACGTGGCGCTGCGCCAGAGCCGCCCCGGCGAGGCCCGCCAGGTGATGCTGGGCCTGCTCGGCTGGGACCCGTACCTGAAGACGGTGGTGGCGGTGGACCAAGACGTCGACATCACCCGCGACGAGGAAGTGCTGTGGGCCATGGCCACGCACCTGCAGCCGCACCTGGACGTGGTGGTGGTGGACGGCCTGCCCGGCAGCGCGCTCGATCCGTCCGCGTCCGGCGTCGGCACCACCTCGCGCATGGGGCTGGATGCGACGCGCGGGCCGGGCTTCGACGGCATCCGCGCGCGCATCGATCCTGCCGCGATGGCGCGCGCGGTCGCTCTGCTGGCGCGGCTGGAGCGTGCGGCATCCCACGTGCCGTGAGGCGCGGCTCAGGGATAACCCGCTGAAAACGGCGGATTCATCGTTTCACCCGATCGATAAATCCGCCGCGAACGTTGTACCTTCCCTGCGCCGCTGTCATGCTGGATTGACGAGACAGGACAGGCGCGGGCTTCGCACGAGAGGATGGCAGCACCATCCCGCAAGAGGAAGCGCCGGCACCTTGGCGACACGTTAGCGCAATGCGCAACCGGCGTGATACCGACCAAAGGAGACAGCATGAACCCCACCCTGCCTACGCAAGGGAATGCCGCCGTGCATCCCGTCGACGAGGTCCTGCCCCCGCCGCGCCTGCTGGCCCTGGGCCTGCAGCATGTGCTGGTGATGTATGCCGGCGCCATCGCCGTGCCGATGATCATCGGCGGCGCACTCAAGCTGCCCAAGGACCAGGTCGCCTTCCTGATCGCCGCCGACCTGTTCTGCTGCGGACTGGTGACGATGATCCAGAGCATCGGCATCTGGAAGGTCGGCATCCGCCTGCCGGTGATGATGGGCGTCACCTTCACCGCGATCGCGCCGATCATCGCCACCGGCTCCAATCCGTCGCTGGGACTGCCGGCGGTGTTCGGCGCGGTGATGGTGGCGGGCGTCTTCACCTACTTTGCCGCGCCTTATGTCGGCAAGATGGTGCGCTGGTTCCCGCCGGTGGTGACCGGCACCGTGGTGCTGGTGATCGGGATCTCGCTGATGCGGGTGGGGATCAACTGGGCGGCGGGCGGCAATCCCACCCTCAATACCGCGGCAGGCCCGGTGCCCAATCCCAATTTCGGCCTGCCGGTGAACATTGCCATCGCCGCCGCGGTGCTGTGCACGGTGCTGGCGCTGGTGGCGTTCGCGCGCGGCTTTCTGTGCAATGTTGCGGTGCTGATCGGCATTGCGGTGGGCTTCGGCATCGCGCTGGCGCTGGGCAAGGTCAGCTTTGACGGCCTGCGCGGCGCGCACTGGGTCGAGTTCATCACGCCCTTCCACTTCGGCTGGCCGACCTTCGACGCCATGACCTCGGTCACGCTGTGCGTGGTCATGATCGTGATCATGATCGAAGGCGTGGGCCAGTTCCTGGCGCTGGGCGAGATCGTCGGGCGCCCGGTCGACTCCGAAGACCTGGCGCGCGGCCTGCGTGCCGACGGTGTTGGCGCGCTGGTGGGGGCGGTGTTCAACACCTTCACCTACACCTCCTACGCGCAGAACGTGGGGCTGGTGCAGGTCACCGGCGTGCGCAGCCGCTGGGTCTGCGCCACCGCCGGCGGCATCCTGATCGTGCTGGGCTGCCTGCCCAAGCTGGCCTTCTTCGCGGCGTCGATCCCGCAATACGTGCTGGGCGGCGCGGCGCTGGTGATGTTCGGCATGGTGGCGGCCACGGGCATACGCATCCTCGGCCATGTCGACTTTGTCGACAACAAGAAGAACGCCTACATCGTCGCCGTCAGCGTGGCGCTGGGCATGATCCCGCTGGTGTCCGACAAGTTCTTCGCGCAGATGCCGGAGCTGCTGGCCAAGTTCTGCCAGAACGGCATCCTGCTGGGCACGCTGGCCGCGGTGCTGCTGAACCTGCTGTTCAACGCGCGTTCGCCGGCCCCCCAGCCCCACGGCCTGGCCAAGGAACCGGCATGACGAAGTTGGCCGGCAGTCAGCCGGCCTCGGCCAGCCTGGCGCGGTAGCGCATCAGCAGGTCGCGGAAGGCCTGCGCCGGCGGCGACAGCGACCGGTCCGCGTGCCCCAGCAGCGAGATCTCGCGGTGGATCACCGGATCGGTCGGCATCACCGTGGCCAGCCCCAGCGCGCCGGTAAGACGCGTGACTGCCGCGCTCATCACGGCAATGCCCAGCCCGGCGTCGACCATGCCGACCATGGTCAGCGGCAGGAACACCTCGTGCACCCGCTGCAGCGTGATGCCGCGCGCGGCCAGCGCGGTATCGAGGCAGTCGCGGATCGGGTTGCCCTTGTGCGGCCCGATCACCGGCAGCCCGGCCACATCCTCCCAGCGCAGCGTCTTGCGCCGGCGCAGCGGATGGTGCGCGGGCATCACGATCACGAAGGCATCGTCCATCAACCGGTGCGCGCTCAGGTCGGGCTGGCCCGCGGGAATGGTGCCGATGCCGAAGTCGACCTCGCCCGAACTCACCATCCTGGTCACTTCATGCTCGGACACATCGTGCAGCTCCACCTTCACGCCCGGATGGCTGACGCAGAACTCGCGGATCACGCGCGGCAGCATCAGCGCCGCCTGGATCGACGATGCCGCGATCGATACGCGCCCGCGTCCCAGCGTGCGCAGCTCGCTGGAGTTCTCGATCACGCTGTCGATATCGGCCACGGCCTTCTTCACCAGGGGCAGCAGTTCCGCGCCCGCCTGCGTGATATGCAGCTGGCGCGTGTGCCGGTCGAACAGCTTCAGGCCGAGGTTGGCTTCCAGCTCGTGGATCAGCGCGCTGACCGACGACTGCGACAGGTCCAGCTTTTCCGCCGCGCGGGTGAAGTGGCGCTCCTGCGCCACGGCGATGAAGGCGCGCAGCTGGCGCAGCGACACGTTCATGTTGCTGAGGTTGGGCACGTTGTCTACCTCCGGAGGTTCGGGGTGCGCGCTTGCTGTGGCCTGGGTCCGGCTGGCGCGTCTGATTCAGAGGGTAACACGATCAATTAATCCGTTTCCGGGTCTTTACCGATGAAGACCGGCCGCCCATGATGGCTTCGACGGCGCGCGCCTCGCATGACCTCGGCAGGACCGGCAGCCGCCGCCGATGGCACAGACCAGGAGGAGCAATGAGAGCGTTTGAGTATTTCGAACCGGCGACGCTGGCCGAAGCCTCGGCCATGCTGCACCGGTGCGGCGGCAGGGCCAGCGTGCTGGCCGGCGGCACCGATCTGCTGGTGCAGATCAAGGAGTCCGTGCGCAAGCCCGAGCAAGTCATCAACATCAAGAAAATCCCGGGCATGGACGTGCTGACCTTCGATCCGGTCAACGGCCTGCGCATCGGCGCGCTGGTGACCACGCGCGCGGTCGAGACTTCCGGCTTCGTGCAGCGCCATTACGCCGGCCTGGCAAAGGCGGTGACGGATTTCGCCTCGATCCAGGTGCGCCATCGCGCCACCGTGGTCGGCAATGTCTGCCGCGCGTCGCCGTCGGCGGATTCGATTGCGCCGCTGGTCGCCGACGGCGCCTCGGTGCACCTGTACGGCATGTCCGGCTCGCGCGAGCTGCGGGTCGAGGACTTTGTCACCGGCGTCGGCAAGACTGCCATCGCGCCGGACGAGATCGTCACCCGCATCACCGTGCCGGCGCCTCGGCCCGGCACCGGAAAGGTCTATCTGAAGCATGGCCGCCGCGTGCAGATGGAGCTGGCCACCGTCGGCGTGGCGGTATCGCTGACGGTGGAGGGCGGCCACTGCGCCGATGCGGCCATCGTTCTGGCGGCGGTCGGCCCCACGCCCGTGCGCGCGCTGCGCGCCGAGCACGTGCTACGCGGCCAGCGCGTGACCGACGCCCTGATCCTGCAGGCCGCGCACGCCGCCATGGATGAAGCCCGTCCGATCAGCGACGTGCGCGCCAGCGCAGCCTACCGGCGGCAGATGGTCAGCGTGCTGACCCGCCGCGCCCTCGAACAAGCCCTGGAGGCCGCCCTGCGCGGAGCATCATGCGAAAAATGATCGAACTCGTCATCAACGGCGAGCCGCGCGAACTGGCGGTGGCACCGCACAGCACGCTGCTCGACGCCCTGCGCCACGACGCGGGCCTGACCGGCACCAAGAAGGGCTGCGACGTGGGCGAATGCGGCTCGTGCACCGTCATCATCGACGGCAGGCCGATGAACAGCTGCCTGGTGCTGGCGCCCGAGGCGCACGGCTGCCACATCACCACCATCGAAGGCGTGCAGCCCGCGCCCGACACCGTGCATCCGCTGCAGGAGCAGTTCATGCGCTGCGGCGCCGCGCAGTGCGGCTTCTGCACGCCGGGCTTCGTGGTGATGGCCAAGGCGCTGCTGGACGAGAACCCGCATCCCACGCGCGACGAGATCCGCTTTGCCATTGCCGGCAATATCTGCCGCTGCACCGGCTACACCAAGATCATCGAGGCCATCGAGCAGACCGCCGCGGCCATGGACCCCGCCGGGTGCGTACACCGTACCCGCGCCAGCGAGGAGGCATGATGACCCACGCCGTGATCGGACACAGCGTCAAGCGCACCGACCTGCTCGGCAAGGTCACCGGCAACGCCAGATACGTTGCCGACATGCCCTTCCCCGGCCTGCTGTACGGCAAGATCAAGCGCAGCAATGTCGCCCACGCCCGCATCCGCCGCATCGACACCTCGCGCGCGCTGGCGTTGCCCGGGGTCAAGGCCGTGCTGACGCACGAGAACGTGCCGCGCGTGCTGCATGCCGGCTCGCCGCATCCGCGCTCGGCGTCGGTGACCTGCGACCAGTACATCCTGGACGACAAGGTGCGCTACTGGGGCGAGGGCGTAGCCGCGGTGGCGGCGGTCAGCGAAGAGATCGCCGAGCGCGCGCTCGAGCTGATCGAGGTCGAGTACGACACGCTGCCCGCGGTCTTCACCACCGAAGACGCGGAGCGCTCCGACGCACCGCGCATCCATGAGCGCGAGCCCGGCGGCAACCTGGTGCTGCCGCCGGTGATCGTCAGGCGCGGCGATGTCGAAGCCGGCTTTGCCGAGGCCGACTTCATCCTCGAAGGTGTCTACGAGGGCGGCCGCCCCACCCCCGCCTACATGGAGCCCAACGTGCTCACCTGCAGCTGGGACGGCAACGGCAACCTGACGGTGTGGATCTCGACCCAGACCGCCTTCATGGTGCGCGGCATCATGGCCGAGGTGCTGGGGCTGCCGCTGCACAAGGTGCGCGTGCTGGTCGACCACATGGGCGGCGGCTTCGGCGCCAAGCAGGACCTGTTCCAGCATGAATTCCTGTGCGCGCTGCTGGCGCGCGAGACGCGCCGGCCGGTGCGCATGGAATACACGCGCGAGGAGACTTTCCTTGGCGGCCGCACGCGCCATCCGGCAAAAATCTGGCTGAAGCAGGGCTTTCGCAACGACGGCACCATCACCGCGCGCCAGGCCAGGGTGGTGTTCAATTCCGGCGCCTACGGCTCGCACGGCCCGGGCGTGACCAATGTCGGCACCGCCGCGCTGGTCTCGCTTTACCGGTGCGACAACGTGCTGCTCGAAGGCCGCTGCGTCTACACCAACAGCCCCATCGCCGGCGCCTTTCGCGGCTACGGCGTGGTGCAGACCTACTATGCGCTCGACGTGCAGATGGACGAGGCCGCCGCGCACCTGGGCATGGATCCCGCCGAACTCAAGCTCAGGAATGCCGTGCGCGAAGGCGATATCGCGCCGTCGAACCATCCGCTGATCGGGCACGGCCTGGAGGCCTGCATCGAGCACGGCATGGCACTGCTCGACTGGCCCGCGCTGCGCCGCCGCCCGCGCGACACCACCGGCGCGGTCCGCACCGGCTGGGGCCTCGGTTGCGAGATGCACGGCAGCAGCGCCTATCCCGGCATCAAGGAGCAGGGCAACGCCATCATCAAGATGAACGAGGACGGCACCGTGGTGCTGCTGACCGGCGCGGCCGGGCTGGGTACCGGTGCGCATACCGCGCTCGCGCAGATCGTTGCCGAGGAACTGACGTTGCCGTTCGAGGCGGTATCGGTCGTGCACGGCGACACCGACGTGGTGCCCTGGGACATCGGCGCCTTTGCCAGCCACACCACCTACATGGTCGGCAAGGCCGCGCAGATGGCGGCCGGCGAAATCAAGCGCCAGCTGTTCGAGCGCGCCGCGACGCTGATGGAGTGCGAGCCCGAGGCCCTGACGCTGGCCGACGGCATCATCGCCGTGCGCGACCGCGACGGCCCCACGCTGACGGTGCGCGAGGCGGTGATGCCGCGCAAGGGCATTCCCGCCGCGCAGCTGGTGGGCACTGCCACCTATCACCCGACCAAGTCGTATTCGTTCGCCGCGCATTTTGTCGAAGTCGCGGTCGATACCGAGACCGGATTCATCACCGTGCGCCAGGTAGTGCCGGTGCATGACGTCGGCAAGGTGATCCACCCGGTCGCGGCCGCGGGCCAGATCGAAGGCGGCATCCAGCAGGGCATCGGCCATACGCTGTACGAGGACTACCAGATCGACATGCGCACCGGCCGCTCGCTCAACGCCAACTTCGTCGACTACAAGATGCCGCTGGCGATGGATATGCCCGAGATCCGCACCGTGATCCTCGAAGCCGCGCCAGATCCCGGCGGCCCGTTCGGCGCCAAGGGCGTCGGCGAAGACCCGATCGTCGCGATCGGGCCGGCGATTGCCAACGCGGTGTTCGATGCCATCGGCGTGCGCTTCCGCCACTACCCGATCAAGCCCGAGCAGGTGCTGCAGGCGCTGGCGGAGAAGGCGGCGCGGGAAGGCGGGCGCGCATGAGCCGCAAGCAACGCCTGGTGGTCGCCATCACCGGCGCCAGCGGCGCGGTGTACGGCGTGCGCATGCTGCAGGCGCTGGCGGCGCTGGAGGGCTGGGAGACCCACCTGGTGTGCTCGCCGTCCGGCCTGCTGACCGCGCATCATGAACTGGGCCTGCAGCGCCCGCAGATCGAGGCCATGGCCGACGTGGTGCACAACGTGCGCGATATCGGCGCCACCATCGCCAGCGGATCGTTCCGCTGCGACGGCATGGTGGTGGCGCCCTGCTCCATGCGCACGCTGGCGGCCATTGCCACCGGGCTGGCCGACAACCTCGTCACCCGCGCCGCCGACGTGATGCTCAAGGAGCGCCGCCGGCTGGTGCTGCTGGCGCGCGAGACCCCCTTCCACCTGGTGCACCTGCGCAACATGACCACGGTGACCGAGATGGGCGCCATCGTGCTGCCGCCGGTGCCGGCCTTCTACGCGCATCCGCAATCGGTGGACGACATCGTCGACCACACCGTGGGGCGCGTGCTGGACTTGTTCGACGTGCCGCACGATGGACTGGTGCCGCGCTGGCAAGGCCTGCGCCCCAGCGTCGCCACCGCTTGAAGAGTACTTCCGCCTCGCGCTCGCGGGGAACGCAGCACCCTAATCAGGAGACAACATGAACGCACCTGCCGTCGCACAACAGCCGCCCGTCCCGGTCACCATCCTTACCGGCTTCCTCGGCTCGGGCAAGACGACGCTGCTCAACCACATCCTGACGCAGAAGCACGGCCACCGCATCGCCGTGATCGAGAACGAATTCGGCGAGGTCGACGTCGACTCCGACCTGGTGATGACCTCGGACGAGGAGATCTACCAGATGACCAACGGCTGCATCTGCTGCGTGGTCGATGTGCGCACGGACCTGGTGCGCATCCTGCAGAAGCTGCTGGAGCGCCCCGAGCGCTTCGACCATATCCTGGTCGAGACCAGCGGCCTGGCCGACCCGACCCCGGTGGCCGCCACCTTCTTCATGGATAACGAAGTCGCCAGGCAGGTCACGCTCGACGGCATCCTGACGCTGGTCGACGCGGTGCATATCGAAAGCCATCTCGACGACCCCCAGCTGACCGGCTTCGACAACCAGGCCGTCGACCAGATCGTCGCCGCCGACCGGGTGATCCTCAACAAGACCGACCTGGTCGACGCCGTGCAGCTCGACCGGCTGGAAGCCCGCATCCATCGCCTGAACGAGGGCGCGCAGATCCTGCGTTCCAACTTCGCGCAGGTGGATCTGGGCAAGATCCTGGGCATCGGCGGATTCACGCCGGGCACGATCCAGGCGCAGGCGCACGACGACCACGATGCGCGCGATGCGCCCGATGCGCACGGGCACGCCGGCCACGCGCACGATCGGCAGGACGCGCAGCACGACCACGTATGCGACGAGCACTGCGACCACGCGCATGATGACGACAGCCACGGCCACCGCCACGATCCGTCGGTGACCTCGGTTTCGCTGGTGTTCGACCAGCCGTTCGACCGCCAGCGCCTCGAGCATGGCCTGAAGGCACTGCTGGCCGCACAAGGCGACGATGTGTTCCGCATGAAGGGTATCGTCGCGGTGGAGGGCGATGAGCGCCGCTACGTGCTGCAGGCGGTGCACCGGCTGATGGACTTGCACCCCGCCGAGGCGTGGGGTACGGAACCGGCGCAAAGCAAGTTCGTGTTCATCGGCCGCCATCTCGACAAGCTGCGGCTGCAGACGCTGCTGAAGGTGTGCCTGCCGGTGGCGCACGCGGCCTGACTGCCCTGGCGGCAGCGGGACTGGCTTGCCGTCAGTCCCGCTGCGACGCTGCCGTGCGCAAGGTCTGCGACGGCAGCTCGCCGAACTCGCGCCGGTACTCGCGCGAGAACAGGCTCAGGTGGCTAAAGCCGTGCCGCAGCGCGATCGCGCCGACCATGCCCTTCTCGGGCCGTGCGCGCTGCAGGTCGGCGCGCGCGCCATGCAGGCGCAGCAGCCGCAGGTACTCCATCGGCGTGGTGTCCTTGCTCTTGCGAAAACCCAGCTGCAGCGTGCGCGCCGACACGCCGCAATGCGCGGCGATCTGCTCCAGCGTCAGCGGCTGGTCCAGGTTGGCGCGCAGATAGGCAATCGCATGGCGCACGTAGTCAGGCAGCACCGCTTCGAAGCGGCGCGGCAGCATATTGCCGTCGGCGGCAAAGCGGTCGAGCAGCAGCGTCGACAGCACGATGCGCTCGATGCTGGCATCGACCGCCGGCACGCCGCCGCCTTCGCGCCGCACCCTGGTTTCCGCGCGCAGGTAGCCCACCAGCGCCTGCCAGCGCTCGGCACGGCCATCGTCCGCCACTGGCTGCATGTCGAATTCGATCGGCGCCGGCGGCTCGAAGCTGAATTGGTGGCGAAATGCCTCTTCGATCAGCTGGCGGCGGATCACCACGCTGAAACGCTCGCAGCCCGGATCCAGCGACAGCGTGGTCGGCACGGTGGGCGAGAACACAAAGGTCGCTCCTGGCGGCATCCGCATCGCGCCACGCGGCGTTTCCACGCGGCAGCCGCCGGCCAGCACGGTCTGGATCACGAACTCGTCCTTGTTCGGCTGCGGCTCGATCTGCACCGCCTGGTTGTAGGCGATGGTCACCAGCGTGAGCCGGCCGACGGTGCTGGTATCGATGCGCGCATCGAGCGCCGCATCGTCCTGCGCCGCGCGCAGCCGGGTTGGCCCGAACACGCGGCCGGACAGCGACTGGATGCGATCGAGGTCCCCGCCGCGGCCAAGGGGCGAACGGGAGGGTGCGGCAAACCATCCGGCAGTGGGTGACATGGCGTTGGACAAAAAGTGAACGGATCAACGGCTACCGCTCCATCAACATCCGACTGTTTGCTCCCCTCTCCCGCTTGCGGGAGAGGGGCGGGGGAGAGGGCAGGAGCTGGCAATTGCGATGCAGATCAAAAGCCACCGGCGCAAGGCACAGCCATACATACCACCTCGCTTTTGCACACGCCGGCCCTCTCCCCCAACCCCTCTCCCGCGCGCGGGAGAGGGGAGCAAACCAGCGCATCCATCGTATTGCCACCCCTGCCCTCACGCAACCCAAGGGAAACCCCTGATCCCCCCGGCGCAATTTTGCAAGCCCGCTTGCGGCTCCGTGCCACGGCCTTCGCAATAACGCTATGACGGCGTGCCGCGCATCACTACTGTGCAAGGCATGCGTGGGCGATGCGCCGCGCATGGCACCGTGACGGACCGAGCCCGGCAACCACAGACCGGGCCAGCCGCCGCCGGCATGGCGCACTTTTCCCCAGCACGCGGCAGGAGACCACATCATGCAAGCAGCGGTTCACCCCGTCGACCAGATCCTGCCGGCACGCGCCATGGCGTCGCTCGGCTTCCAGCACATGCTGGTCAGTTACCTCGGTGCCATCGCGGTGCCGATGATCGTCGCCGGCGCGCTCAAGATGACGCCGGCGCAGACCACCATGCTGATCAGCACCGCGCTGTTCACTTCCGGCATCGCCACGCTGCTGCAGACCGTGGGCTTCTGGAAGTTCGGCGTGCGCCTGCCGCTGATGCAGGGCGTGGCGTTCAGTTCCGTGGGCCCGGTCATCGCCATCGGCACCGATCCCGCGCTCGGCTTCAACGGCGTTTGCGGCGCCATCATCGCCGCCGGCGTGATCGCGATGTTGCTGGCGCCCGTGATCGGCAAGCTCAAGCGCTTCTTCCCGCCGGTGGTGAGCGGCTGCACCATCACCGCGGTTGGCCTGTCGCTGTTCCCGGTTTCGTTTCACTGGTTTGGAGGCGGAAGGGGCGCGCCGGATTTCGGCGCGCCCATCTTTTTCCTGGTCGCCTTCGGCGTGGTGGCACTGATCCTGCTTATCAACCGGCACGGCGGCGAACTGGTGCGCAACCTGTCGGTGGTGATCGGCCTGCTGGCCGGCGGCGCGGTGGCGTGGATGCTGGGCATGGGCAGCTTCGATGAAGTCGCGCGCGCGCCGTGGTTCACCATGGTGACGCCGTTTGCGTTCGGCATGCCCACCTTCAACATCGGCGCCATCACCACCATGGTGATCGTGATGGTGGTGCAGATGGTCGAGTCGATGGGCCTGTTCGTCGCCGTCGGCGACATCGTCAAGCGCCCGCTGACCGAGCGCGACGCCACCCGCGGCCTGCGCGCCAACGGCCTGGCCAGCGCCATCGGCGGCATGTTCGCGGCGTTCCCGTACATCGCCTTCATGGAGAACGTGGGGCTGGTGATCGTCACCGGCGTGCGCAGCCGCTGGGTCGTCGCCACCTGCGGCGTGATGCTGTGCGCGGTGGCGCTGGTGCCCAAGATCGGCGCGCTGTTTGCATCGATCCCGGCCGCGGCGCTGGGCGGGGCCACCATGGTGATGTTCGGCGTGGTCGTCGCCGCCGGCATCAAGACGCTGGGCGAGGTGGAGTACGAGCGCAATCCCAACAACCTCTCCATCGTCTCCATCACGCTGGGCTGCGCAATGATGCCGGTGATGCTGCCCGGCATGCTGGAGAAGCTGCCCGGCTTCCTGCAGCCCTTCGTCCATAGCAGCGTGATCATCGCCTGCGTGGTTTCCGTGGTCCTCAACCTGATTCTCAACGGCCTGCCAGCCCGTGAAGCCGACGAGCTGCCCGCCAGTGCCGACAACGTCCAAGGGGTCTGACAACATGGTGCACAACACCAACGCCACCACCGCCACCACCGCCACCAACGCGCCGGCCGGCGCGCTGCTGATCCGCAACGCCGCCGCCGTGATGACCGGCCGCGCGGGCGCCGCCGCGCGTGCCGGCGCCGCCGACATCCGCATCCGCGACGGCCGCATCGCCGAGATAGGCACCGGCCTGCCCCGCCACGACGGCGAAGCCCTGCTCGACGCCAGCGGCTGCGTGGTCTACCCCGGCTGGGTCAACACCCACCATCATTTGTTCCAGAACCTGCTGAAGGCAGTGCCCAGCGGCATGAACGCCGGACTCGAGCAATGGCTCGCGGCCGTCGCTTACCCGCGCCTGGCGCGCTTCACCCCCGAAATCTTCCGCACCGCGGTGCGCCTGGGCATGGCGGAGCTGCTGCTGTCCGGCACCACCACGTGCGCCGACCACCACTACCTGTATCACCACGGCCACGGCGCGGAGACCGGCGACGTGCTGTTCGAGGTGGCCGAAGAACTGGGCATGCGCCTGGTGCTGTGCCGCGGTGGCGCGATCCAGTCCGCCTCCGATCATCCCGGCATGCGCGCCACCGCGCTGGTGCCCGAGACGCTGGACGAAATGCTGGCCGATATCGAACGGCTGAAATCACGCTACCACGACCCCGCCGCCGACGGCCTGCGCCGCGTGGTGGTGGCCCCGACCACACCCACCTTCTCGCTGCCGCCCGCCCTGCTGCGCGAACTCGCCGCCTTTGGCCGCGGCATGGACCTGCGCCTGCATTCGCACCTGTCCGAGACCGACAACTACGTCAGGTTCTGCCGCGAGAAATACCAGTGCACGCCGGTCCAGTTCGTCGCCGACCACGACTGGCTGGGGCCCGATGTCTGGTTCGCGCACCTCGTCACGGTCAACCCGGAAGAGATCCGCATGCTGGCCGTGACCAACACCGGCATGGCGCATTGCCCGGTCAGCAATGCGCGGCTCGGCAGCGGTATCGCGCCAGTGCGGGCGATGGCGGATGCGGGCGTGCCGATTTCACTCGGCGTCGATGGGGTCGCTTCCAACGAGTCGGGCAGCATGGTGCATGAGGCCAATTTTGCGTGGCTGGTGCATCGCGCGCTCGGCGGCGCCGCGCAAACGCGGGTGGAGGAGGTAATTCATTGGGGCACTGCCGGCGGGGCGCAGGTTCTGGGGCTGCCCGGTATCGGCACGCTTGCGCCGGGACAATCGGCGGACCTGGCGATCTATGACGTCAGCGGGCTGCGGTTTCATGGGTTTCATGACATCGGTACGGCGCCGGTCGCGGCGGGGGAGCCGACGCCGGTTCGGGATGTGCTGGTGCGGGGGCGGCAGGTGGTGCGGGATGGGGCGGTGGTGGGGTTGGATTTGGAGAAGTTGAGGCGGGAGGCGCGGGAGGCGTTGATGGGGTTGGTGGATTGAGGGGGATTGGTGTCGCTTTGGCTATGGGTCTGGGACGAACCGCATTGAGCGGATGATGGCCAGGACGTCGGGGAGTGCCTGCTCTGATCGTTTCAAGATCGGCTTGCCCCGTGTTGCGGTGATCTCACGCGGATCGTAGCCCAACAGCCAGTCGCCGTTCTGAGTCATCACTGCCCGATGCTCATCCCCCATGCAGAAGGCCAATGTCCGACGCCGAGGGGGCGCCACTGCGCTCCATGTGTAGATGTACGCTTCGCTGTAGTAATGGGGGTTCAGCTCGTCAATGCGCCGGAGTTGTACATCCCGGGCATAGTCCTTGTCATCGCCGCGATATGCCTCCATTAGCTCGGGACATATCGTCTTTGCGTTCCCGGGATGGCAGCTGATCGAAAAATACATCTCACGTGCGTAGCGGCCCTTGGGATAATACTTGTCGTGACGAAACCAACCCATTGGCAGCGAGGCCGTTTCATCTACCCTGGCCTCTCCGCCGCCCTTAGCCACGAACGCTAACGCGCAATCTTTGATTGGTATCACGTAGCGCTGCATTCCTTTCCCTAAGGACTCTTCATCATTCTCCCCACCATGAGCACTTAAGCTGATTGCCAAGAGCAATGGTGCTATCCAATGTCCGCTCAATATCTTGCGCCTTGGCCTTATTTTTTCCATTGATATTCCTCTGGCTTGAATTGCAGCGTGCCCGACGCGTCAGGGAACTGGGGCTGATCGAACAGCAGTACTTGCGCGTAGGCGTAAGCGTGATAACGGTCCACTAGGCCGTTCAGAGAAGGATTAGCTCGCTCCAGGTGGTTCGGGAGGTTCACGAGGCAAGATGCGCGACGGAACGAGACATTCTCATAGAACACGAACAGATCGCGATCGAGCGGCCCTTCTCCATCCAGCGCATACAGACGATGAGTAGAGGAAAAGAGATGTTGGTAGAGGCTTGCAGTGTCCATGTCCCGATCCGTCAAACCGCCATGTTGTTCGCACGCGCTACTGCGACTTCGGCGCTTAGCAATCGGCTATTTGTGCCCCTGCATCTAAAGGAAATCAACGGCGGGATCCGGATTCGAAGCGCGATATTCATCTCGATCAAATACCGGGAGCCTTTCTTTCCCTTCAACGGGACGAATTTTCGTTTCGAATGTGCTCTTAGCATTTCGGCTATTGGCTAGCGGGCGAGGCTCGGGCAGCATGCGGCGTCCGTATCGGATTGCGAACTGTCTTATCGCGCCGCGTGCCGTGGCGCGGGAGACTGGGGCTGTCATCGAACAACGGTGACCGAGTGTGGAAACTCGAATGCCTACCCCTGCGGCAATCGCTCTTGCGATTGCCCGCATCCGCGTACGCGCGCCACTCAGCTTTATGGCGGGCCGGGCGAGGCAGCCGTCAGGCTGACCGGGATTGGGGCAAGCACCGGTT
This sequence comes from Cupriavidus taiwanensis, assembly GCF_900250075.1. NCBI lineage: Bacteria > Pseudomonadati > Pseudomonadota > Betaproteobacteria > Burkholderiales > Burkholderiaceae > Cupriavidus > Cupriavidus taiwanensis. The sequence goes on from NZ_LT977070.1 coordinate 3,387,891, forward strand.
TCCACCCTCGTCGTCAGGCCCGCCGCCCTCCTCTTGCGTCGCGCGGCGGACCTTCATGCAACGATTGGAGGTCCTATGTCGGAAATCGATCTATCTACGGCGCGGTACAGTCTCTTGGCGGTGGCAGCAAGCATTGATGGGGTACTTGCCTTGCTGGAGCAGCAGAGTGAATGGTGGGAAGGCGGCTTTGCGGCGTTTTGCCTGTTGGGATTGGTGAAGGCGCAGTTGGAGCGGGTGCTGGAGGACGATCTGCCGGCCTCTTGATGCAGACCGCTTGCCGGCACGAATGGTTGGCATTGCGGTTAAGCACGTCTCCTTGCGCTTGTTTGCCCCCCTCTTCCGACTGACTACGGGAGAGGGGCGGACTAGCTGATCAGGCTTACACGAAGTCAGGCCGAATGCGAAGTGTCCTATCGCTTTGAGCGCCGGGAAGCGTGAAACTGGGATACACTTCAACCTATCAAAATAATAGGTGACCCAGTGAGGCACCCGTCGACACGTCAGTTGGAAAAGCACATTCACGCATGTGCTATGGAAACGTCGAACATTGTGTTCGCGGCTCATGCGCGAGACCGAATGCGGCTGCGGATGATCAACGACCCGATGGTTCTCGAAGCGCTTCGTAAAGGCCTGATTTCGCGCGAACCGGAGCCTGACATGCGGACACCCGGCCTTCGCTGCGTGATGGAGCGTTATGTTTCGGGGATCAACGTTGGCGTCGTTGTCCTGGTCGATTACCCAGCGTCCGACTTGACTGTCATTACGGTGATGGATGTGACCAAGAGGTAAGAAGATGTACCACTACACAGACGGCGGCCTCAAGAACGTGTGGCTGGTCAATGGCTACAAGGTTCATAACACGCCCTATGGCGAAGGCGTGTCTATCGAGAATCTAGATGGTCTCTGCGTCGCCATTTGCCTGGCCCTGGCCAAAAAACCCTCCCCTCTCACCGGTACGGAATTCCGCTATATCCGCAGCGCAGGCTTGATGCAGTCGCAAGCCGGTCTGGCGAAATTGCTCGGCAACAATGAGCAGGCCGTAGCGCGTTGGGAGAAGACCGGCAAGTTGCCTAGCTGGGCCGACAAACTGGTGCGCCTCCTTTACCTGGCCCGCGCGGAAGGCAATGCACCGATTGCCTCAGTGATTGAGCGCATCAACGCAATCGAGCGCGCGGAGAAGCAGAAGATCGTGCTACGCACTGTAAAGTCAGGATGGGCATCCAAGTTGGAGCCGCAAAGCAGTGGCGGAAGCGTTGCTGCATAAGACTCCTGCATGCCCCACTACCGGACAGCGGTCGATGCAGACCGTAGAGCGCCTTAGGATTTCGTACCATCGTCGTGCCGTCGGTCCCTGAGGCCGCTATCCAGATAGTGGTACACCTTCGATGTTCGTTGCGTTGGTGACTTCGTTGATGCGCCGGCCCTCTCCCCCGCCCCTCTCCCGCAAGCGGGAGAGGGGCGCAAACAAGCGGGAGGGAAAAATTCTATGTGCTCCTCCGCTACAACGGCGCGCTCACCGATGCCCCCTGCGGGGCGCTAAGGCCCGCCCCCTGAGCGCCGAGCCAAGTAAAGCCCAATTACAAAAACCCAATCGAAAACCAAGGCACCAACGTCAACAGCACCAGCGCCACAAACAGCGCCGCCATATGCGGCCACACCTTTGGCATCGCCACGTCCGGCGACACGCGCCCGATCGCGCAGGCAGCATAGAACCCCACGCCGAACGGCGGCGCGAACAGCCCCAGCCCCATCGCGAAAATCACGACCATGGCGTAATGCACCTCATGCACGCCGACCAGCTTCGCAATCGGGAACAGCAACGGCCCGAACAGCACGATGGCGGGGATGCCTTCGAGCAGGCTGCCCAGGATCACGAACGCCAGCGCCGACACCAGCAGGAAGCCGGTCTTGCCGCCGGGAACGGCCGACAGAATTTCCACCAAGTCTTGCGCGAAGCCGGACTGGGTCAGCGCCCAGGCCATCGCGGTGGCACAGCCCACGATCAGCAGGATCGCCCCTGACAGTGCCGCCGTGTCCAACAGCATCGGGTAAATCCGGCGCCAGTCGAACTGGCGGTACACCAGGACCCCTGCCACCACCGCATAGAAGATGCCGATGGTGGATACCTCGGTGGCAGTGGCCACGCCCTCCACCACGGCGGTGCGAATGATGACGGGCAGCGCCAGCGCCGGCAGCGCCACCAGCAGCGCCTTCACGATCGCCGGGCGGGATGGCCGCGGTACTCGGCTCATGTCTTCCTTGCGGGTCTGGAACCAGACCACCAGCGACATCATCACCAAGCCTACCGCCGCTGGCATCAGGCCACCGATGAACAGCGAGGTGATGGACACCCCCGTTACCGATCCCACCGTGATCAGGACGATGCTGGGTGGGATGGTCTCGGACATCGCGCCCGAGGCCGACAGCAGCCCGATCAGGTCGCCGTCCTTGGCACCGCGCCGCTTCATTTCGGGGAACAGGCTTGGCGCCACGGCGGCCATGTCGGCGGCCTTTGCACCGGAGATGCCGGAGACGATATACATCGCGCCGAGCAGCACATACTGCAAGCCACCGCGCAGATGGCCGATCAGGCTGACCAGGAAGTGGATCATCGCGCGCGCCAGGCCGGTCATCTCGATCAGCGCGCCCAGGAAGACAAAAAGCGGCACCGCCAGCAGGATCAGGTGCGACATGCCCTCCTGCATGCGATTCGGAATGATCGACAGCGGCGTGGCGGTCGACAGCGACAGGTAGCACAGCGTGGCCAGGCCGAAGGCGAAGGCGATCGGTACGCCGATCGCGACGCATGCGACCAGCATCAGCAGGAAGAAGATCACCAGGTTGATATTGCCCAGCGTCATCAGCGTCGGCGACAGCAACCACAGCAGGCCGCCGCACAATGCCACCATCAGGCCGGTCGCAGCCACCGGCTTCCAGTGCGCCGACAGCAAGCGCAGGATGGCCGCCACCAGCATCAGCACGACGCCGGCCAGCACCGCGGCGGCGCGGTAGCCTTCACTGATCTCCAGCGTCGGCGTCGACACCTCGAGGTGCTCGGTCAGATGCTCCCACGCCGGCCGCAGCAACAGCGACAGGAATGCCACCACGAGCCACATGCCGAGCGCATCCACCCAGGCGCGCCTGGCCGGCGGCAGGGCCTTGATAAAGGTGGTCAGCTGCATGTGGGCACCGCGGTCCAGCGCGATGATGGCGCCGAGCATCGCCAGCCACAGGAACAGGATGCTGGCCAGTTCATCCGTCCAGGGCACCGGCTGGTGCAGGGCGTAGCGCGCGAACGCGCCGCCGCCCAGCAACAGGATCTCTGCCAGCACGATCAGCGCAGCCGGCACCTCCACCACGCAGGCCATCAGGCGGCGCCAGCACGCCGCGGCGGCTGACGGCGTTGACCACGCCAATGGCGCCGGCGCAATGGCTTCAGCGGTGTGCTCCATCGATGTCTCCTTTCCTTCTTTATCGTTAGTGCCAGCCGTCATGCGAGACGGCCCGCATATTTCTCCAGCCGGGACCACGCTTCGTCGCCGTACTTCTTCTTCCATTCGGCATAGAAGCCGGCGCCTTGCAGCAAGGCACGGAACGGCGCGGGATCGGGCTGGTTGAAGACGATGCCGAGGCGGCTCAGCTCGGCTTGCGCATCGGTATTCAGGCGCGCGATGTCCTCGCGCTGCTTCAGCGCCGCCGCGGTGAAATGTGTCGTGATGGCGGCCTGGACTTCAGCCGGCAGCGCCCGGAATTTCTTCGCGTTGCCGAAGATGAAGTGACCATCCCAGGTGTGTCCGGTGAGCGCGCAGAACTTCTGCACTTCATAGAGCTTGGCGCTGCGGATCAGCGCCAGCGGATTCTCCTGTCCGTCGACGACACGGGTCTGCAGCGCCGAATAGAGCTCGCCGAACGGGATGGCCGTGGGCGACGCGCCGAGTGCCTTGAACATCGAAATCCACAGCGGGATGCCCGGCACGCGCACCTTGAAGCCCTTCAGGTCCGCCGGCGAGTTGATCGGCCGGCTTGCCGAGGTGATGTTGCGATAACCGTTGTCCAGGCATTTGTCGAAGACGTGCAGATTCACCTTGCCCAGGGCAGCACGCACATAGGCACCGACGTCGCCGTCCATCGCCGCCCAGACCGTGGCGTAGTCCTTGAAGGCAAAGGCCACGCCGTTGATGCCGGCGGTCGGCACCAGGGTCTGCAGGTTGGTGCCGGCCGTCGACATGAAATCCATGGCACCGGTTCGCACCTGCGCGATCATGTCGGGCTCGCTGCCCAGCTGGCTGTTGGGATAGACCTGCAGGTCGACCTTGCCGCCGGTGTCCTGGCGGATCGCCACCGCCGCCTGCTGGATCCGCAGCGTGCCCGGATGGTCGGCGGGAAAGGCGGTGCCGTACTTGAGGCGGATGGAAGCGGCCTGCGCCAGTACATGTGCGGCCGGCAGTGTCATTGCCAGCGTGCCGACGGCAAGCGCGCCAAAGCGGCGGCGGGTTAGCGGAACAGCCATGGTGCGGTGGTCTCCTTGTTGTCGGGTGGGGATGGTTCAGGACGACAGCAGTGCGGCGGCGCCGCCAAGGCGCAGAACCGACAGATGCGAGGCCAGGCGGTCCGCAAGCGGCGCCGGCCACGGCTCGCTGCCAAATACTGGCGTGTGCGCGAGCGCCCTGCCAACGGCGTCGGCATCGCTGTGCGCGCCCCGCAGGCACGCTGCCAGCGCAGGCGCACCCGGGTCGTCGAATGCAAGCGCCTGGCCGCTATCGCTGCGTCCACTGCGCAGGCAATGCAGCCAGGCGGAGAGCGCGCGTTCCAGCCACGGCCGCTCGGTCCCGGCGCTGGCGCGCAAGGCGGGCAGCCAGCGCATCGGCACCTTCTGCGTGCCGTCGGCCGCAATCTGCGCGGTGCGATGGTCGAGTGCGGCATTGCGAAAGCGCTGCAGCAAGGCCTCGCTGTAAGCAGCGACGTCATACCCGGGCGGCGCTTGTACGGTGGCGCGCAGGTCAGCCATCACACCGCGGGCGAAGGCGCCCACCAGCGGATCGTCCACGGCCTCGGCAACGGTCGGCAACCCGCGCAGTTGCCCGGCATAGGCGATGGCGGAATGCGTGCCGTTGAGCAACTGCAGCTTCATCGCCTGGAACGGCCGGACATCGCCGGTCATCAGCGCGCCGCCCGCCTCCCATGCCGGCCTGGGCCCGGCGAAGCGGTCCTCGATCACCCACTGCGTGAAGGCTTCGCAGACGATCGCGGCCTCGTCGCGCAAACCCAGGCGGCGCTGCGCGTCGCGGCGCGATGCCGGCGTGGCGGCGGGGACGATGCGGTCCACCATGGTGTTGGGGAACGCCACGTCGTCGCGCACGCGGCGGGCCAGCGCGGGCTGCGTCAGCGCTGCGTACTGCGCCAGCAGCTTGCGCAGCGTGTCGCCGTTGGTTGGCATGTTGTCGCAGCAGACGATGCTCAGCGGCGCCCCGGCGGGCCGACGGCGCAGTCCGGCAGCCAGTACGCCGAGCGTGCTTCTGGGCGCGTCGGGATGCGCCAGGTCGTGTCGAATATCGGGGTGTTGCGTGTCAAGGTCGGCGCTGGACGGATGCTGGCAGTAGCCCTTCTCTGTCACGGTGCAGGTCACCACGGCGATGCCGGGATCAGCCAGCGCGCCGAGCACCTCCTCCTGGGCATGCGGGGCATACCACGCCTGCACCACGGCGCCGACGATGCGCGTCGTGGCCGCCGCGCCTTCGCACTCGGTCACCGAATACAGGAAGTCCTGTGCCGCCAGCGTGCGCGGTGTGCGGGGCTCGCGCAGGCTGACGCCGACAATGCCCCAGCGGCGGTCCCCGGCGCGGATCGCGGCCTCGGTGTACAGCGCCTGGTGCGCGCGATGGAACGCACCGAGTCCCACATGCAGCACGCCGCGCGACAAGCGGCTGCGATCGTAGCCGGGCTGTTGCACTTCAGGGTTGGCGCGGCAACAGTTGCGTTGCGTGAGCCTCATCGGCGGTACCTCGGCAAGTCAGTTGTCAGCAGCATCGTGCGTGCATCCGGCGTTGTCTTCGATGCGAGGAAGTTTGCACGCAGCCGTGGTGTCCAACGTGCGGTGCTTTCGCCATTCACTACGGCAAAGGCTGCATTTGATTGCGGAATCGGCCGTACTCCGCCGCATTCGGCCCGCAGTACTCTGGCCGCATCCACACCGATGCTGGCGTTCCGCAAACAGGCGGCGCCATCGGGCTAAGACAACGACGATCCGGCCGGAGACACCCTTTGAAGATCGAACAGATAAAGACCATCGTCACCTGCCCGGGGCGCAACTTCGTGACGGTCAAGGTGGTGACCGATGCAGGCGTGTACGGCCTGGGCGACGCCACGCTCAACGGCCGCGAGCTGGCAGTACAGGCGTACCTGGACGAGCATGTGATTCCGTGCCTGATAGGCCGCGATCCGCGCAGGATCGAGGACCTCTGGCAATACCTCTACCGCGGCGCTTACTGGCGGCGTGGTCCGGTCACGATGACCGCCATCGCGGCCATCGACATGGCGCTGTGGGACATCCTGGGCAAGCTGGCCGGCATGCCGGTGTACCAGTTGCTGGGCGGGCGCAGCCGCCATGGCTTGATGGTGTACGGTCACGCCACCGGGCGCGACCACGCCGAGGCTATCGACGCGGTGCACCGCCATATCGAACAGGGCTACAAGGCGATTCGCGTGCAGTCGGGCGTGCCGGGCTTGTCCAAGGTGTATGGGGTCGGCACCCAACCCGGCCACTATGAACCTGCGCAGAAGGGCCTGCCGCCGGAGGAGCCCTGGGACACGGTGCTGTACCTGCGCCACACCCCCGAACTGTTCCGCAAGGTGCGGGAGGCCGTCGGCTTCGGCCCGCATCTGCTGCACGATGCGCACCACCGGCTGACACCGATCGAAGCGGCCAGCCTCGGCAAGGCGCTGGAGCCCTTCACCCTGTTCTGGCTGGAAGATCCAACGCCAGCGGAGAACCAGGAGGCATTCCGGCTGATCCGCCAGCACACCACCACGCCGCTCGCGGCCGGCGAGATCTTCAATTCCCTGTGGGACTGCAAGGAGCTGATCAGCCATCAGCTGATCGACTACATCCGCGCCACCATCGTCCACGCCGGCGGCATCACGCATGTGCGCCGCATCGCGGACTTCGCCGCAATCCACCAGGTGCGCACCGGCTTCCACGGCGCCACCGACCTGTCGCCGGTATGCATGGCGGCGGCAGTCAACTTCGGGCTGTGGGCGCCGAACTTCGGCATCCAGGAACTGATGCCGCACGGCGCGCTGATCGACGAGGTGTTTCCGCACAACTATCGGCTGGAGGACGGCTACCTGGTGATGGACGACGTGCCCGGCCTTGGCGTCGATATCGACGAGGCGCTGGCGGCCCGCTATCCATACGAGCGCGCCTACCTGCCGGTGGCGCGGCTGCGCGACGGTGCGATGTGGAACTGGTAGCCGCCGCATCAGTTGACCGGAACAAGGAGCAAGCATGTTGAGCATCGTCGTCGAGCAACCGCATCGCATGGCCGTGCGCGAGCGGCCCAACCCATGCCCTGCCGAAGGCGAGGTGCGCGTGCGCGTCCGCCTCGCCGGCATCTGCGGTTCGGACCTGCACATCTTCCATGGCAAGAATCCGTTCGCGACGTATCCGCGCGTGATCGGTCATGAGTTCGCCGGCCATATCGATGCGGTCGGCGCTGGCGTCGGCAACAACCGCATCGGCGAGCGGGTGGTGGTGGATCCGGTGATCAGTTGCGGCCAGTGCCATGCCTGCCGCATCGGCCGGCACAATGTCTGCCAGCGGCTCCAGGTGATCGGCGTGCACCGCGATGGCGGCTTCAGCCAATTCGTATGCGTGCCGGCACGTAACGCCTACACGGTGCCCGACAGCATGCCCACCGCCAGTGCCGCGGTGATCGAGCCGTTTGCCGTGGCGGCCAACGCCACCCATCGCACCGGCGTGCTGCCCTGCGATGTGGCGTTGATCTACGGTGCGGGACCGGTCGGCCTTAACCTGCTGCAGGTGTTGAAGCGCGTGTATGGCGTCCGCACCTTCATCACCGACCATGTCGATGAACGGCTGGCCCTGGCGCGCGGCTGCGGCGCGGAAGAGGACGAGATCATCAACACCGCGCGCGAGCCGCTGGCCCGCGCCCTCGAACGGCGCGGCGTGGCGGGGGGGCCGACACTGATCTACGACGCGGTCTGCCATCCCGCCATCCTCGAGGAAGCCGTGGCCCTGGCCGCGCCGGCAGGCCGCATCGGCGTGCTTGGGTTTTCCGCCACGCCGTCGGCCGTGCCGCAGCAGGCGCTGACCAGCAAGGAACTTACCTTGTACGCCTCGCGCCTGAACTGCGCGATGTTTCCCACCGTGATCGACTGGATCACGCGCGGGCTGGTGGACCCGGGCCGGATCGTCACGCACCAGATCAACTTCCGCGACGTGGCCGGCGCCTTCGACCTCGCCGAAAGCCACCCGCGCGCCTGCTGCAAGGTGCTGCTCGACCTGGGCGAGGACGCCTGAGATGCGGGCGACCTTCGACATCGTCGCGCTCGGCGAGCCCATGGTGGAGTTCAACCACGCCGGCCCGCGCGATTCGCGCACCTATGTGCAGGGCTTTGGCGGCGATACCTCCAACGCCATCATCGCCGCGGCACGCCAGGGGGCGCGGTGCGCCTACCTGACCAGGCTGGGCGACGATGAATTCGGCCGCATGTGCCTGTACCTGTTGCGCACCGAGCGCGTCGACACCAGCGGCGTCGTCATCGACGCTTCGGCACCTACCGGCCTCTACTTCGTCCATCACGGGCCGGAGGGCCACGCCTTCACCTATCGGCGCGCGGGTTCCGCCGCTAGCCGGCTGCAGCCCTCGGACCTGCCGGTCGCAATGATTGAAAGGGCCACGTGGTTCCATGTCTCGGGAATCAGCCAGGCGATCAGCAACTCCGCCGCGCGTACCGTGCGCGAGGCCGTCCGCATTGCGCGCCAGGCTGGCACCAAGGTGTCCTACGATCCCAACCTGCGCCTGGCGCTCTGGCCCCTGGAGCGCGCCCGGGAAGTAATCGTCGCCACTCTTCCCCTGTGCGACCTGTTCCTGCCAAGCCTTGACGACGTGCGTCTGCTTGCGGGCATCGACGATCCCGCCGGCATCGTGGCGTGGTGCCACCGCATGGGCGCACGGCAGGTGGTGTTAAAGCTGGGCAAACAGGGCTGCCTGGTATCCGACGGCGTGCAGCTGACCGTCGTGGCGCCGTACCGCGTCGACGCGGTCGATACCACCGGTGCAGGCGATTGCTTCGACGGGACCTATCTGGCGCGTCTGGTTGCCGGCGATGACCCGGTGTCCGCCGCGCGATGGGCCGGCGTGGCGGCGGCGCTGGCCACCACGGGCTACGGCGCCGTGGCACCGCTGCCGCGGGGGCAAGCGGTCCGGCGTGCGCTGTCAGGGCAAGACCGGGCAGCCAGCCCGGCTGCCTGAGCGGCTGCCTGAGTGGCTACCTGAGCGGCTGCGCCTGCTGCCTGCCACATGCACCCGTGCGCGCCGATCAATCCCCCTTGAAGCCCGACGCCTTGATCACCGGCGTCCAGCGTGCGGAGAGTGCGCCGGCATACCTGGCGACTTCTTCCGTGGTGCCGCCGGGCAGGATGTCATAGCCGGCGCGCGCCAGCTTGTCGCGCACGTCCGGCATGGCTAGGACCTTGCGCACGGCCTGATACCACTGCGTCGCCACCTCGGGCGGCGTGCCGGCGCGGACATAGAGCAGGTAGCGCGACGAGGTCACGAGGTTGGGAAAGCCGGATTCCGCAAAGGTCGGCACATCGGGCAAGGCATCGGCACGCTTTTCGCCTGCCACGGCCAGCACGCGCAGCTTGCCGCCGCGATGCAGTTCGGTAAAGGTGGTGATGGCGTCCATGCCTGCCGCGATCTGGTTGCCCATCATTTCCGTCGCCATCGCCGCGCCACCGCGATATGGCACCAGCGTGCTGCCGGTGCGGGACTGGCTGACAAACTCCACCGCCAGGAAGTGCAGCAGCGTGCCAACCGTGCTGATGCCGATCGCATACTCGGCCGGTCTGGCCCGGGCGGCGTTGATGAAGTCCGCCAGCGTCCTGATCGGTGAGCTGGCGCTGACCGCTATGCCGAACTGGACGCCGGTCACATCGGTGATCGCCGTGAAATCGGTGGCGGGGTTGAAACGTATATTGCTGTAGATCAGCGGCCCGATGAACATCGGATCGACCGGTGCGAGCAGAACCGTGTTGCCGTCGGCGGGCGCGTTCTTCAGGAATTCCGCGGCCACGCGCGTGCCGGCACCGGGGCGGTTTTCAACGATGACCGTACGGCCCATGGCGTCTTTCAGCTTCTCGGACAGCAGGCGGCCCATGTAGTCGGCCGGCCCGCCCGGCGGAAACGGCACGATGAGGCGCGATACGGTCTGCCCCCATGCGGCCCGGGAGAGCAAGCCACCGGTGCAGAATGCTGCGGCGGTGGCCGCCAGCATGGCGCGGCGCGAAAGCTGTGGGGCGTAAGCATGACTGCGATCGTTCATGGCAAGCTCCTGAGTCTAGATGCCGGGTTGCACGTGGGTGAAAGGGGTAAAGCGCGCCGCGTCTTCAACTATCTCGCCGGCGCGCAGCAACAGGTCCTCCCGGAAGCGCCATGCCATCAGCTGCACGCCGACGGGCACGCCACCGGCCATGCCTGTCGGCACGGACAGTCCCGGCATGCCCAGCAACGCCGTTGCCAGCAGTGGGCTCTGGGCGTCGAGCAAGGCCCGGTTTTCTTCGCGAGAGCGGATATCCGCGTCCTGCACGCTGGGGCGCTGCCACGACACCGGCATCAGCACCAGCGGATACGTTTGCATGAACAGCGACCAGTTGCGGGCGATCGCCTGGCGCCGTGCCAGCGCATCGAGAAAGCCATCGCGATCGGTTTCCTGCATCCCGTCCAGCATGTTGCGCTGGCTTTGCCGCATCGCTTCGTCGCCATGCTGGTCCACACCTGCGATGATGTTGCGGCGGCTGTCGTCGACCGTAAGCGTGCGCCACAGCGCCGCCGCTTCCAGGAAGTCGGGCAGGCAGGCTTCCTCGACGGCGTAGCCCGCTTGCTGCAGCCCGTGCGCGGCACGGTCCAGCGCTGCGCTGACCGCGGGATCGATGGGAATGCCCGGACAGCGGCTGAACAACGCCACGCGGATCGGCCCCTGTGGCAGCGGCAGTTCCAGCGGCACCGGCACCCAGGCGGGGTCGCGCGCGTCGTATCGGGCCATGGCGTGGTAGCCAAGCCGCAGGTCGGCAATGCTGCGCGCAAGCGGGCCCTGCACGGACATCAGTTGTGGCGTGATGCTGCGCTCGGCGGTGGCCGACGGGTTGTACGCCGGCACCCGCCCTGCCGTTGGCCGCAGGCCGAGCACGCCGCAGGCATAAGCCGGATAGCGAATCGAGCCACCGATGTCATTGCCATGCGCCAGCGCCCCCATGCCGGCAGCGACGGCAGACGCGGCGCCGCCGCTGGAGCCACCGGGGGTGATATCCGCATTCCACGGGTTGAGCGTGCGCCCATGCAGGCCGTTTTCCGTAAACCACCGCGATGAATAGGTTGCCGTATTGCTGCGCCCGACGATGATGGCCCCGGCACTGCGCCAGTGCGCCACCACGGGCGCGTCCTCGTGCGCGATGTTGTGCTTCAGCGGAATCACGCCATTGGTGGTGGCATGGCCGGCCTGGTCGACATTGATCTTGATCGTGACTGGCACGCCGTGGAGCGGCCCCAGCTCGGCGCCCTCGGCAACCTTTCGGTCGGCGGCATCGGCACTGGCCAGCGCCTCGTGCGCCAGCACCTCCGGCAGTGCGTTGAGTCTCGGATTAAGGGCTTCGATGCGCTCCAGCACGCTGGACGTGACCTCGCGGCAGGAAATCTCGCGCCGCCGCACGGCATCGGCAATATCGACAGCGCTCCAGCGCCAAAGCGGTTCAACAGGTTTCACGTCAGGGCTCCCAGGATTCAGGCGATAGGAATCCCACCCGCCGTGTCGGCTGCGACGCTGGCGGTTGGGTGTGCAGAAAAAGGGGGGACGCTGGCGCGTCAGGGAATCAGTCGCCCGGGCTCATCAGCAAGCTTCCGCGATCCACCCGGGATTCGGCTTCCAGGGCCAGCGCTTCCGCATGCGCCATGTGCTCTTGCATCAGGGCACGCGCACGTTCCGGGTCGCGCGACCGGAAGGCTTCGATCAGCGCGCTGTGGCTGTGGAAGATCTCTTCATCGAAGTCGCTGAAATCGTCTTGCGCGTTTCGTACCACGATGACACGGCGGATGATGTCATTGAGCAGGCGGCAGAACAGCGCCAGCATCGGACTGCTGCAGGCGTCGGCGAGGCGATCGTGAAACAGCGGGTCGGCCTCGCGCCGCTCGTTCCAGTCCGCGCTGCCGCCATGTTCCGGGTGGCTCAATCCGACCAGGGCTTCAAGATCGTCGATGTCGGCATCGGTCAGGCGCAAGGCGGCATTGGCGGCCAGTTCCGGTTCCACCGCGCGGCGCAGCGCGTAGAGCGTGACAATGTCTACGGACTGGAAGTACAGGAAGTTGGAGACCGCCTCCAGGCATCGCTCATACGGCGGCTGCGTCAGCGTGGCGCCGCCGTTCGGCCCCGTACTGACCTTAACCAGCCCCTGCGCCTGCAACGAGGCAAGCGCCTCGCGCACCGTGCCGCGCGCCACGCCCATCTGTTCGATCAGGGCCGCTTCCTGCGGCAGCTTGTTTCCGACCTTCTGGTGCGTCTGCACGATCCAGCGCTTGATATCGCTGACCACCTGGTCCGAACGCTTCACGCGTTTGCTGCCCTCTATCTGTGGCGCAGGCTTGGAACTCATGGCTGACTATTTATGATCATAATTATCATGATTATGAGCGACGCTTCGGCTTTTCCTATGCGGGTATTCCCGGCAACGGGCGCCGCGTGATGCGGGCGCAGGAAATCAGGCTAAGGCAGGGGCAAAGCGGCCGACATTCACGCGGTGCGCGTAACCAATGACGAACGAAATTCGTCGATTCGGCCCATGGGCCTGGAGCGACGCCGGGTAGTGGCCTATACCTGTCGCATGCCAACCTTACTGATAACGGGGTATCCCATGCACCACGCTTTCCCGCCCAACGATCCCAACGCCATGGCCTACTGGCGCGCGCGCCGCATGGTGCGCGCCCTGCGCGGCTGGTATATCCACCTGCTGGTCTACGCCGTGGTCAATGCGTGGCTGTGGTTCCGCTTCTTCTACTTCCCGTCGCCGCCGTGGTCGCATTACGCCACCACCAGCTGGCCCTGGCCGCTGACCACCACGCTGGCCTGGGGCCTGGGGCTGGCCTTGCACGGCTTGCTGGTCTGGAGCCGGCTGTCGCGCCGCGGCCGGGACTGGGAACAGCGCAAGATCCAGGAATTCATGGATCGGCACTAGCCGGCCCTGTGGCCGGCGCCCAATGACACCGGCCGGCTTACATCTGCCGGAACCGATGCATGTAGGCGCGCGACACCGGCAGTTCGGCATCGCTGCCGCGCATCCTGACAAAGAGCCGGCCTGACTCGTCGCGCCGCGTGCCGGCCACGTATTCCATATTGACGATGGACGAGCGGTGGATCTGCCAGAACACCTCCGGGTCCAGGGCGGCCATCAGTTCCGCCAGCGGCGTGCGGATCAGGTGCTCGCCATCCCGGGTATGGACCACCACATACTTGTCGTCGCTCTGGAAGTACATCACCTCCTGGATCGGCACGTGGCTGGTGGTATTGCCGCGGCTGGCCCGGATCCATCGCAACTGCCCGCCACCTTCCGCGCGCGGCTGGGCGCGGGTCAGCTGGTTCAGCAGCTGCGCCAGTTCGGGCAGGGGCGCCGCCTCCTGCAACGCCTTGCGCAAGCGCTCGATGGTGCGGCCAAGCCGTTCCTCGCTGACCGGCTTGACCAGGTAGTCCACCGCGGCGCGCTCGAACGCATCGAGCGCAAATTCGTCATAGGCCGTGACGAACACCAGCCGCGTATCGGTTTCGATGCCCTGCGCCACTTCCAGCCCGGACAGGCCGGGCATCTTGATATCCAGGAAGGCAACGCTCGGCGACAACCGCGCAATGGCGTCTGCGGCCTCGATGCCGTTGGTCGCCTCGGCAACGATCTGCAACTCCGGCCACAGGCGCTGCAGCTTGCCACGCAGGTATGCACGCAGGTGCTCTTCGTCATCGGCGATCAGGGCGGTTGGCGTCATCGGGCGTCTCCGGTTCAGGATGCAGTCGGCAGCGGGAGATCGATCAGTACGGCAGTGCCGGGCGAGCGCTCTTCGATCCTGACGTGGGCGTCGCCGTCATACAGCACCGCCAGCCGTTCGCGCAGGTTAGACAGCCCAACGCCTGCACCAGCCGATGGCCGAAAACCCATGCCATCGTCCTCGATCGTCGCCAGCATGCGCGCGCCGCGCCGCTCCAGCCGGACCAGCAGCCGCCCGCCTTCGATCTTCGGCTCCAGGCCATGCTTGATCGCATTCTCGACCACCGGCTGCAGCAACATCGGCGCCAGCGGCATCGGTTCGAGTTGCGGGTCGACATCGACCGTGTAATGCAGCCGCTCACCCATGCGAATGCGGATCAGCGCCAGGTAGTCGCGCAGCAGCTTCGCCTCCTGCGCCACCGTGCCCTGCGTCGCGCGGCTGGCGGCAAGCGACACGCGCAGGTAGGCGATGAAATGCTCCAGCATCATCGTCGCCTTCTGCGGCGCGGGCTCGATCAGGCTGACCACGTTGGCCAGCGTGTTGAACAGGAAGTGCGGCTCGATCTGCGCCTGCAGCAGCTTCATGCGCGCCTCGACCAGCTGCTTCTCCGTCGACAGCGTGCGCACCTGTTCCTGCGCCATGTATTCGGCAATCTTGCGCTCTTCCCACCGCCGCCCCAGCAGGCCCACACGTCCCCAGGTCATGATCCCGTGCACTGCCAGGCCGATCCCCCACCCCATCAGCGGACCACCGGCCCAGGGCCGATGCGACGATCCCATCAGATGGAAGCCGATCAGCATCGCGTTCACCACCACATAGACCATGGC
This sequence comes from Cupriavidus taiwanensis, assembly GCF_900250075.1. Lineage (NCBI taxonomy): Bacteria > Pseudomonadati > Pseudomonadota > Betaproteobacteria > Burkholderiales > Burkholderiaceae > Cupriavidus > Cupriavidus taiwanensis. The sequence continues at coordinate 3,402,982 of NZ_LT977070.1, forward strand.
GTGCAGATAGAAGAAGCGCAACGCGCGCACGCGGTGGCGGGCTTCTTCATAGGCACGTTGCTCGGGGGCGGCGCGCCAGAGGCGGGAGTGGGGGAAAGGCACGGGTGGGTGGTTGGGGCGGCGATTGGGCGCAGGTTACCACTGGCCCACGGGGGCTGATATGCGAGTGCCGGGAATCGACGGGATGGCGGCGTGAAACGACGGAAATAAGACGTCGACGCCCAGTGTGGCCGGCTACCGCTGTGACAACGCCTCGGACACCGCCAAAACAAAACGGGCTACGCAATGCGTAGCCCGTCTTTCAATTCTGGTGCCGGCTGCAGGACTCGAACCCGCCACCTGATGATTACAAATCAACTGCTCTACCTGATGAGCTAAGCCGGCATATGGATGCAGACCGCGATTCTACTGCATTGCGGTCGGCTTTGGGATGGCTTACTTCACCACTTTCAGTGCGGGCTTCTTGCCGCCGATGCGGGGCACCGGGGGCGGCGTGTCGTCGTCGCCGGGGCCGGGGTCGCTGGTGGTTGCCGGGGTTTCGGCTTCGACCGGGGCGAGCTTGGGCGGCGGGTTGTTTTCACGCTCGGTGGCGGCCTGGGTTTCCGGCACGCTGCGTTCGACCGGGAAGGCCATGCCTTGCCCGTTCTCGCGGGCGTAAATCGCCAGCACGTTCTCGACCGGCACGTCGATCTTGCGCGAGACACCGCCGAAGCGTGCGCTGAAGGTGATCCACTCGTTGCCCATGTCCAGGCCGCTGGTGGCGTCGAAGCTGACGTTCAGCACGATTTCGTTGTTCTTGACGAACTCGCGCGGCACGTTGGTGTTGGCGTCGACGAAGACGGCGATGTACGGCGTGAAGCCGTTGTCCGTGCACCATTCGTAGATGGCGCGGATCAGGTAGGGCTTGGTGGAGGTTTCAGGCATTGTGCTTCCAATGGCGCCGGCAATGGCCCGAGGGCGGTTGCCGTCGGGCCGGTGCCGGTTAGCGGCGCATCACCTTTTCGGACGGGGTCAGCGCTTCGATGTACGCGGGACGGCTGAAAATGCGTTCAGCATACTTCAGCAGCGGCGCGGCGTTCTTCGACAGCTCGATGCCGTAGTGGTCCAGGCGCCACAGCAGCGGCGCGATGGCGACGTCGAGCATCGAGAACTCTTCGCCCAGCATGTACTTGTTCTTGACGAAGATCGGCGCCAGCTGCGTCAGCCGGTCGCGAATCGCGGCGCGGGCGCGTTCGTGGTTCTTTTCCGCGGCCTTGCCCTTTTCGTTCTCCAGCGTGTAGACGTGGGTGAACAGTTCCTTTTCGAAGTTGAACAGGAACAGGCGGGCGCGGGCGCGCTGCACCGGGTCGGCCGGCATCAGCTGCGGGTGGGGGAAGCGCTCGTCGATATATTCGTTGATGATGTTCGACTCATACAGGATGAGGTCGCGCTCGACCAGGATGGGCACCTGGCCGTACGGGTTCATCACCGAAATATCTTCGGGCTTGTTGAACAGGTCGACGTCGCGGATTTCAAAATCCATGCCTTTTTCGAACAGGACGAGGCGGCAACGTTGGGAAAACGGGCAAGTCGTACCCGAATACAACACCATCATGGTTGGATTCCTTGGGCTTAGCCGGAGCTGGGTCGGACAGTAAGGTCTGCCATTCTGCCAAAGTCGGCTACCGAAAAGCAAATAAGTGGCAAATGCGGCGCTTTTTATGACTATCGCCTGAAAAAAGCCAGGGGCGGCGCTGCCTTTTTCGCAGCGACCGCCCCTGGCTTTCTGGGTCAGGGCCCGATCAGGCCCTGCCACGGTTTACTTCACGTCTTTCCAGTACGCCGCGTTCAGGCGCCAGGCGAACACGGTGAACACGCCCAGGAACAGCAGCACCCACACGCCCAGGCGCTTGCGGTGGTTCTGCGCGGGCTCGGCCATCCAGTCGAGGAAGCTGACGAGGTCGGCGGTCATCTGGTCATACTCGACCTTGCTCAGCTTGCCCGGGCTCAGTTGCTCGAAGCCGGCGAACTTGTGCACCTTCTCGCCATGCTCTTCCACTTCAGTGAACTTGGCGGCGCGCTGGCCCTGCAGTTCCCACAGCACGTGCGGCATGCCGACGCTCGGGAACACCAGGTTGTTCCAGCCGGTGGCGCGGCTGTCGTCGCGGTAGAACGTGCGCAGGTAGGTGTAGAGCCAGTCGTCGCCACGGGCGCGCGCGATCACCGACAGGTCCGGCGGCTGCGCGCCGAAGAAGGCCTTGGCCTCCTTCGGCTGCATGGCGATGTTCATGGTTTCGCCCACCTTGTCCGCGGTGAACAGCAGGTTCTCGCGGATCTGGTCGTCGGTCAGGCCGATGTCCTTGAGCCGGTTGTAGCGCATCATCGATGCGCCGTGGCAGTTCAGGCAGTAGTTGACGAACACCTTGGCGCCGCGCTGCAGCGACGACAGGTCGGCGGTGTTCACCGGCGCCGGCTCGAGGGGGAAGCCCCCCTCGGATGCCATGGCGGGCGCGCCGGCAATGCAGGCGCCGGCCAGCGCGAGGATCGAAAGCAGCTTTTTCATCTTGTGTCCTTGTGCTCTTGTCGGGGTTCGCTTCGCTCAGTGCGGGTGGAACGTGACACGCTCCGGGACCGGCTTGAACTCGCCGACACGGCTCCACAGCGGCATGGTCAGGAAGAAGGCGAAGTACAGCAGCGTACCGAGCTGCGACACCTTCTCACCAACCGGCGACGGCGGTTGCACGCCGAGATAGCCGAGCACCAGGAACACCACCACGAAGACGATCAGGATGGTCTTGTGGAAAGCGGGACGATAGCGGATGGACTTGACCGGCGAGCAGTCGAGCCACGGCAGGAAGAACAGGATCACCACCGAGCCGCCCATCACCAGCACGCCCCAGAACTTGGCGTCGATGAAGTAGAAGCCCACGGCCAGGATCACCGCGATGGCGATGGCACCGATCTTCACGCGCGCATCCTTGCTGCGCAGGAACACCATGCCGAGCAGCAGCGCGAAGAACACCCACAGGATCGGCAGGAAGTTCGACGTGGTGGCGCGCAGCATCGAGTAGAACGGCGTGAAGTACCAGACCGGCGCGATATGCGGCGGAGTCTTCAGCGGGTCGGCCGGGAAGAAGTTGTTGGCTTCCAGGAAATAGCCGCCCACCTCGGGGAAGAAGAAGATCACCGCCGAGAACAGGATCAGGAAGCCGCCCACGCCGAGCAGGTCATGCACCGAGTAGTACGGGTGGAACGGGATGCCGTCCAGCGGGATGCCGTTTTCGTCCTTCTTGGCCTTGATCTCGACGCCGTCCGGGTTGTTCGAGCCCACTTCGTGCAGCGCGATGATGTGCGCGATCACCAGGCCCAGCAGCACCAGCGGCACGGCGATGACGTGGAACGAGAAGAAGCGGTTCAGGGTCGCGTCGCTGACCACGTAGTCACCGCGAATGAACAGCGACAGGTCCTGGCCAATCACCGGAATGGCCGAGAACAGGTTCACGATCACCTGGGCGCCCCAGTACGACATCTGGCCCCACGGCAGCAGGTAGCCCATGAAGGCTTCGGCCATCAGGCACAGGAAGATCAGGCAGCCGAAGATCCAGACCAGCTCGCGCGGCTTGCGGTACGAACCGTACAGCAGCCCGCGGAACATATGCAGGTAGACCACGACGAAGAACGCCGAGGCGCCGGTCGAATGCATGTAGCGCACCAGCCAGCCCCACGGCACTTCGCGCATGATGTATTCCACGCTGGCAAAGGCCACGGGAATGCCGGCGGCGTTAAGCGTGCCGTCCGGCTTGTAGTTCATCACCAGGAAGATGCCCGTGACGATCTGGATCACCAGCACCAGCAGCGCCAGCGAACCGAAGAAATACCAGAAGTTGAAGTTCTTCGGCGCGTAGTAGCGGGACAGGTGGTCTTCCCACAATTGGGTCGCGGGAAAGCGGGCGTCGATCCAGCCCAGCAGGCCGGTCGTCTTGACTTGTTTTTCGGCCGCCATGATCAGGCTTCTCCTTTCTCGTCCTTGCCGATCACGATCTTGCTTTCGGACAGGAACTGGTAGGGGGGAACATCGAGATTCTGCGGAGCCGGCTTGTTCTTGAAGACGCGCCCGGCCAGATCGAAGGTGGATCCATGGCAGGGGCAGAGGAAACCGGGATCAGTGCCGAGCTGAGGATTGGCACCGGGGGCGAAGGGGCCCGAGGGGGAACAGCCGAGATGGGAACAGATGCCCACTACCACCAGCACGTCCTTGTGCTCCGGACGCGAACGGGTTTCGTTCTTGCAGTACTCGGGCGTCTGCATGGTGAACGGGATATCGGAATTGGGATCGGCCACTTCGCCGTCCGTCTTCTTCAGCGACGCCAGTTGCTCCTCCGTGCGCCGCATGATCCAGACCGGTTTGCCGCGCCACTCGACGGTCATCATCTCGCCCGGCTTCAGGGCGCCGATATCCGCCTCGACTGGGGCACCCGCGGCCTTGGCCTTCTCCGATGGTGCAAAGGTACTGACGAAAGGAACCGCTACCGCCACGCCTCCGACGCCGCCAGCGACGGATGTCGCGATCAACCAATTGCGGCGACCTTTATCCACGCTCTTCACGTCTTGCTGGTCACTCATTCCAAACCCCAGGGGAAGTCAATTTAGATTTTGCGTCAACCATAAAGTGTACCTTAGACACCTGCGCACTAGATAGGCAGAAAATGCCACGGCCTCGCGCGATTATCGGACATGCATCCCGGAAATCCGCCTGCACGCTTGATTTCCGGTGAGTGATGCGGCAGGCTTCCAGCTTGAAACCGTTCACCCATCGCCACAAGAAGGAGAACCCCCCATGGGCATGATCTCGGAATTCAGAACCTTCGCCGTACGCGGCAACGTCATCGACCTGGCTGTCGGTGTGATCATTGGCGCGGCGTTCGGCAAGATCGTGGATTCGGTGGTCAACGACCTGATCATGCCGTTGGTAGGACGTGTGGTGGGCAAGCTGGATTTCTCCAGCATGTTCATTGTTCTGGCCGATCCCCCTCCCGGGACCCCGCTCACGCTCGATGCCCTGAAGAAGGCCGGCGTACCGGTGTTTGCCTATGGCAATTTCCTGACCATTGTTGTCAACTTCATCATCCTGGCCTTCATCATCTTCCTGATGGTGCGCGCCTTCAACCGGATGCGCGCGGCAGAACCGGCGCCGCCGCCCGCCGCCCCGCCCGAGGAAGTGGCGCTGCTGCGTGAAATCCGTGACAGCCTGAAGGCCCGCTGATTTCGAAGCCAGAACGATAAAACGGCCCCGCTGGGGCCGTTTTGTTTTTTGTCAGATCAGACCGGATTCGGAATATCGATAAAGGTATGGCGCAGGCCGAAGCGCTCGGCCACATGCTGGCCCAGCGAGCGGATGCCATAGCGCTCGGTCGCGTGATGGCCCGCCGCCAGATACGCCACGCCGCTCTCGCGCGCCAGGTGCGTGGTCTGCTCCGAGACTTCGCCGCTCAGATAGGCGTCGACGCCGGCGGCCACCGCGGCATCGAAATACCCTTGCGCCCCACCCGTGCACCAGCCAACGGTGCGGATCATCTGCTCCGGCGCGCCGATCGCCAGCGGTTCCCGCCCGAGCACGCCGCCGACATGCGCAGCCAGCGCGGCAAGCGGCATCGGCGCGGGTAGCGTGCCGGTCCAGCCCAGCTGGTCGTCACTGAAGCGGCCGGTGGGCGTGAAACCGAGCTGCAGGCCAAGTTGCGCGTTATTGCCGAATTCCGGGTGATTATCCAGCGGCAGGTGGTAGGCGAACAGATTGATATCGGCGCCGAGCAGGCGCTTCAGGCGCGCATGCTTCTGCCCCACCACGCGCGCATCCTCGTTTTTCCAGAAATAGCCGTGGTGCACGAGGATGGCGTCGGCGCCCGCCTCGACCGCGGCATCGACCAGCGCCAGGCTTGCCGTCACCCCGGTCACCACGTGTGTGATCTCCGAGCGACCTTGCACTTGCAGCCCATTGGGACAATAGTCCTTGTAGCGGGAAACTTCCAACAGGTCGTTCAAGTACAATTCAAGCTCTTTTGTTTTCATTTTCTGCTCAAAACTCCAATATGTTGCGGCGCTTTTGGCTGTTCTTTGCCCAGGCTGTCACCGTCGTGCTGGCGGTCTGGTTCGTCGTGGCAACGCTCAAGCCTGAATGGCTGCAGAGGGGGCGCGTCGCGGTCCAATCCGGCTCGCCCATCGTGGCGCTCAAGGAGGTCGTGCCCAACGTGTCCGGTCCTGCGGCCGAAGGGTCATACAGCGAAGCCGCCCAGCTGGCCATGCCGGCGGTGGTCAATATCTTTACCAGCAAGAACGGCAACAAGCGCTCGCCCAACCCGCAGGCCGAGGATCCGTGGTTCCGCTTCTTCTTCGGCGACCGCCTGCCGGAGCGGCAGGAGCCGGTTTCCAGCCTGGGGTCGGGCGTCATTGTCAGCGCCGAGGGTTACATTCTAACCAACCACCACGTGGTCGACGGCGCCGACGAGATCGAGATCGCGCTGACCGATGGCCGCAAGGCCAACGCCAAGGTGGTCGGCTCCGATCCGGAAACCGACCTGGCCGTGCTGAAGGTGACGCTCAAGGATCTGCCCGCGATCACGCTAGGCCGGCTCGAGAACGTGAAGGTCGGCGATGTGGTGCTGGCCATCGGCAACCCGTTCGGCGTGGGCCAGACCGTGACCATGGGCATCGTGTCCGCGCTGGGCCGCAGCCACCTGGGTATCAACACCTTCGAGAACTTCATCCAGACCGATGCCGCGATCAACCCCGGCAACTCGGGCGGCGCGCTGGTCGACGCGCAGGGCAACCTGCTGGGCATCAATACGGCGATCTATTCGCGCTCGGGCGGCTCGCTGGGCATCGGCTTCGCCATTCCGGTATCGACGGCCAAGCAGGTAATGGAGTCGATTATCTCGACCGGCAGCGTGACGCGCGGCTGGATCGGCGTCGAGCCGCAGGACATGACGCCGGAGATTGCCGAATCGTTCGGACTCGATGCCAAGGAAGGCGCCCTGATTGCCGCCGTGGTCCAGGGCGGTCCGGCCGACAAGGCGGGCGTACGGCCAGGCGATGTGCTGACAAAGGTAGATGGCTTGTCGATCACGGATACCACGGCGCTTCTCAATGCCATTGCGCAGCTCAAGCCAGGCGTGGACATCAAGATGACCGTGATCCGGCGCGGCAAGCCGACGGACCTGACGGTGACCATCGGCAAGCGGCCACCTCCGCCGCGCCGCTCGCTGCCGTTCGAAGAGGAAGAATAAGCCGGGCCGCGCCTTTACCGGAGTCAGCAAACCCGCCAGCGATGGCGGGTTTTTTCATGCCCGCATCGATTCCGGGACGGGGCGGTAGCGGCGAGATGGATCGGCCTGCGTCCGATTTCGGCAGAGCCGCAGCGTCCTGCCTTACAGCGCCAGTTGTCCTGGCGATGACAGCCCGTCTGAATGGGTCTGCCACCGTGCCTTGCCGGGCCGCTACTATCCGCGTGGTTTGAATGGGCAAATGCAGACCGGCCCGTCCCAATGGAAATTCGCACGGTCTGACGGCAAGCGGACGCAGTACAAGGCGCCAGCCATTCTATCGATTGCCTCGCCTTGGATTGCGCAAAAGAAAACGCCGGCATCCTTGCGGATGCCGGCGTTTTTCAAGTCAACCGTCAGCGGGCGGAGGCCCGCGTCAGATTAGAACTTGTGGCGCAGGCCGACCACAGCACCGAACTGGTCCTTGCCAGCTTGGACGGTGTTGAAGCCGTTCACGCCCAGCAGCGAACCGTTGTCGTTCAGAGCGTACGACAGCGAGGTGTACACGTCGGTACGCTTCGACAGCGCGTAGTCGGCGGTCACGACGAATTGCCACGGATCGGCGTCGGTCTTGCGGAAGTCTTGGTAGTAAGCAGCGCCCGACAGCGAGAACGCCGGGGTCAGCTGGTAGCCCAGACCCAGCCAGTACAGGTTGGAGGTACCGTTGATGCCCAGCGGGTTGGCGGCAGTCGCCACTTGGCCCGGCAGAGCGGCGCCGTCAGCAGCCTTGGCCCAACGGTAGCCAGCGTAGACCTTGGCCGGACCGAAGGCGTAGTTGGCACCAACGGTGGCGCGGCGGATACGCTGACCGCTTGCGTCGACAGGAGCAGCGGCGGTGCCGGTGGTCGTGCCGTGCACTTCGTCATAAGCAGCACCAACCGAGAACGGGCCGGCTGCGTAGTTCAGCATGGCACCGTACTCTTGGCCGCGGCGGAAGGCGCCGGCAACTTCTTGGCCGTTGTTGTTGAAGCTGTAGAAGGCCGAAGCGGTCAGGCCACCGAACTTGCCGATGTACTTGACGGTGTTGTCGGCGCGCGAAGCGAAAGCGGCGTCCTGAGCCAGGATACCGTAGCGCGACGAGATGGCCATCGGGTCATAGATCAGACCGAAGTCGTAGAAGGCGGTCTGTTGACGGCCCAGCAGCAGCGAACCGAAGTTGCTTTGCAGACCGACGTAGGCTTGACGACCGAACAGACGACCGCCTTGGGCCGAACGACCGTCATCCAGGTCGAAGCCGCTTTCCAGGACGAACACGCCCTTCAGACCGCCACCCAGGTCTTCCACGCCACGCAGGCCCCAGCGCGAACCGGACTGGTTACCCGACGACATGCGGAACAGATCGTCGCCGGCAGCGTTGGCCTTGCTGACGTATTCGAGGCCGACGTCAGCCACGCCGTACAGGGTCACGCTCGACTGGGCATACGCGCCACCAGCGGCCAGAGCGGCGACGGCAGCAGCAAACAGTTTCATCTTCATATCGACACTTTCCTTGTCAACTGATTGGGAAATCTTGGTTGCCCAAGTGCTTGGGCGACGCATTTACATTCACGTCTGCTGCGTATTATGTGCCAGCCCCCCCGGCCGTCAGAAGGCTTTTTCGGCGTAAACCATGCTTACTGGCGGTTTTTGTTGTCGGAGAGCAACAGGAATGCGGGCAAAAATCCCCATTTTGGTGCAAACGAACAACACAGCCTGCGAAAAAGCCTGCCTCAGCGCGATTCGTCCGGCTGCGTTTCTGCGGAAGTGGCCTCCTCGGCTGCCGGGCGGCCGATGAAACGGGCCAGGATCAGGCCAAGTTCATAGAGGGCCACGAGAGGAACCGCCAGCAGCAGTTGCGACAGCACGTCCGGCGGCGTGACGATGGCGGCGATGATGAAGGCCCCGACGATCACATAGGGGCGGATCTGCTTGAGCTTTTCCAGTTCGACCACGCCGAACCGCACCAGCACGATCACCACCACCGGCACTTCGAAGGTAATGCCGAAGGCCAGGAACGTGGTCATGGCGAAGCTGAGGTATTTGTCGATGTCGGTGGACATCTCCGCCCCCAGCGGCGCGTTGTAGTGCGCCATGAAATGGAACACAGTGGGGAACACCAGAAAATACGCAAACGCCACGCCGCACAAGAACAGGAAATAACTGCTCGATACCAGCGGCAGGATCAGGCGCTTCTCATGCTGGTACAGGCCGGGCGCGACAAACTGCCAGACCTGGTACAGCACCCATGGCAGCGCGATCAGGAATGCCACCAGCAAGGTCACCTTCATCGGCACGAAGAACGAGCCGGTCACGTCCGTGACGATCATCTTGCCGCCCTTGGGCAGCGATTCCATCAGCGGCGCGGAGAACAGGTTGAAGATGACGGGCGCCCAGTAGACCAGCGAGACGAACACCAGGATGATGCCGGCCACCGCCTTGACCAGTCGCTGGCGCAACTCGATCAGGTGGGAGATGAAGGTTTCCTGCTGCGACTCGTCTTGCGGGTCTTGGGGATCGGAGGACCGGGTGTCGCTCATGGCGTGAACCGCTCAGCCGCGAGGGCTGGCAAGTGGATCGATGAAACCGCAACGCGGCGGCGTGGGAAGGCGGACACAACGACAGCGGCCACGGCGGCCGGCAGGAGTTCGCCGCGCGCCATGCTTATTCGAAGAAGGAACGGGAGGGCCGGCTGGCCGGCCGGTGCCGCTTGACGCGCGCCGCGCCCGACTGCACCCAGACGCGGACATTGTGCTGGCGCTTGAACCACAGCGGACGCGCGCCCTGCTTGACGCGCCAGCTCTTGCGCCCGTTGTGCGCCTTGTGCGCCGCGTCCCAGCTGGGCACGAAGCCGCCACCGGCGTCGCTGCTGCCGCCGGTGCCGCTGGCTGCGCCGGTTTCGGCGCCGCCCAGCGCTTCGTTGAGCGCCTGGGTCTGCTCGCTGACTTCCTTATGGATGGTGCGCTCGACATCGCGCGCGGCGTCCTCGAATTCCGTGCGCATCTTGCGCAGTTCTTCCAGTTCCACCTCGCGGCTGACTTCCGCCTTGACGTCGTTGATGTAGCGCTGCGCACGGCCCACCAGCGCGCCTACCGTGCGCGCGACCTTGGGCAGCCGTTCGGGACCGATCACGATCAGTGCCACGGCGCCGATCAGCGCCAGCTTGGAAATGCCGAGATCAATCATGCGGACACATCATGCGGACAACATGCGGAATAGCGCAGGCGCGCAACGACACGCGCAGCGAGGTTTGCGTGGAAGGGAGGGCACACCGCCGGCTTATTGCTGGCGGGACTTTTCTTTGGCGTCGACGTCGATGGTGGTGGAATCGCGCAGTTCCTTGGACGCGCCCGGCTGGGCGCCCTTGTCCTCGCCGTCCTTCATGCCGTCCTTGAAGCCCTTGACCGCGCCGCCCAGGTCCTGGCCGATATTGCGCAGCTTCTTGGTGCCGAATACCAGCATGACGATCACCAGCACGATCAGCCAGTGCCAAATGCTAAACGAACCCATCTCTTGCTCCTGATGCAGCCGCGGGCGCAATCATAGATGCCCGGACCCGTTGTTCCGTCCCGTGATGGCCGCGCCGGGCGACGGTTGCCGGCACAGCTTCTGCCCGGGCGTTGCCGCCGCGGACGCTCCCCTGCCAAGGCTGCCCGGTCAGGGCAGCGGTCCCTTCCAGGCGTGGCGCGGTCCACCGAGCACATGCAGGTGCAGGTGGTAGACCTCCTGTCCGCCGTCCGGGCCGGTGTTGATCACCGTCCGGAAGCCGTTGGAACAGCCGGCCGCGCGCGCCAGTTCTGGCACCTTCAGCATCATTCTAGCAAGCACCTCTCCTTCGCCGGCGCCGCAATCGGCCAGCGAGTCGACATGTGCCTTGGGAATGACCAGCAAGTGTACCGGGGCCTTGGGATGGATATCGTGGAAAGCCAGCATGTCGTCGTCTTCATAGACTTTGTTCGACGGCAGCTGGCCAGCCACGATCTTGCAGAAGATGCAATTATCCTGAGCGTTCATGAAAATTTCATTGCGACGGCCGCGGCGCCGGTGACCACCTCGTGCATCGGTCTGCCCGACCCTCAGAATTGCTGATCCGGGTACATCGGCTTGCTGTCGTTCAGATACAGCCAGCCCTTGACGATACGATACAGCATCCACAACGACAGCACGCCCCAGACGGCAAAGGCCAGCGGCATCAGCACAACTGTCGCGAACAGCACCCCGCCCAGCACGCCCCAGGCCACCGACCACCAGAACGAGCGGATCTGCCAGGCGAAGTGCGAGGCATACAGCGAGCCGCGCGCGTCATCGCGCTTGACGTAGTCGATCACGATGGCGATCAGCGCGGTGATGCCGCCGGTGAGCCAGAAGATCGCATACAGCGCGTAAAGGATGTGCAGCAGCTTGCGCAGGCTGCCAAGCTGTTCGCCGCTGGGAGTAGTGACCTGCCCGGTGTAGTCGTTCGCCATAATCGCCCTCGGTTGGAAGCCTGCCTGAGGCAGGCGGGAGACCGGCCGGCACCCGCGCCGGCTAGTCCTTGCGCCGGGCCTTCTCTTCCAGGCCGGACAGCCCTTCGCGCCGCGCCAGCTCGTTGACCACATCCGCCGGCGTCAGGCCGAAGTTTGCCAGCAGCACCATGCTGTGGAACCACAGGTCGGCCACTTCATAGACTACTTTGCCGGCCGCGGCGCCGCTTTCACCGGCGGCGCGCGCATCCTTGGCGGCCATCACGGTCTCGGTGGCTTCCTCGCCAATCTTCTTCAGGATGGCGTCGTCGCCCTTGCTGAACAGGCGAGCCACGTAGGACTTGTCGGGGTCGCCGCCGTTGGCGGGCTTGCGCGATTCCAGCACCTCGGCCAGGCGCGCCAGGACATCGTTGCTGCTGAGTGCGTTGTCGCTCATGGCTTGGTGTAGATCTGGGCAGGGTCCTTCAGCACCGGCTCGACCGTCTGCCAGTCGCCGGCGTCCGCATCGCCCTCGAATTTCTGGAAGAAGCAGGAATGGCGCCCGGTATGGCAGGCGATGCTGTCGATTTGCGTCACCTTCAGCAGCACCACGTCTTCATCGCAGTCCAGACGGATCTCGTGCACCTTCTGCACGTGGCCCGACTCTTCGCCCTTGTGCCACAGGCGCTTGCGCGAGCGCGACCAGAACACGGCCTCGCCCAGCTCCACGGTGCGCAGCAGCGCCTCGCGGTTCATGAACGCGAACATCAGCACGTCGTTCGAGCCGACTTCCTGCACGATCACCGGCACCAGGCCGTTGTCGTCCCATTTCACCTTGTTGAGCCACTTCTTCGGCATGATCAGATCCGCACGGGTATGCCCTCGCGGGCCATGAATGCCTTGGCTTCGCCCACGGTATGCTGGCCGTAGTGGAAGATGCTGGCGGCCAGCACCGCGTCGGCGCGGCCCTTGGTTATGCCGTCGGCCAGGTCCTGCAGGCCGCCGACGCCGCCCGAGGCGATCACCGGCACCGGCACCGCATCGCTGACCGCGCGGGTCAGCTCCAGGTCGAAGCCGCTCTTGGTGCCGTCTCGATCCATGCTGGTGAGCAGGATCTCGCCGGCGCCGCGGTTCGCCATCTCGCGCGCCCATTGCACCGCATCCAGCCCGGTTGCCTTGCGCCCGCCGTGGGTAAAGACCTCCCAGCGCGGCGCTTCCCCCGGGGCGGAGCTGCGCTTGGCGTCGATCGCCACCACGATGCACTGCGAGCCATAGCGCGCGGTGGCATCCGACACCAGTTGCGGGTTGGCAATCGCCGACGAATTGACGCTGATCTTGTCGGCGCCGGCATTGAGCAGCCGGCGCACGTCTTCGACGGTGCGCACGCCGCCGCCCACCGTCAGCGGTATGAATACCTGCGAGGCGACGTCCTCGATGATATGCAGCATCAGGTCGCGCCCGTCGCTGGTTGCGGTGATGTCCAGGAATGTGATTTCGTCGGCGCCCTGCTCGTCATAGCGGCGCGCGATTTCGACGGGATCGCCCGCGTCGCGCAGCTCGACAAAATTGACGCCCTTGACCACCCGCCCGTTGGTCACGTCCAGGCAGGGGATGATACGTTTGGCTAGCATGAGATTCCTTGTCCGCCACCGCTGCCGTGCCGGCAGCGGCCGGGCGGCCGCGCCCCGCGGCGCCGTTGCCTTATTGCCCGTCGCGCAGCTTGTCGGCGCGCGCCTGCGCGTCGGCAAAGTTGAGGTCGCCGGAATAGATCGCGCGGCCGCAGATGACCCCTTCCACGCCCTCGCCCTCCACCGCGCACAGGTTGTCGATATCGGCCAGGTTGGACAACCCGCCGCTGGCGATCACCGGGATCGACATCGACTGCGCCAGCTTGACGGTGGCATCGATATTGATCCCCTGCAGCATGCCGTCGCGGCCGATGTCGGTATAGATGATGGCCTCGACGCCGTAGTCTTCGTACTTGCGCGCCAGGTCCGCCACCTCGTGGCCGGTCAGCTTGCTCCAGCCGTCGGTGGCGACCTTGCCGTCCTTGGCATCGAGCCCGACGATGATATGGCCGCCGAAGGCCGAGCAGGCGTCTTTCAGGAAGCCGGGGTTCTTCACCGCCGCGGTGCCGATGATGACGTACGAGAGCCCGTCGTCCAGCCAGCGCTCGATGGTGTTCAGATCGCGGATGCCGCCGCCCAGCTGCACCGGGATCTCGTCGCCGACCTCGGCGATGATGGCCTTGATGGCAGCCTCGTTGCGGGGCTTGCCCACGAAGGCGCCGTTCAGGTCCACCAGGTGCAGGCGGCGGGCGCCCTGCTCCACCCAGTGGCGTGCCATGGCGGCGGGATCTTCGGAAAAGACGGTGGCCTGGTCCATGTCGCCTTGTTTGAGGCGTACACACTGACCGTCCTTCAGGTCGATGGCCGGAATGAGCAACATATGCGTGACGAGCGTGGTTGAGTGAGTGAGATTGAGCGAGACCGGCGCATGCCGGTCAGGTCGGGTCGATAGTCGATCGGAAACGGGTCAGGTGCCGGGTCGGTCAGCGGTCGAGCATCGGGTCAACAAGCGAACACAAGCGAATCGCGAATCGGCAAGCTGCGCTTCAGGGATTCCAGTGGACGAAGTTCCGGTACAGCTGCAAGCCCATGGCCGCGCTTTTCTCGGGGTGGAACTGCGTCGCGAAAATATTATCGCGCGCTACCGCGCTGGTAAACACGACTCCGTATTCCGTTTCGCCGGCAATATGGGCCGGATCCTGCGCCTGCACAAAGTAGCTGTGGACGAAATAGAACCAGCTGTCGTCCGGGATACCGTCCCACAGCGGGTGCGGCCTGGCCTGGCGCACCCGGTTCCAGCCCATCTGCGGCACCTTGAAGCGCGAGCCGTCGGGTTGCGTCATGCCATCCAGGGCAAACCGTACGACCTGCCCTGGCATCAGCCCCAGCGCCGGGGTGCGATCCGTGCCGGCGCGGCTTTCAGTGCTGAATTCGAACAGCATCTGCTCGCCCACGCACACGCCCAGCATCGGCTTGCTCGCGGCGGCCTCGACCACCGCTTGCTGCAGCCCGGACGCGCCCAGCGCCGACATGCAGTCGGGCATCGCGCCCTGGCCCGGCAGCACCACGCGGTCCGCCGAGCGGATGCCTTCGGGCGCATCCACCACCCGGACATCGGCTTCCGGTGCCGCGGCGCGCAGCGCCTGCGCCACCGAGCGCAGGTTGCCCATGCCGTAATCCACAATTGCTATGGTAGTCATGATTTCAAAACAGGCAACAATGTCTTCAGCCCGTCCACGATGAATTCAACGGCCAACGCCGACAGGATCAAGCCCATCAGGCGCGTGCCGATATTGATGCCGGTGCGCCCGATTACCCGGGCGATCGGGTCCGCCGCGCGGAATACCAGGTACACCACCGAGCCCAGCAGCGCACCGATGCCGACCAGGATCAGCAGCTGGTACCAGTGCTGGGTCTTGCCGGCATAGACGATCACCGTGCTGATCGAACCCGGCCCGGTCAGCAGCGGCAGCGCCAGCGGCACCACCGCAATGCTGGACTTTACCTCGGCCTCGTCCTCTTCTTCCGGGGTGGCCTTGGTGCGGCTGGTTTGCGCATTCAGCATGTTCATGGCCATCATGATCATGATGAGCCCGCCGCCCACCTGCAGCGATGCCACCGAGATATTGAAGAACTCGATGATCTGCTGGCCCAGCAGCGCGGACACCGCCACCACGATCGCCACCGAGATCGATGCGATCTTGATGGTACGCAGCTTTTCCGCTTCGGTCTGCAGGCTGGTCAGGCTGATGAAGAACGGGATCGCCCCGATCGGGTTGATCAGCGCCAGCAGCGAGATAAACGACTTGAGCGTATCCATCGGTTGCGGTTGCCAGCAGCGCTGGCCGTATTGGCTAGAGAGGTGGGCGGGCGCCGCAACCAGCCGGCACGCCTACGGATTCAGGATGCTCAGAGCGTACCCTTGGTCGACGGGATCGTGTTGGCCGCGCGCGGATCGAGTTCCACCGCCATGCGCAGTGCCCGGCCAAAGGCCTTGAACACGGTTTCGCACTGGTGATGGGCGTTGATGCCGCGCAGGTTGTCGATATGCAGGGTGACGCCCGCATGGTTGACGAAGCCGCGGAAGAACTCGATGGTCAGGTCCACGTCGAAGCTGCCCACGCGCGCACGCGTGAACGGAACATGGAATTCCAGGCCCGGGCGGCCGGAGAAATCGATCACCACGCGTGACAGGCATTCGTCCAGCGGCACGTAGCTGTGCCCGTAGCGGGTGATGCCCTTCTTGTCGCCGATGGCCCTGGCCACCGCCTGGCCGAGCGTAATGCCCACGTCTTCCACCGTATGGTGGTCGTCGATATGCGTGTCGCCGGTGGCTTCGACCTCCAGGTCGAACATGCCATGCCGGGCGATCTGGTCCAGCATGTGGTCGAGGAACGGCACGCCCGACGCCAGTTTCTGGCGGCCGCTGCCGTCGAGATTCAGGGAAACGCGAATCTGCGTTTCCGAAGTATTGCGGGTGACCTCTGCAACACGCATGGTGTTAATCCTGCAGCGACGCTGCGAATGCCTCAAGGAACTGCGCGTTTTCTTCGGGCGTGCTGACCGTGACGCGCAGACAATTGGCCAGCAACGGGTGCATTTTACTCACGTTCTTGATCAATACCTTCCGCGCCAGCAGGCGCTCGAAGGTCTGTGCGGCATCCGGCACGCGCACCAGCAGGAAATTGGCGGCGCTGGGGAACACGGTGACCCCGGGCTGCGCCGCCATGCCGTCGGCCACGCGCGTGCGCTCGGCACGCAGTTGCGCGGCCTGTTGGTCCAGCACCGCCACATGCTCGAGCGCGAACAGCGCGGCGGCCTCGGTCAGCACGTTGACGTTGTAGGGCGGCCGCACCTTGTCAAGCTGCGACAGCCATTCCGGCGCGCCGGCGAGGTAGCCCAGGCGGATGCCGGCCAGGCCCAGCTTCGATACGGTGCGCATCACCAGCAGGTTGCCAAAGTCGGTCAGGCGCGGCATCCAGCTGTGCTGGGCGAACGGCTGGTAGGCCTCGTCGACCACCACCAGGCTGTTGCAGACCTCGCCCTGCGCGGCGCGGATGATGGCCTCCATGTCGGCGGCATCGAACAGGTTGCCGGTGGGGTTGTTCGGATAGGCCAGGTAGATGATGGCGGGCTGCTGCGCGGCCATTGCCGTCAGCATGGCGGCGCGGTCGAGCGTGAAGTCGTCGCGCAGCGGCACGCCGACGAACTGCAGGCCGGCAAACTGCGCCGACATCGCGTACATGACGAAGCCGGGCACCGGCGCCATTACCTTCGCGCCCGGCCTGGCCGCGGCCAGCGCCAGCATGCTGATGAGCTCGTCCGAGCCGTTGCCGAGCAGCACGTCCATGCCGGCCGGCACCTGCATCACGCGCTTGAGCGCGGCGCGCAGCGCTTCGCTGCTCGGCACCGGGTAGCGGTTCAGCGCCACCTCGCCCAGGCGCTCGGCCAGTTGCTGGCGCAGCGCGGGCGGCAGGCGGTACGGGTTTTCCATCGCGTCGAGCTTGACCAGACCGTGCGAATCCGGCACGTGGTAGGCGCCCATGGCGCGCACGTCGTCACGGATGATGCGTTCGATCAGGGAGGGCTCTACGGCTGACATGGAAGCTCCAGGTGGGTTGGGTCAGGGGTTCAGCTACGCTTGAAACGGTATTCCGCGCTGCGGGCGTGGGCCTGCAGCCCTTCGCCGTAGGCCAGTTCGGCGGCGATCTGGCCCAGCATCTGCGCGCCGCCCTCGCTTACCTCGATCAGGCTCGAGCGCTTCTGGAAGTCATAGACGCCCAGCGGCGACGAGAAGCGCGCGGTGCGCGAGGTCGGCAGCACGTGGTTGGGGCCGGCGCAGTAGTCGCCCAGCGACTCGCTGGTATAGCGGCCCAGGAAGATGGCGCCGGCGTGGCGGATCTTCTCGCTCCATTGGCGCGGGTTCTCGGCCGAGATCTCCAGGTGTTCCGGCGCGATCGCGTTGGCGATCTCGCAGGCCTCTTCCATGTCGCGCACCTTGACCAGCGCACCGCGGCCGGAAATCGACGCGGCGATCACGTCGCGGCGCGGCATGGTGCCAAGCTGGCGCTGGATGCTGGCGTCGACGCGGGCGATGTAGTCCGAGTCCGGGCACAGCAGGATCGATTGCGCCAGTTCGTCGTGCTCGGCCTGCGAGAACAGGTCCATCGCCACCCAGTCGGGGTCGGTGGTGCCGTCGCAGATCACCAGGATCTCGGAAGGGCCGGCGATCATGTCGATGCCGACGGTGCCGAACACGCGGCGCTTGGCCGCGGCAACGTAGGCGTTGCCCGGGCCGACGATCTTGTCGACCTGCGGCAGCATCGCGGTGCCGTAGGCGAGCGCACCGACCGCCTGGGCGCCACCGATGGTGAACACGCGATCCACGCCGGCAATCTGCGCCGCGGCCAGCACCAGTTCATTGCGCACGCCGCCGGGCGTGGGCACGACCATGATGATTTCCTTCACGCCCGCCACGCGCGCCGGGATCGCATTCATCAGCACCGACGACGGGTAAGCGGCCTTGCCGCCCGGCACGTAGATGCCGACGCGGTCCAGCGGCGTCACCTTCTGGCCCAGCATGGTGCCGTCGGCCTCGGTGTATTCCCAGCTGTGGCTGCCGCATTCGATCTTCTGCTTCTCGTGGTAGGCGCGCACGCGCGCGGCGGCCGCCTCCAGCGCGGCGCGGCGCTTGGGCTCGAGGTCTTCGAGCGCGGCTTCCAGCTGCTGCTGCGATACCTCCAGCGCGCCCATCGACGACGCTTCGACGCGGTCGAAGCGGCGGGTGTATTCCAGCACCGCGGCATCGCCGCGCGACTTCACGTCGGCCAGGATCTGCGCGGCGGCGCGATCGATGGCCTCGTCCTCGCCGGCCTCGAAGGCCAGCACCTGACGCAGTGCCTCGGCAAAGCCCGGCTCGCTGGAATCGAGCCGGCGGATCGGCAGGCTTTCCATTTCGGTTGGGTTCATGACTTCTGTTCCTGTCAGGCGGCGACCCGGCCTCAGGCCAGCGCCGCTGAAGCGCGTTCGAAGGCGTCGAGGATCGGTGCCAGCCGCTCGCGCTTGAGTTTGAGCGCGGCCTGGTTCACCACCAGCCGCGAGGAAATCTGCACGATCTCTTCCACTTCCACCAGATTGTTGGCGCGCAGCGTGCTGCCGGTGCTGACCAGGTCGACGATGGCATCGGACAGGCCCACCAGCGGGCCCAGCTCCATCGAACCGTACAGCTTGATCAGGTCGACGTGAACGCCCTTTTTCGCAAAATGCTCGCGCGCGGTCTGCACGTACTTGGTGGCCACGGCAAGGCGCGCGCCCTGGCGCACGGCCTTGGCGTAGTCAAACCCGGCCGGCACTGCCACCGACATGCGGCAGCGCGCGATGTTCAGGTCGATCGGCGCGTACAGGCCGGCCATGCCGCTTTCCATCAGCACGTCCTTGCCGGCCACGCCGAAGTCGGCCGCGCCGTACTGCACGTAGGTCGGCACGTCCGAGGCGCGCACGATCACCACGCGCACCGCCGGATCCGAAGTCGGCAGGATCAGCTTGCGCGAGGTCTCGGGATCCTCGGTGACGCGGATGCCGGCCGCTTCCAGCAGCGGCAGCGTCTCGGTGAAGATGCGGCCCTTTGACAGCGCCAGCGTGAGCTGGTTGGGCGATGCGTTGAAAGCGGGGCTCATCGGGCTTCAGTCCTTGGTGCTCAGGCAATGCGGCGGATCTTCGCGCCCACTGCCGACAGCTTGTCTTCCATGCGGTCATAGCCGCGGTCCAGGTGGTAGATGCGGTCGATCACGGTCTCGCCGTCGGCCACCAGGCCGGCGATTACCAGGCTGGCCGAGGCGCGCAGGTCGGTCGCCATCACGTTGGCGCCGGACAGGCGCGGCACGCCGTTGACCACCGCGGTGTTGCCTTCGACGGTGATGTCGGCGCCCAGGCGGTTCAGTTCCTGCACGTGCATGAAGCGGTTTTCGAAGATGGTCTCGGTCACGCGCGCGGTGCCTTCGGCGACCGCGTTCAGCGCCATGAACTGGGCCTGCATGTCGGTCGGGAAGGCGGGGTATTCCGAGGTGCGGAAGCTTACCGCGCGGGCGCGGTGCGGCATCGCCAGGCGGATCCAGTCGGCGCCGGTCTCGATGCTGGCACCGGCTTCGCGCAGCTTGTCGAGCACGGTGTCGAGGATCTCGGGCTGCACGCCGCGCAGCACCAGGTCGCCCAGCGTCGCGGCCGCCGCGCACAGGAAGGTGCCGGCCTCGATGCGGTCGGCGATGACGCTGTGGCTGGCGCCGTGCAGGCGCTCGACGCCGTGCACCACCAGGCGGTCGGTGCCGATGCCGTCGATCTTCGCGCCCATCTTGACCAGCAGCTGGGCCAGGTCGGTCACCTCGGGCTCGCGCGCGGCGTTTTCCAGCACGGTCTCGCCTTCGGCCAGCGTCGCCGCCATCAGCAGGTTCTCGGTGCCGGTCACGGTGATCATGTCGGTGACCACGCGCGCGCCCTTCAGGCGCTTGGCGCGCGCATGGATAAAGCCGTGCTCGATGGTGATCTCGGCGCCCATCGCCTGCAGGCCCTTGATGTGCTGGTCGACCGGCCGTGCGCCGATGCCGCAGCCGCCCGGCAGCGACACGCGGGCCTCGCCAAAGCGCGCCACCAGCGGGCCCAGCACCAGGATCGAGGCGCGCATGGTCTTGACCAGCTCGTACGGGGCTTCGAGCACATTGACGTCGGCGCCGTTCAGGGTCACGCGCGCGCCGTCGAACTCGGCCTGCATCCCCATCAGGCGCAGCAGCTTGAGCGTGGTGCGCACGTCCTGCAGGTTGGGCACGTTGTCCAGCGCGACGGTGTCGGCCGTCAGCAGGCCCGCGCACAGGATCGGCAGGGCGGCGTTCTTGGCGCCCGAGACGCGGATTTCACCCTTGAGCGGGCCGTTGCCGTGAATCTGGAATTTGTCCATGTTCTATGGTTTGTTCCGGGCACGCGCCCGGCATCATTGTTCTGGAGCCACGCAGGCGCGCGGCGCATGGTGCGTTCTTGGTGCTCTACTTGCCTGCGCCCGCCTGCCACTCCGCGGGGGTCAGGGTCTTCATCGACAGCGCATGGATCTCGGCGCGCATGCGGTCGCCCAGCGCCGCGTAGACACGCTGGTGGCGCTGGATCAGCCGCTTGCCTTCGAATTCGTTGCTGACGATGGTGGCAAAGAAATGCTGGCCATCGCCCTCGACTTGCAGATGTTCGCAGGGCAGTCCTTGGGCAATGTAGTCCCTGACTTGTTCCGGTGTAGGCAGCATGGGGTTCTCTTCAGCGTGATTCAGCTTGATTCAACAGGGCCGGCCGCCGCTCAGTGGCGCAGCTTGTATCCGGACTTCAACAGGCGCAGCGCCAGCGCCGCCAGCACCACGAACGCCGATCCGACCACCGCCAGGCTGAACAGCGGCGACACGTCCGAGACGCCGAAGAAGCCATAGCGGAAGCCATCGATCATGTAGAAGAACGGATTGGCGTGGGACACCGCCTGCCAGAAGGCCGGCAGCGAATGGATCGAATAGAACACGCCCGACAGGAAGGTCGCCGGCATGATCAGGAAGTTCTGGAACGCGGCCAGCTGGTCGAACTTCTCGGCCCAGATGCCAGCAATCAGGCCGAGCGTGCCCAGGATGCCCGCGCCCAGCAGCGCGAACACCAGGATCCAGCCGACGTTGGCGAAATGCAGGTTGGCGAACCACGCCGTCACCAGCAGCACGCCCAGGCCGACGGTCAGCCCGCGGATCACCGAGGCCACCACGTAGGCACCGAACATCTCCCAGTGCGACAGCGGCGGCAGCAGCACGAACACCAGGTTGCCGGTGATCTTCGACTGGATCAGTGATGAAGAACTGTTGGCGAACGCGTTCTGCAGCACGCTCATCATCACCAGCCCGGGCACCAGGAAGGCGGTGTAGCTGATCTGGTCGTAGACCTTGACCCGGTCTTCCAGCACATGGCCGAAGATCAGCAGGTACAGCACCGCGGTCAGCACCGGCGCGGCCACGGTCTGGAAGCTTACTTTCCAGAAGCGCAGCACTTCCTTGTACAGCAGCGTGCGGAAGCCCACCAGGCCGCCGACGGCCATCGGGCCGAGGCGGGTGTCGTCGAGGATTTCGATGTCGCCAGGCTGCTTCATGCCGCGGCCTCCATCGCCGGGTCGGGCAGCGCGCCGGGCATATGCCCCTCGCGGCGCATGATCTGCACGAATACGTCCTCGAGGTCGGCCTTGTTGATTTCCATGTCTTCGATCTCACAACCCGCTTCGCGGCAGGCGGCCAGGATCGGCTCCACCGCCTGGTAGCCCGACAGCCGCAGCCGCACCGCGCGCTCGCCGGGGTTGGCCGGCATGCGCAGCGGCTCCAGCGACGGCGGCAGGCCGCCGCGCGCGAAGGTCAGCACCAGCTGCAGGCCGGCAAACTGCGTCAGCAGGTTGCTGGTGCGGTCCAGCGCCACCACTTCGCCGAACTTGAGCATGGCGATGCGGTCGCACAAGGCCTCGGCCTCTTCGAGGTAATGCGTGGTCAGGATGATGGTGTGCCCTTCGCGGTTCAGGCGCGAGATGAACTTCCACAGCGTTTGCCGCAACTCAACATCGACGCCGGCAGTGGGCTCGTCGAGCACGATCACCGGCGGGCGGTGCACCAGCGCCTGTGCCACCAGCACGCGCCGCTTCATGCCGCCGGACAGCTGGCGCATATTGGCATCGGCTTTCCCGGTCAGGTCCAGGTTGGCCATGATTTCGTCGATCCAGTCGTCGTTGCGCGTCAGGCCGAAATAGCCTGACTGCAGCCGCAGCGTCTCGCGCACCGTGAAGAACGGATCGAACACCAGCTCCTGCGGCACCACGCCCAGCATACGCCGCGCCATCCGGTAATCGCCGACGACATCGTGCCCCAGCACACTGACGCGGCCGGAATCGGCGCGGTTCAGGCCGGCGAGGATCGAGATCAGCGTGGTCTTGCCGGCGCCGTTGGGCCCGAGCAGGCCGAAGAATTCGCCGCGTTCGACGGTGAAGCTGACGCCCTTGAGCGCCTGCAGGTTGCGGTAGCGCTTGCGAACGTCGTGGATTTCAATGGCTTTCATGGCCGATTGTTTGTGGCGGGTCCGGCTCTTTCAGGGGCCGGCCGCCAGGAAATGGGGAGCAAAGCGTGCCCGGATGTCCTGCTCCGGCATGGATCGGGCCGGCAACAGGCGGGGGGATGGGCGAACAACCCGGAATTATAGGGGATGCGGGGTCGGTCCCGCTTGATCCCCGCCGGATCCGCCCGGGGGCTCGGCGGCCGCGCCAGCGGTCGCCGCGGCATCGCGTGCGGCCGCCTGGATGGCGACCGGCGATGCCGGATCAATGTCGGTGATGGTGTGCCGGTGGGATGGCGGCGGGAGCTGCCGCGCTCGCCAGGCCGAGCAGGCCATCGACGCCGTACAGGCTGGCCAGTTGCGCCAGTTGCGCCGGCACGCCGCGCAGCACCAGCGCCTGGCCGCGCGCCACCGCGGCCCGATGCCATGCCAGCAGCACGGCGACGGCCGAGGAGTCCACCTGCGCCAGGCCGGCGCAGTCCACTTCGACGTCGCCCTGCGCCACGCGTGCCAGCCCGTCGCGCAGCACCGCGGCGGCATTCTGGTTGGTCAGCGAGTTACCCGGCGAAAGCATGGCGTCAGTGGCCTGGATGCGGAAAGAAGAAAGGGATCTGAAAACGAAGACTCCCGCGCGGAGCGGGAGCCTGTGTCGCGAACGGCCATTGTAGTGCAACTTCGGCGCGCCGTGCTGCATTGCAGCGGCGCACCGCGGGCATGCCCCGTCAGCTCTTGGCGTTGGCGAGCTGGCGGTTGCGGTCCTGCAGCGTCTTGATCACGCCCTCGACGCCCTGCTGGCCGACGATGGTGTTGAAGCTGCCCTTGTAGGCCTCGGTCAGCCACGCGCCCAGCACGTTGATGTCATAGACCTTCCAGCCCTGCGCGGTCTTTTCCAGGCGGTAGTCCATCTGGATCGGCTCGCCCTTGTTGATGACCTGGGTGCGGATGGTGGCATCGGTATCGTCGGCGGTGCCGCGGTACGGACGGTATTGCACGGTCTGGTCGCGGATCTGCGCGATGGCGCCGGCATAGGTGCGGATCAGCAGGGTCTTGAATTCCTCGGTGATCTGCTTCTGCTGCTCGGGCGTGGCCTTGGACCAGTTGCGGCCCATGGCGATCTGCGTGGTCTTCTGGAAGTTGGCGTTGGGAATGATCTTCTGTTCGACCAGCGCGGTGATCTTGCCGATATTGCCGGCCTGCATGTCCTTGTCGGCCTTCACGGTCGACATCACGTCATTGACCACGGCCTTGACCAGCCCGTCCGGGGTGGCCGCGTCCTGGGCCGATACCTGGGCCTGCGCGGTCCCCGCGAAGGCAACCGCCGTCAGGAGGGGGAGCAACAGTCGCTTGAGCATGTGAGATTTCCTTCTTTATCAAAGAGGTCGTGACCCGCGCCCGCGCGTCGATACGCGGCCGGAAGGCCACGGGTCCTTGCAGATTGGAACATAGCGGCGTCGCGCGCGTTGCCATCAAAAGCGCGCCAGACGCCACCTACAAACAATTTGTTTCAGCGGTCACAGCGCATTCACAGCGCCAGTGTCGCCTTCGCCGCTTCAGCGGAAGCGCACTCCGGGCATACCCGGCAGCACCGGCGGCAACGGCATGCTCTGGCCTTCAGGCTGGGTCTCGCCCGCGGCGCCGGGCTTGGGCGGCTCCGCGGCCGGGGCCGAAGCGCCATCGGCCGCGGGAGCCGGTGCCGGTGCTGGTGCGGCACCGGGGTCGGCCGCGGCGGGCGCCGGCGCCGCGTCGTCGGCCTCGGCCTCGTCGTCGCCGCCCGGCGGATTGCCGTCGTAGATCAGGTACTGGCGCCGCTGCAGGTAGGAGTCACGCAGGAACGAGTACTTGTCCAGCGCCGCCTGCTCCAGCAGGTTGCTGGCACCCAGCAGCTGGGCCCGGCCGGCGACGATGCGCACCCCGACCAGCGAATTGCGCAGCGAAACCGGATAGAAGTACGCCGACGGATCGGCCTGGCGGTCGACCAGCATGCCGGCAGTGTCGCGGAAGGTGCTCGGGCCGAACAGCGGCAGCACCAGGTACGGGCCGGCCGGCACGCCCCACACGCCCAGCGTCTGGCCGAAGTCTTCCTTGTACTTGGGCAGGCCGGCCGGGGTCGCGATGTCGATCAGGCCGCCGATGCCCAGCACGGTGTTCATCGCCACGCGCATGGTGTCTTCGGCCGCGCGCGTCGGCTTGCCCTGCAGCAGGTTGTTCACCGCCGAATAAACGTCGCTGACATTGGAGAAGAAGTTCTCCACCGCGCGCTGCACCGGCGTCGGCGTGTAGTCGGCATAGAGTTCGGCCACCGGGCGCATGATGCCCTTGTCGAAGTCCTCGTTGATCTTCGAGACCTCGCGGTTGAACGGCTCGAGCGGGTCTTTCGGGTTGGCGGTGGGGCCAGTGGCGCAACCGGCAAGCGCCGCGGCGGCCGCGGCCGTAGCCATGAGGTTGCGGATGTGGCGGGGGGCGTTCACTTGAGGTCTCCAGCCGGGGCCGGCGCGCTGGCGCCGGGGGACGAGCCGCCGCCGGCATCGGCGGCCTTGTTGTACAGGAACTGCCCGATCAGGTTTTCGAGCACCACCGCGGACTGCGTCATGGTGATGCGCGCGCCGTTGGCCAGCATGGCGGTGTCGCCGCCGGCTTCGAGGCCGATGTACTGCTCGCCCAGCAGGCCCGAGGTCAGGATCTTGGCCGAGGTGTCCTTCGGGAACTGGTAGCGCGTCTCCAGGCTCATCTCGACGGTAGCCTGGTAGGTCTTGTCGTCGAAGCGGATCGCCGCGACCCGGCCGACCACCACGCCCGCGCTCTTGACCGGCGCGCGCGGCTTGAGCCCGCCGATATTGTCGAAGCGGGCCTGCACGCTATAGGTGTCCTGGAAGCTGAAGGCGCTCATGTTTCCTGCCTTGAGGGCCAGGAAGAGCAAGGCGACGAACCCTGCCGCCACAAACAGTCCCACCCAGAAATCGAGTGTGTTCTTTTTCATTGGAATCTCTTTCTTCAACCCCGTAGTGTCTGTCGCTGCCGTCTTGTTATCGTAGCGCCCGCATCGTTGCGGCGGGCATCCGCCTCAATTGCTGAACATCAGCGCCGTCAGCAGGAAATCCAGTCCCAGCACCGCGAGCGACGCGATCACCACGGTGCGGGTGGTCGCGCGCGAGACGCCTTCCGGCGTGGGCTTGGCCTCGAACCCCTGGTACAGCGCAATGAACGTCACCGCGATGCCAAAGATAAAGCTCTTGATCACGCCGTTGAGCACATCGGCGCGCACGTCCACGCCGCCCTGCATCTGCGACCAGAAGGCCCCGGCGTCGACGCCGATCAGTTGCACGCCGACCACGTAACCGCCCAGGATGCCCACCGCGCTGAAGATCGCGGCCAGCACCGGCATGGCGATCACGCCCGCCCAGAAGCGCGGCGCGACTACGCGCTGCAGCGGGTTCACCGCCATCATTTCCATCGCCGTGAGCTGCTCGCCCGCCTTCATCAGTCCGATTTCGGCAGTCAGCGAGGTGCCGGCGCGGCCGGCGAACAGCAGCGCGGTGACCACCGGGCCCAGTTCCCGCACCAGCGACAGCGCCACCAGCAGCCCGAGCGCCTGCTCGGAGCCGTAGCGGTTGAGCGTGTAGTAGCCCTGCAGCCCGAGCACGAAGCCGACGAACAGGCCCGACACCGCGATGATCACCAGCGACAGGTTGCCGACAAAGAAGACCTGGTCAGTCACCAGCCGGAAGCGGCGCAGCAGCGCCGGCGACAGTGCCAGCACGGCCAGGAACATGCGCGTGGCATGGCCCAGCCCGGAAATGCTGCGGCGCACGGCTGCGCCGATGGCGCTGAAGAAGCCCGTCAGGAAGCCGGTCATCGCGCCCCTCCGGCGAAATCCTCGGCCAGCGACGGTCCGGCATAGTGGAACGGCACCGGGCCGTCGGCCTCGGCGTGGACGAACTGGTGCACGAACGGATCGGTGGAGGCGCGCAGGGCCTCGGGCGTGCCTTCGGCAGCGATGCGCCCGTCGGCAATGAAGTAGACGTAGTCGGCGATCTGGAAGGTCTCGTGCACGTCGTGCGAGACGATGATGGTGGTGGCGCCGAGCGCGTCGTTGAGGCTGCGGATCAGCCGGGCGGTCAGTCCCAGCGAGATCGGATCCAGGCCGGCGAAGGGCTCGTCATACATCAGCAGGGCCGGATCCAGCGCAATCGCGCGCGCCAGCGCCACGCGCCGCGCCATGCCGCCGGAGATCTGCGACGGCATCAGGTCGCGCGCGCCGCGCAGGCCGACCGCATTGAGCTTCATCAGCACCAGGTCGCGGATCATCGACTCGGGCAGGTCGGTGTGCTCGCGCAGCGGGAAGGCGACGTTGTCGAACACCGACAGGTCGGTAAACAGCGCGCCGAACTGGAACAGCATCCCCATCTGGCGGCGCACGGCGTACAGGCCGGCGGTATCGAGCTGGTGAATGTCGGTGCCGGCAAAGCGCACCGCGCCCGCCTGCGGCCGCACCTGGCCGCCGATCAGCCGCAGCACCGTGGTCTTGCCGCAGCCCGATCCGCCCATCACCGCGATCACCTTGCCGCGCGGGAATTGCATGGTCAGGCCGGACAGGATCGGCTTGCCGTGGTCCGCGTAGGCGAAATCCACCGCAGTCAGTTCGACAAGGTTTTGAGCAGAATCGGTCACGTTGGCACCGGTCGGGACAGGGGCGCATTATAAGGTGTACTACCTAGCCCTGCTGGTACCCGTGTGTCTCGCGCCACATGAAGCGCGGCTGTGGTGCCTCAGAATTCTCCTGGCCGGACGGCAAACTGGCCGATTTCCCCTGGAAACCGGCCACTGTCCCACCGCGCCGCGGTGCCGCTCAAGGCTCCTGCGCGATCGGCACGTCCCTGAGGATGACCTGCCACTGGATCGATTCCGAGCGGATCGCGGTGGCAAACGCCTCCGGCGAGTCGCGCAGCGGCGTCAGGCCGGCGGCCTGCAGGCGCGAGCGCACCTCGCGTTCGGCCATCACGCCGTCCAGCTCACCGGCCAGCCGCGCCACGATGGCGCGCGGCGTCTTGGCCGGCGCCATCACGCCAAACCAGGCCGCCGCGGCGTAGCCGTCCTGCCCGGACTCCTGCAGCGTCGGCACCAGCGGCGCCAGCGGGGAACGCGCCACGCCGGTCACGCCGACCAGCCGCAGCCCGCCGCTCTTGACCTGGCTCTGGACTGCCGCGAATGAACAGAAGCAGGCGCTGATGCGGCCGGCCAGCATCTCCTGCACCACCGCGGCCTCGCCCTTGGCCGTGACCAGCGGCACGCCGCCGCGCAGGCCGCGCACCGCGTACTCGGCGTACAGGTGGGAAGGGCTGCCGGGCTGGCCGTAGCCGTAGCTGTAGGAACCGGGACTCGACTTCACCGCGGTCATCCATTGTTCCGGGGTGCGCATCGGCAGCCGGGCGTCGATCACCAGGAACAGCGGCGTGGTGGCGACGCGCGCCACCGGCGTGAAATCGCGCACGACGTCGTAGGGCACCGGCTCCAGCCCCGGCTGGATCAGCATGTTGGCCTGGTGGAACAGCAGCGTATGGCCGTCGGAGCTGGCCTTGGCGACGACATCGCCGGCGATGGTGCCGGCGCTGCCGGGACGATTGTCGACCTCGACCGGCACGCCAAGCCTGGCCGACAGGCGCTCGGCCAGCATCCGCGCCACGGCGTCGGCGACGCCGCCGGCCGGGAACGGCACGATCAGGCGCATCGGCCGATCCGGGAACGACATGCTGCGCGCAAGCGGCTGGGTGCCGGCATGCGCTGGCTTGGCTGGCACGGCGAACGCCAGCGTGGCACAGCCCATGGCGACCAGGCACAGCACGCGCGGCAGCCAGCGCCGGGCGGCGTTGGCCGCGGGCAGGCGCGGCGCGATTTTCGCTTTACCTCGCCAAAGTCGCGACAGATTGCGCACTTCGGACATCGTTTTCCTCCGGCCCGTCTCCTGAGGAGGCGGCAAACAGGTTCTGGGGAAAATGGATAGCGAGGCAGTTTCCGTTAGTTGTTTTTGAAAATTGTAAGGACAATGTCGGGGCCGCCACAGGCACGTAAACCATAGCCGGGAGAACCCTGAAAGCCTTGCTGCGCCTTGCCAAATGCGCCCTCGCGCCTGGCCGCGCAAAGCGCGCCGCTATAATCCGCCGATGACGAATTTCACCGTGCGGCGCATGGTCTTGGCCGACCTGCCGGCCGTGCTGGCGGTGCAGGCCAGCTGCTATACCGAAGTCCTGCTGGAAAGCGAGACGGCGCTGGCCAGCCGGCTGGCGCTGTCGCCGGCCACTTGCTGGGTCGCGCACGATCCTGCGCAGCGCAGCAGCCTGGCCGCGTACCTGTTTACCCACGCCTGGCCCGAAGACAGCCTGCCGCCGCTGGACGGCGTGCTCGACGACGGCTGGCGCCGGCACACCGCCACCAGCCTGACCTGGTTCGTGCACGACATGGCCGTGGCCCCGGCCGGCCGCGGTGCCGGGCTGGCGCCGCGCCTGTACGCGGCGGCGCAGGCGGCCGCGCACGCCGCCGGGCTGCGGCGTTCGCGGCTGATCGCGGTGCAGTCCGCGGCGCCGTGGTGGCGCAGGCTCGGGTACGCTCCGGTACCGGCGCAGACGGCGGCGCGGCACGCCGGCAAGCTGGCCGCATACGGCGCCAGCGCGGTGCTGATGGAGCGGACGCTGGCCGGCTGAACGCCGCCATCGCGCAGACAAAAAAGCCCGCCGGCTTGCGCCAGGCGGGCTTTTTGTTGGGACGACGAGGCCGGATCAGCGCGGCAGATCGCTATGCCCCATCAGGAACGCATCGACCGAGCGCGCGGCCTGGCGGCCTTCGCGGATCGCCCACACCACCAGCGACTGGCCGCGGCGCACGTCGCCGGCGGCGAACACCTTGGGCACGTTGGTGTGGTAGGCACGCTCGCCTTCGGTCGAGGCCTTGGCGTTCTTGCGCGCATCGGTGTCGACGCCAAACGCTTCCAGCATCGAGCCCACCGGGTTGGTGAAGCCCATCGCGAGCAGCACCAGGTCGGCCGGCAGGATGAACTCGCTGCCTTCGACTTCCTGCATGCGGCCGTCCTTCCATTCGACGCGGCAGGCCTTCAGCGCGGTAACCTTGCCGTTCTCGCCGATGAATTCCTTGGTGGCGACCGACCAGTCGCGCTCGCAGCCTTCGTCGTGCGACGACGAGGTGCGCAGCTTGATCGGCCAGTACGGCCACACCAGGGGCTTGTTCTCTTCTTCCGGCGGCTGCGGCAGCAGCTCGAACTGGGTCACCGAGGTGGCGCCGTGGCGGTTGGACGTGCCGACGCAGTCGGAGCCGGTATCGCCGCCGCCGATTACGATCACGTTCTTGCCTTCGGCGCGAATCTCGTTGGCGCCGTCGCCGGCCACTTCCTTGTTCTGCGGGATCAGGAATTCCAGCGCGAAGTGGATGCCGGCCAGGTCGCGGCCCGGCACCGGCAGGTCGCGCGGCACTTCGGAGCCGCCCGCCAGCACCACGGCGTCGAACTGGTCCATCAGGGCCTGGGCCGAGATGGTTTCGCGCGCATAGTTCTTGATGCCGGCCGGCAGTTCGCCGTCGGTCACCATCACGCCGGGGCGGAAGGTCACGCCTTCGGCCTGCATCTGTTCCATGCGGCGGTCGATCAGCGTCTTCTCCATCTTGAAGTCGGGGATGCCGTAGCGCAGCAGGCCGCCGATGCGGTCGTTCTTCTCGAACACGGTCACGTCATGGCCGGCGCGTGCCAGCTGCTGCGCGGCAGCCATGCCGGCGGGGCCGGAGCCGACCACGGCGACGGTCTTGCCGGTCTTGTGGCGCGGCAGCTGCGGCTTGACCCAGCCCTCTTCCCAGGCCTTGTCGATGATGGCGTGCTCGATCGACTTGATGCCCACCGGCAGCTCGTTGATGCCCAGCGTGCAGGCGGCCTCGCACGGTGCCGGGCAGATGCGGCCGGTAAATTCAGGGAAGTTGTTGGTCTGGTGCAGCACCTCGATCGCCGACTTCCAGTCCTGGCGATACACCAGGTCGTTGAAGTCCGGGATGATGTTGTTGACCGGGCAGCCGTTGTTGCAGAACGGGATGCCGCAGTCCATGCAGCGCGCACCCTGGAGCTTCGCTTCGCTGTCGGACAGCGCGAACACGAATTCCTTGTAGTGCTTCACGCGCTTGACTACCGGTTCGTAGCCCTCATTCTGGCGCGGAAATTCGAGAAAGCCAGTCGCCTTACCCATGTTGCGTCCTTGGTCATGCTGCGCGGGACCGGCGGCGTCGCCGGCCCTGCGGTGGGGTCAGTATCTTGTCGGGACCGCGGCGGCTTGCCGCGGCCCTTCGCTACGTTGGTTTGCTGCGCTCGTCTCGCTCAGGCCGCGATGGCTTCGCGGTCGCTGTCGCGGGCGGCCTGTTCCTTGGCGTACATCTCGCCCAGCGCGCGCTTGTACTCGGTCGGGAAGACCTTGACGAACTTGCGGCGTGCCGTGGTCCAGTCGGCCAGCAGCGCCTTGGCGCGCTCGGAACCGGTGTAGCGGAAGTGCTGCTCGATCAGGCTGCGCAGGATGGTTTCATCCAGCACGCGCTTGCCGTCGACCTTGTGCCACGAAGACTGGGGCTGGCCCTTCTCCTGGTCGGCCGAGGCCAGCACCGCTTCCAGCGCCACCATCGAGGTGTTGCAGCGCTTGTCGAACAGGCCGTCCTCGTCGTAGACATAGGCCACGCCGCCCGACATGCCGGCCGCGAAGTTGCGGCCGGTGCCGCCCAGCACCACCACCGTGCCGCCGGTCATGTACTCGCAACCGTGGTCGCCGGTGCCTTCCACCACTGCCACGGCGCCCGAGTTGCGCACCGCGAAGCGCTCGCCGGCGACGCCGTTGAAGAACGCTTCACCGGCGATGGCACCGTACAGCACGGTGTTGCCGACGATGATGTTGCGGGTCGGATCGCCGCGGAACTCGTGCGGGGCGCGCACGATCACGCGTCCGCCCGACAGGCCCTTGCCGACGTAGTCGTTGCCGTCGCCCACCAGGTCCAGCGTGATGCCGTGCGCCAGGAACGCGCCGAATGACTGGCCGGCGGTGCCTTGCAGCTGGATGTGGATGGTGTCGTCAGGCAGGCCTTCGTGGCCGTACTGCTTGGCGACCACGCCGGACAGCATCGCGCCCACCGTACGGTTGACGTTCTTGACCGGCTGGATGAACGACACGCGTTCGCCCTTCTCGATCGCCGGACGAGCCTTGGCGATCAGCACGTGGTCCAGCGCCTTGCCGGCCTCGGCCGACAGGCCGTGGTCCTGCACGTCGGTGTGGTACAGCGGCACGTCCGCGCCCAGCTGCACCTGGTGGAAGATGCGGCTGAAGTCCAGGCCGCGCGCCTTCCAGTGCTCGATGCCAGCCTTGGTGTCGAGCAGGTCGGCGCGGCCGATCAGCTCGTCGAAGGTGCGGATGCCCAGCTGGGCCATGATCTCGCGGGCTTCTTCGGCAACGAAGAAGAAGAAGTTGACCACGTGCTCCGGCTTGCCCTGGAATTTCTTGCGCAGCTGCGGATCCTGCGTGGCCACGCCCACCGGGCAGGTGTTCAGGTGGCACTTGCGCATCATGATGCAGCCCTCGGCAACCAGCGGTGCCGTGGCGAAGCCGAATTCGTCGGCGCCCAGCAGCGCGCCGATGACGACGTCGCGGCCGGTCTTCATCTGGCCGTCGGCCTGCACGCGGATGCGGTTGCGCAGGCCGTTGAGCAGCAGCGTCTGCTGCGTTTCGGCCAGGCCCAGCTCCCACGGCGTGCCGGCGTGCTTGATCGACGACCACGGCGAGGCGCCGGTGCCGCCGTCATGGCCGGCGATCACGACGTGGTCGGCCTTGGCCTTGGACACGCCCGCGGCCACCGTGCCGACGCCCACTTCGGACACCAGCTTGACCGAGATATCCGACGACGGGTTGACGTTCTTCAGGTCGTGGATCAGCTGCGCCAGATCCTCGATCGAGTAGATGTCGTGGTGCGGGGGCGGCGAGATCAGGCCCACGCCCGGCACCGAGTAACGCAGCTTGCCGATGTAATCCGAAACCTTGTGGCCCGGCAGCTGGCCGCCTTCGCCGGGCTTGGCGCCCTGCGCCATCTTGATCTGGATCTGGTCGGCCGAGGCCAGGTATTCGGCGGTCACGCCGAAACGGCCCGACGCCACCTGCTTGATCTTCGAGCGCAGCGAGTCGCCGGCCTGCAGCTCCAGGTCCTTCTCGATCACGCCGTCGCCGAGCACGCCCTTGAGCGTATCGCCCTGCTTGATGGGGATGCCGCGCAGTTCGTTGCGGTAGCGCTTCTCGTCCTCGCCGCCTTCGCCGGTGTTGGACTTGCCGCCGATGCGGTTCATCGCCAGCGCCAGCGTGGTGTGGGCCTCGGTCGAGATCGAGCCGAGCGACATCGCGCCGGTGGCGAAGCGCTTGACGATCTCCTTGGCGGGCTCGACTTCTTCCAGCGGAATCGCCTTGGCCGGATCGACCTTGAACTCGAACAGGCCGCGCAGCGTCATGTGGCGCTTGCTCTGGTCGTTGATGATGTTGGCGTATTCCTTGTACGTCTGGTAGGCGCCCTTGCCGTCGTCGGCGCGCACCGAGTGCTGCAGCTTGGCGATCGAGTCCGGGGTCCACATGTGCTCTTCGCCGCGGATGCGGAAGGCGTACTCGCCGCCGGCGTCCAGCATGTTCTCCAGCACCGGGCTGTTGCCGAAAGCATCCTTGTGCAGGCGCAGCGCTTCCTCGGCGACCTCGAAGATGCCGATGCCCTCGACGTTCGACGGCGTGCCGTGGAAGTACTTCTGCACCAGCTCGCGCGACAGGCCGATGGCCTCGAAGATCTGCGCGCCGGTGTACGACATGTAGGTCGAGATGCCCATCTTGGACATCACCTTGAACAGGCCCTTGCCGATCGCCTTGACGAAGTTCTTGACCGCCTTTTCCGGCGACAGGTCGCCCGACAGGCCGCTGGCCATGTCGGCCAGGGTTTCCATCGCCAGGTACGGGTGCACGGCTTCGGCGCCGTAGCCGGCCAGCAGCGCGAAGTGGTGCACTTCACGCGCGGTGCCGGTCTCGACCACCAGGCCGGTGGAGGTGCGCAGGCCCTTCTCCACCAGGTGGTGGTGGATCGCGGAGGTGGCCAGCAGCGCCGGGATGGCGACATGGTCGGCATCCACCGGGCGGTCGGTCACGATCAGGATGTTGTAGCCCGAACGCACCGCATCCACGGCTTCGGCGCACAGCGAGGCCAGGCGCGCTTCGATGCCTTCCTTGCCCCACGCGGTCGGGTAGCAGATGTTCAGTTCGTACGAACGGAACTTGCCGCCGGTGTAGTGCTCGATGTTGCGGATCTTGGCGATGTCCTTGAAGTCCAGCACGGGCTGGGACACCTCGAGGCGCATCGGCGGGTTGATGTTGTTCAGCTCGAGCAGGTTCGGCTTCGGGCCGATGAACGACACCAGCGACATCACCATGTTCTCGCGGATCGGGTCGATCGGCGGGTTGGTGACCTGGGCGAACAGCTGCTTGAAGTAGTGGTACAGCGTCTTGTTCTTGGACGACAGGATCGCCAGCGGCGAGTCGTTGCCCATCGAGCCGGTGGCTTCCTCGCCGGCCAGCGCCATCGGCGCCATCAGGAACTTGACGTCTTCCTGGGTGTAGCCGAAGGCCTGCTGGCGGTCCAGCAGCTTGGCCACCGGCTTCTTTTCGGCGGCGACGTCTTCCGGCTTGGCGTCGATCTCGTCCAGCTTGATGCGGACAGCGTCGATCCAGCTCTTGTACGGCTTGGCGTTGGCCAGGTTGTCCTTCAGTTCCTTGTCGTCGATGATGCGGCCCTGCTCCATGTCGATCAGGAACATCTTGCCCGGCTGCAGGCGCCACTTCTCAACGATGCGCGACTCGGGGAACGGCAGCACGCCGGCTTCCGAAGCCAGCACCACGACGTCGTCCTCGGTCACGTAGAAGCGTGCCGGGCGCAGGCCGTTGCGGTCCAGCGTGGCGCCGATCTGGCGGCCATCGGTGAAGCAGATCGCAGCCGGGCCGTCCCACGGCTCCATCATCGCGGCGTGGTATTCGTAGAAGGCGCGACGGTTGTCGTCCATCAGCGTGTGCTGCTCCCACGCTTCCGGGATCATCATCATCATCGCGTGGACCAGCGGGTAGCCGGCCATCGTCAGCAGTTCGAGGCAGTTGTCGAACGATGCCGTATCGGACTGGCCCGGGTAGATCAGCGGCCACAGCTTGGGCAGGTCGTCGCCCAGCACCGGCGACGAGATCGCGCCGGTACGCGCGTTGATCCAGTTGACGTTGCCCTTGACCGTGTTGATTTCGCCGTTGTGGGCGACCATGCGGTACGGGTGGGCCAGTTCCCAGGCCGGGAAGGTGTTGGTCGAGAAGCGCTGGTGCACCAGGGCCAGGGCCGACACGGCGCGCTGGTCCTGCAGGTCCAGGTAGTACTCGCCGACCTGGTTGGCCAGCAGCAGGCCCTTGTACACGACGGTACGGGCCGACATCGACGGCACGAAGTATTCCTTGCCGTGCTTGAGCTTGAGCGCCTGGATGGCGTGGCTGGCGGTCTTGCGGATGACGTAGAGCTTACGTTCCAGCGCGTCGGTGGTCATGATGTCGCGGCCGCGACCGATGAAGATCTGGCGGATCACCGGCTCGGTCTTGCGCACCGTCGGGGACATCGGCATGGCGGCGTCGACCGGCACGTCGCGCCAGCCCAGCACGACCTGGCCTTCCAGGCGGACCGTGCGCTCCAGCTCCTGCTCGCAGGCCAGGCGCGAGGCGTGTTCCTTCGGCAGGAAGATCATGCCCACGCCATATTCGCCGGCGGGCGGCAGGCTGACGCCCTGCGCCGCCATTTCTTCACGGTAGAACTGGTCCGGGATCTGGATCAGGATGCCGGCGCCGTCGCCCATCAGCGGGTCGGCCCCGACCGCGCCGCGGTGGTCCAGGTTCTCCAGGATCTTCAAGCCCTGGGAAATGATCTCGTGGGACTTCTTGCCCTTGATATGCGCGACCATGCCGACGCCGCAGGCGTCATGCTCGTTGGCCGGGTCGTACATGCCTTGCGCCTGCGGACGCAGGTCGAGGGCGGAGGAAGACTCGCTGATTGACTCGCTGGTCTGCGCTTGGGCCGAAAGATTTTTCGTTTGGTCCACGGGCTGAATTCCGGTGAAGGCTGCGCGAACTGCTGGACTACCGGAACGGGGACCGCGCGCTTTCTGAAATCCACCCAGACCGGTGGACCGGCGGGAAGGGAAATGGGGACGAAGCTGTCAGCGGGCCGCAGCGGCGTACACGAGCGTGACGCGCCGCACAATGACTGTGGGTGGAGCAACTATATGGGAATCGCCTGCGCCTCGCAAAAAAATTAAATGGGGTCGGATTACATTAAATAACGCACCGTTTCGGTGAATCAATTAAATGGGGACACATAATCTTTATGGCGTTTTTGCCGCATTTCCAGGCGCCGTTTGCACCTTTTTGGGGCGACCTTTCGGCAAGGGCTGGACCCGTCGTGGACCATGTCTCTCCAGTTGCGCCAGGAATGCGTCGCCGCCGAGCGGCCAGCCGCTATGCGCATGGGCGCGCAACGTCTGCAGGGTCTTGCCGGACAAGCCTTCGGCGCTGAGCGTCCGGTAGTTCGATTGCCGTTCGAATGGGGTATTGCCCAGCTCCCAGTAGGCGGCGTGGTCGCTGACAAAGGGACTGGCCTCGATGCCGGCGTGATGGCGGTAGCTGCTCCAGCAGTCGGCCTCCGGGCTGTTGACCTCCCCCGCGCGCACCGCGTTGCCCTCGACGTAGAGCATGGCCGGCAGCAGCCACTGGGCCGGATCGAACACGGCGGAACGGAAGCGACCCTCCCACAGGGTGCCGGTGCGGCTCGCGACGCGGTTGAAGTAGCGCGCGTAGCGGCGTCCGACCGCCTGCATGGTCAGGCTAAGCGCGTCCTCACTTTTCGGCGTTGCCACCAGGTGTACGTGATTGGGCCGCAGCGCATAGGCGTGGATGGCGAGGTCGTGCTCGCGCGCGGCCATGCGCAGGCAGTCGAGGTAATGCACGTAGTCGTCGGCGCCCAGGAAGACGGGCTGGCGGTTGTTGCCGCGCTGCAACACCAACGCGGGCAATCCGGTGGGGGAAAAACGGGGAAGACGGGCCATGACAGGTCGTGCGGGCTGCGATGCCCGCATCATAGCCTGATCCGTCCCTAATTTTCAGGGCGCGGTGCCCTCGCTGACCGCGAAGATGCGGCGATGTTCGCGGATGGCGTAGCGGTCGGTCATGCCGGCAATGTAATGGGCAATCAGCCGCGACTGGTCGCCGCCATGGCTGGCCTGGTACTGCGGCGGCAGCAGGCGCGGATCGGACATGAAGGCCTGGAACAGGTCGCCGACGATGCGCTGCGCCTTGGCCGACATCCGCATCACCAGGTAATGCCGGTACAGGTGCCGGAACAGGAAGCGCTTGAGCGCCGCGGCTTCCTCGTGGATCTGCGCACTGAAGCCGACCAGCGGCCCGGCGGCCCGCACCGCGTCGATATTGCGCGGGTTGGTGTCGGCGATATTGCGGCTGGTGGTTTCGATCAGGTCGACGATCAGCGTGTTGATCATGCGCCGGACCGTCTCGTTGATGGCGCGCCGGCCATTGATGCCGGGGAAGGCCTCGGCCACCTCGGCCCGGTGGCGGCCCCACATCGGCACCTCGTCGAGCTGCTCCAGCGTCAGCAGCCCGGAGCGCAGGCCGTCGTCGATGTCGTGGTTGTTGTAGGCGATCTCGTCGGCAAGGTTGGCCAGCTGGGCCTCCAGCGACGGTTGCGTGCCCTCCAGGAAGCGCCGGCCCAGCTCGCCCAGCGCCGACGCATTGACGCGCGAGCAATGCTTGAGGATGCCCTCGCGCGTCTCGAAGGTCAGGTTCAGGCCGTTGAAGCCGCCGTAGCGCTCTTCCAGCTCGTCCACCACCAGCAGGCTCTGCAGGTTGTGCTCGAAGCCGCCGTGGTTCTTCATGCACTGGTTCAGCGCGTCCTGCCCGGCGTGGCCAAACGGGGTGTGCCCCAGGTCGTGCGCCAGCGAGATCGCCTCGACCAGGTCCTCGTTCAGGCGCAGGTTGCGCGCGATCGAGCGGGCGATCTGCGCCACTTCCAGGCTGTGGGTGAGCCGGGTGCGGAACAGGTCGCCCTCGTGGTTGACGAAGACCTGGGTCTTGTACTCGAGCCGCCGGAACGCCGTGCTGTGGATCACGCGGTCGCGGTCGCGCTGGAATTCGCTGCGCGACAGCGACGCGGGTTCGGCGTGCACGCGCCCGCGCGTCTGCGCGGAGCGGGCGGCGTACGGGGCGAGGTGGCTTTCAAAGTCGGTCATGCGGCGCGTCCGGTGGCTGGGTCGGGTGGCGAGGCATAACCGATCGGTCAGGCGACCGGTGCCTCGGTGGGAGGTTTCAGGACGGCGTGGGCCAGCGTCGCGCGCAGATCCGTGTCCGGCACGCTGGTAATG
The DNA here is from genome assembly GCF_900250075.1 of Cupriavidus taiwanensis. Classification (NCBI taxonomy): domain Bacteria; kingdom Pseudomonadati; phylum Pseudomonadota; class Betaproteobacteria; order Burkholderiales; family Burkholderiaceae; genus Cupriavidus; species Cupriavidus taiwanensis. The sequence goes on from NZ_LT977070.1 coordinate 3,441,356, forward strand.
AACGCCTCGCCGAGCTTCTTCAGCAGGATGAACTTGATGCTGCCGGCCTCGGCCTTCTTGTCGACCTTCATCAGTTCGATATAGCGGTCGGCGCCCAGTTCCGGCGCCACCACCGGCAGCATCGCCGCCTGCGTCAGCGTGCGCACGCGCGCCAGCGTCTCGATATCGATAAAGCCCAGCCGGTGCGACAGGTCGGCGGCCATCACCATGCCGCAGCCCACGGCTTCGCCGTGCAGCCAGGCGCCGTAGCCCATGCCGGCCTCGATCGCGTGGCCGAAGGTATGGCCGAAATTGAGGATGGCACGCAGTCCGCCCTCGCGCTCGTCCTGCGCCACCACGCCCGCCTTGATCTCGCATGAGCGCTGCACGGCAACCGCCATCAGCTCCGGGTCGCAGGCATTCAGTGCCTGGATGTTGCGCTCGATCCAGGCGAAGTACTCGGCGTCGGCAATGGCGCCGTGCTTGATCACCTCGGCCATGCCCGCCGCCAGTTCGCGCGGCGGCAGCGTGCGCAGCGTGTCGATGTCGGCGATCACCGCGTTGGGCTGGTGGAACGCGCCGATCATGTTCTTGCCGAGCGGGTGGTTGATGCCGGTCTTGCCGCCCACCGACGAATCGACCTGCGCCAGCAGCGTGGTCGGCATCTGCACGAACGGCACGCCGCGCATGTAGCAGGCGGCGGCAAACCCGGTCATGTCGCCCACCACGCCGCCGCCCAGCGCCACCAGCGTGGTCTTGCGGTCGGCGCCTGCCTGCAGCAAGGCATCGAAGATGCGGTTCAGCGTTTCCCAGTGCTTGAAGGCCTCGCCGTCGGGCAGCGTGACGGTGCGCACGGTCTTGCCCAGCGCCGCCAGCGCGGCCTCGACGCGCGCCGCATAGAGCGGGCCGACGGTTTCATTGGTGACGATGACGGCGTGCCGGCCGCGCACGTGCGGGCGCAGCAGCTCGGCGTTGTCGAGCAGGCCGGTGCCGATATGGATGGGGTAGCTGCGCTCGCCCAGGTCGACTTCAAGGGTAATCATGGATTGGGGTCCTGCGCCGGCGGCCCGGCATCGCCCGCGGGCGGGGACGCCGGCTGCGGGGGATCGATCCGGAAACCGGCCATTTCAAGTTGCATCAACACCATATTAGCAAGCTGCGCCACCGAGGGCTTGCCGGTTTCGATGATGAAGTCGGCGACTTCGCGGTACAGCGGATCGCGCTCGGCGTACAGCGCCTCGAGCTTGCCCTTGGGATCCTCGGTCTGCAGCAGCGGGCGGTTGCGGTCGTGCCGGGTACGCAGCCACAGGTCGTGCGGGCTGGCGCGCAGGTATACGACCGTGCCGCGGGACTTCAGCACCTCGCGGTTCTCGGCGCGCAGCACCGCGCCGCCGCCGGTGGCCAGCACGATGCCCTGGCGCTGCGCCAGTTCGCGGATCATCGCGGCCTCGCGGTCGCGGAAGCCGGCCTCGCCCTCGAGTTCGAAGATCACCGGGATGCGCACGCCGCAGTGCGCCTCCAGTTCGTGGTCGGAATCGAAGAACGGATAGTGCAGGCGCCGCGCCACCGTGCGGCCCACGGTGGTCTTGCCGGCGCCCATCAGGCCGACGAAAAAGAGGTTGGGTCGATCGGATTCCGGGCGGTCGGCATCGGATCGTTCGGCTTCGCGCCGATCCGGCGCCTGGCGCTGCGCCGCCGGCCCTGTCGCTGAGGCTGTCACGGGACTGTGGTTCGGGAGCGCGGCATGCGGGCCGTCCTCCCCGGTTGGGAACTGCATCATCTTCTTATGTTGTGGCGCGGCCGGCAAGTGCCGAATGCGGCATAGGCCGCATTTCTCGCCGTCGCGCATGCATTCCGGGCCGGGGCCAGGCCCGGCTGCTTGCGGCGCGCGGCGCAAAAAAAGGCCGCATCGGTCGATGCGGCCTGCCAGTCTACTGTATCCGGCGCCCGGCGCTACCTGAGCGACACGCTTTCGTTGAGGATGCGCGGGGTCAGGAACACCAGCAGCTCGGTCCGGTTGCGGACCTTGGCGTTGTTCTTGAACAGGTAGCCGAGCACCGGGATATCGCCCAGCAGCGGCACCTTGTCGACGTCGGTGGACTCGGTCTGGGTGTAGATACCGCCAATCACCACGGTGCCGCCGTTCTCGACCAGCACCTGGGTCTGCACATGCTTGGTGTCGATGGCAAAGCCCGAGGTGGTCTGGATCCCCACGCTGTCCTTGTTCACGTCCACGTCGAGCAGCACGTTGCCTTCGGGCGTGATCTGCGGCGTCACCTCGAGCTTCAGGTTGGCCTTGCGGAACTGCACCGAGGTGGCACCGCTGGACGTGGCGGCCTGGTAAGGCAGTTCGGTACCCTGCTCGATCAGCGCCTTGATGTTGTTGGCCGTGACCACGCGCGGGCTGGAAATGATCTTGCCCTTGCCGTCCGCCTCCAGCGCCGACAATTCCAGTGCCAGGAAGCGCGTGGCGGCGCTGTTGAACAGGCTCACCGCGATATTGGCCGGGTTGGTGCCGTTGATGGATCCGGCCGGCAGGCTCAGGAACGGGCCGTTGTCGGAGGTCGCCCCCGGCAGCACGTTGTTGTAGGTGTTGCCGACGCGGGCATTGTTGTACTGCCCGGCAAAGCCCAGCTTGACGCCCAGGTTGCGGCTGAAGGTATCGGTGGCCTCGACGATGCGCGCCTCGATGATGACCTGGCGCACCGGAATGTCGATCTTGCCGATAAAGCTCTGCACCTCTTCCAGCTTGGAGGCGATATCCGACACAAAGAGCTGGTTGGTGCGCGCATCGGCCGTCAGCGAACCGCGCCTGGACAGCATGCGCGTGCTGGCGCCCGCCGCCCCCGCGGACCCGATGGGCGCGGCCGCGCCGCCGCCGGCGCCCATGCCCAGCAGCATCCTGCGCACGTCCTCGGCGCGCTGGTAATTGAGCTGGAACACCTGGCTGCGGATCGGCTCGAGGTCATTGATCTGCTGCTGCGACTCGAGCTCCAGCTTCTCCTTGGTCTGCAGCTCGGCCCTGGGCGCCACCCACAGCACATTGCCGTTGCGGCGCGAGGCCAGCCCCTTCGCATCCATCACGATCTGCAGCGCCTGGTCCCACGGCACGTCCTTGAGCCGCAGCGTGATGTTGCCCTGCACGCTTTCGCTGGTGATGATGTTCAGGTTGGTAAAGTCGGCGAACACCTGCAGCAGCGAGCGGATGTCGATGTTCTGGAAGTTCAGCGACAGGCGCTCGCCGCGGTAGCCCGGGCCGCTGATCAGCTTGGTGGGGTCTTCCTTGACCGGCCGGACCTCGACCACGAACTGGGTGTCGGTCTGGTACGAGCTGTATTCCCAGTTGCCGCGCGGCTCGATGGTCAGGCGCGCATTGCCGTTGGCGTCGGAGGCGCGCATGCCCTGCACCGGCGAGCCATAGTCGCTGACGTCGAAGTGCCGCCGCAGGTTCTCCGGCAGCGTGGTGCCGAGGAAATCGACCACCACGTTCTTGCCCTGTTGCGCGATATTGATGCCCGACTCGCGCGAGGACAGGTCCACCACCACGCGCCCGGCGCCGTCCGCGCCCCGGCGGAAGTCGATAGCACGCACCGACGGCCGCCCCGCCGCGGCGCCAGGCGCCGTCGCGGCCGGCGCGAAGGTCGGCGCGGCACTCTTGGCCGCCGGCGCCACGTTGTCCAGCGACACCACGAAGACATTGCCGCGCTGGTCGGTGCGATACGTGGCGCTGCGCGTCAGGTCGAGGATCAACCGCGTGCGGTCGCCGATCTGCATCACATTGGCAGACTTGACCAGCTTGCCGCCGTATTCATATTGCGCGCGCCGCTCGGCAAAGCCGGTATCGAAGAAATCGATCGCGAGCCGGGCCGGGTTCTGCGTGGTGAAGTCCGCCGGCTTCTGCGCCAGCGGCCGTTCCAGTTCGACCACCAGCACGGTCTGTTCCCCGGTCGTGCTGACGTCCACCGACTTGATCCGGTTGGCTTGCGCCAGCGCAGCCGGTGCGGCGAGCGCAAGCCATAGCGCCAGCGCGGTGGCCATGGTCCTCATCACGGCGCCCGCGCGCGCACGATACCAGCGCGCGGGGGTCATGCCGCCGCGTCCAGCTTCAGGCTGGTCATTTTCTCTTTCCACTCGGATACCCCCTCCCGGACCAATTCGCGCAACACGATCTCCTGATCGGTGATGCGGACCACCCGGCCATAGCTCTGGCCGAGATACTGACCCACCTTCACATGGTGGATCTTGTTATCAACACGGACGATGCCGAAGGTTTCCCCCTGCTTCTTCATCATCCCGAGCATCTTGAAGTTTTCGAGCGGATAGTCCTCGAGCGGCTCGCGGCGCCGGCCGGCTTCGGGCGAATCGGCCAGGGTCTTGTTCAGTTCGCCGATCTTGGCCTGCGCGAACGGCTCGGGCGCGCTGGCCGCGGCGTATTCGCGCGGCACGTAGGGGCGGGCGTCGGGCACGGGCTCGGGCGGCTTGGTGCGGGCGCTGCGGGTCGCTTCCATCCACTGGCGCAGCGCATCCTCATCGCTGGCGCCGCAGGCGCCCAGCAAGCCGAGCGCCAGCGCCGCCGCCAGCGTGCGCCGCGACGCGGTCCAGGCCAGGGCGCGGGTTCGAACGGCACGGCTCATTTCGGACCTCCCGCCTTGGCGGCCGCCGCGGCCGCGGCGGCCTTGCGTTGCGCCGCCTGTTCTTCCGCGTCGAGCGCGCGGTAGGCCATCGCCACCGCCTCCATCGACAGCCCGCCATCCTTGGTATTGGCCAGCTGCAGGTTCTGCATCGACACGATCCGCGACAGCGCCGCGACGTCGGCATTGAACTGAGCCACCTCGTGATAGCGCCCGGTGACCCGCAGGTTCACCGGAATCTCGGCAAAGTAGGGCTTGATCACCGCCGCCTGCGGCTTGAACAGCTCGAATTGCAGCCCCCGCGCGACGCCGGCATGGTTGACGTCGGCCAGCAGCGCATCCATTTCCGTCTTGTTGGGCAGCTGCCGCTCCAGCAGCGCCACGCGCTGCTCGACCTGCTTCTTCTGCTCGCGCAGCGCCTCGAGATTGGCCACCTGCGCCACCTTGGACTGGTACGCCTGCTTCAGGCTTTCCTGCTCCTGGCGCTGGCGCTCGAGTTCTTCGAACTTTGCGCTCCAGTAGAACTGCCAGCCCAGCAGCAGCACCACCGCCGCGGCCAGGATCGCGAACAGCACGCGCGGCGCGGCCGGCCAGGTCTCCGGCTCGTTCAGGTTGAGCCCGCGGAACTGGCTGGTCAGGTCAGCCAGGTTGATTTCGGTATTGAGCGCCATGGTCAGGCCTTTCCGCCCGCGGGTGCGGGGGCGGGGACAGGTACGGCGGCAGGGGCCGAAGCGCCCGCGGCAGCCTTCTTGCCGTCGGCCGGGACCTCCGGCGCGCGGTACGCGAAGCGCATCGAGAAATCGAACAGCCGGCGCTGCTCGCGCAGGTTGTTGGTCATGGTGACCGCCTTGGACTCGACCAGCTCGGCCTTGTCGAGCCAGGCCACCCCGCCCAGGTTGCGCAGCAGCTCGGAAATGCGTTCGTTGGACTGCGCCACGCCGGCAATGGTGAAGGCCTCGCCGGCCTGCTTCAGGCTGGTCAGGTAGACGCCTTCCGGCACCTGCCGCACCAGTTCCTCGAGCAGCTGCACCGGGCGGTTGCGCTCGGTCTGCAGGCTTTCGACGGCCTTCTGGCGCTGCAGCAGCGCGTCGATGTCTTTCTTCAGCGTGTTGACTTCGCGGATCTGCCCGTCAAGCCGGGCGTTTTCCGCGCTCAGCACCTGGTTGAGCGCCACCACGGACGCGATGCGCCCGTCGATATAGACGCCGCCCAGCAGCACCACCGCCGCGCCCGCCGCGGCCGCCGCGCCCAGCATGGTGTAGACCTTCTTGCGCCGCGCCGCCTTGCGGGCTTCATGGTAGGGCAGCAGGTTGACCGAAGGCAGTGTGTTCGTTGACATCTCATGCCTCCGGTACGTTATTGCAGGCCGCGCAGGGCCAGGCCGGCACTGACGATATACGCCGGCAGGTCGCGCTGCAGGTAGCGCTCGTTGACCTTGGCGTTGGTCGCCATGTTGGCGAACGGATTCGCCAGCGTGGTGGTGATCTTGGTCTGGTGCTGGATTGCCGCCTGCACGCCGAACAGCGATGCATGCCCGCCCGACAGCAGGATCTCGTCGACCCGGCCCAGGCTGGAACTGGCGATGAAGTTGCCGATCGCGGACTGCACTTCCATGGCGAGGGCATCGAGCGATGGCTTGAGCAACTGGGCGCGCCAGGCCTCGGGCAGCGTGTTCTTGCGCTTCTTGATCTCGGCCTTGAGCGCGTCGAGCGTGAACATGCGCGCGGCGCTTTGGGTAAGCTGGTCGCCGTAGCTGTTCAGCGGCTGTTCGTAGAGTTCTTTCCAGCCCTGGTAGAAGATGGCCTTGGAGCGGCTGCCGCCCAGGTGGACCACCGCCACCACCGGCAGCGCGCGCGCGTCGGCCTCGGACATCTCTTGCGGCACGCCCAGCATCTGCACGATCGAGCGCTGCACCGCGTATTCCTCGACGTCCATCACCTGCGGCTTGAGGCCGGCCATTTCCGCCGCGGTCACGCGCTCTTGCACGCGATCGCTGTTGGCCGCGGTAACGCGCACGCCAATGCCGCCCTCGGTCTCGCTGGGGCCGATCACGGCGAAATCGAAGTTGACCGCCTGCGACGGCGGATAGAGCCGGTGCGCCTCGGATTCGACCTGGGAATAGAGCTCGTCTTCGGACAGGTTGTCCGGCAGGCTGACCGTCTGCGATTCGGTCAGCATGGAGGGCACGCCCAGCACCACGTCCTTGGAGCGGATGCCGGCCTTGCCGAGCGCGCGCCTGAGCGCGATCCCGACTGCCTCGATATTGATGACGTTGCCATCGGCAACGGCATTGCGGTCCAGCAGTTCGCTGGCGCATTTTTCCAGCCGGTAGTCTTGCCTGCTGCTCCCCACGGAGAGCTCGACTACCTTGACACTGGACGACCCGATATCCACGCCGACCGTAGTCCGGCGCAGAAGCCCCGACAAAATGCCCCGACGCAAGGTGACCCCCTGACTTTTGAACTCGCCCCTGGCTTGAACGCTCTAATCGGACGAGCCTAGTTTCTTGAATGAAACGTGTGCTTTTTATGTTGGCCGATTCTCACAAAATCCAGCATTGGTGGCAACGTGCCGAACTGGGGCGAACTTGTTTTTGAGAAGGCCCTCATCAATCCGTTGCCAAAACCCCACGGTCGTCGGGTTCCCTTCCATGCCTGCCTGTGCCGCGCGCTTCCCCCGTAGTCGCCCCCAACGTCGCCCTGCACGCCGGCATCCGTGGCCTTACATCTTGTAACAGCGCGATAGCGGCGCCCCCGCCACTGTGCGCCCGGGCGGGCCGATGCCGGAAGATATAATCGCGGGCACCCCTGACTAGGTATTTCCCTTATGGCCACAGCACAACACAAGCCGCCCCACCCTGCCCGCAGTTCGATCTGGACGCGGCTCATGTTCTGGGCGGTGGGACTGGTTGTCGCCGGTGCCGTCGTGATTGCGCTGCTGCTGGGCTACGCGCTGCTGGTGGCCGCGCCCAACCTGCCTTCGCTGGACACCATCACCGACTACCGGCCCAAGATTCCGCTGCGGATCTACACCGCGGACAATGTGCTGATCGGTGAATTTGGCGAGGAGCGGCGCAACTTCGTGCCCATCGCCGAGATTCCGGACGTGATGAAAAAGGCAGTGCTGGCGATCGAGGACGACCGCTTCTACGAGCACGGGGGTGTCGACTTCGTCGGCGTGATGCGTGCCGGCCTGGCCAACCTGCGCGGCGGGCTGTCGCAGGGCGCCTCGACCATCACCATGCAGGTGGCCCGCAATTTCTTCCTGTCCAGCGAGAAGACCTACACCCGCAAGATCTACGAGATGCTGCTCGCGTACAAGATCGAGGCCAACCTGAGCAAGGACCAGATCCTCGAGCTGTACATGAACCAGATCTACCTGGGCCAGCGCGCCTACGGCTTCGACAGCGCCGCGCGCGTGTACTTCGGCAAGTCGGTGCGCGATGTGACGCCGGCCGAGGCGGCGATGCTGGCCGGGCTGCCGAAGGCGCCGTCGGCGTACAACCCGGTGGTCAACCCGCGCCGCGCCAAGGTGCGCCAGGAGTACATCCTGCAGCGCATGCGCGACCTGCGCTACATCACGCCCGAACAGTACGACGAGGCCGCGCAGGCCGAGCTGAAGGTGCGCACCGAAGGCAACGAGTTTTCGACCCACGCCGAATACGTCGCCGAGATCGTGCGCCAGCTGATGTACGCGCAGTACCGCGAGGAGACCTACACGCGCGGCCTGACGGTCTACACCACGCTGACCAAGACCGACCAGGACGCCGCCTATGAAGCCGTGCGCACCGGCATCATGAACTACGAGCGCAAGCACGGCTACCGCGGTCCCGAGGCCTTTATCGACCTGCCTTCCGACCCGGCCGAGCGAGAGCAGGCCATCGACGATGCGCTGGTCGAGCACCCGGGCAGCGGCGACCTGCGCTCGGCCGTGGTCACCAGCGTGTCGCCCAAGCAGGTCAAGGCGACGCTGCTGTCCGGCGAAGTCGCGACCATCGAAGGCGCGGCGCTGCGCTTTATCGCGCCGTCGCTGTCGGCCAACGCGCAGCCCAAGATGAAGATGCGCCCGGGCGCGGTGATCCGCGTGACGCAGGACGAGAAAAACAACTGGTCGGTGACGCAGCTGCCGGAAGTGGCCGCGGCGTTCGTGTCGATCAACCCGCAGGATGGCGAGATCCGCTCGATGGTGGGCGGCTTCGATTTCAACCGCAACAAGTTCAACCGCGTGACCCAGGCCTGGCGCCAGCCCGGCTCCAGCTTCAAGCCGTTCATCTACTCGGCGGCGCTGGAAAAGGGCTTCTCGCCGGCCACGGTGATCAACGACGCGCCGCTGACGATCGGTCCCGATACCGGTGGCCAGGTGTGGGAACCGAAGAACTACGACGGCCGCTTCGAGGGCCCGATGACCATGCGCCGCGCGCTGGCCAAGTCCAAGAACCTGGTCTCGGTGCGGATCCTGCGAGCGATCGGCACGCAGTATGCGCAGGACTACATCACCCGCTTCGGCTTCGAGGCCGACAAGCACCCGGCCTACCTGCCGATGGCGCTGGGCTCGGGTGCGGTGACGCCGCTGCAGATGGCCGGCGCCTATTCGGTATTTGCCAACGGCGGCTACCGCGTCAACCCTTACCTGATCCAGAAGGTGGTCGATGCGCGCGGCAACGTGATCTCTGAAACCCATCCGCAACGCGCCGGCACCGACGCCGTGCGCGTGCTCGACGCGCGCACGGCCTTTATCGCGGACACCATGCTGCGCGACGTGGTGCGCTACGGCACCGCCAACAGCGCCAAGCAGCGCCTGGGCCGCAACGACCTGGCCGGCAAGACCGGCACCACCAACGACGCGGTCGATGCCTGGTTCGCCGGCTACACCCCCAACCTGGTGGCGATCGCCTGGATGGGCTACGACCAGCCCAAGAGCCTGGGCGTGCGCGAGACCGGCGGCGGCCTGGCGCTGCCGATCTGGGTCGGCTACATGAGCAAGGCGCTCAAGGGCGTGCCGGAGTCTCCGGAACGGCCAGCGCCCGAAGGCGTGCTGATGGTGGGCGGCGACTGGACCTTCGAAGAGAACGCCGGCGGTGCCGGCGTGGCCTCGGTGGGCCTGGGCGATCCGTGGCCGGGCAAGCCGGAAGAATCCACCACCCCGTCGGTCGATACCGAGTCCGAGAAACGCAAGATCCTGGAGATGTTCGGCGGCGCCTGAGCGCGCTCGCCAGACAGCAGAAAGCCGGCCGCGAGGCCGGCTTTTCTTTTTTGCGCTCCGGGGTCCGCCCCGGAGATGCCGGGGTCAGTGCAGGCTGAGACTGGCGCCCGCCTGCTCGCTGACGTAGCCCGACAGCGCCGCGTACAGTTCGCCGCCGTTGCGGGTATCGACCCAGCGCTCGCCCTCGCGGCGGAAGTGGAAGCCGCCCGCGCGCGCGGCCACCCACAGTTCCTGCATCGGCGCCTGGCTGTTGATGATGATCTTGGAACCGTTCTCGAATTCCAGCTCCATCACGTTGCCGGTGCGGCTGATTTCAATGTCAGCGTCGGCCGCGTCGGCGGCCGCCTCGACCGCGGCTTCGATGCGGTCCAGCTCGCGCGTGGCCAGGGCCAGGAACTCGCTTTCGCTCAAGGGGGGCATGCTAAACTCCGAGACCGCCGTTGCCGCCGCTGCCCGGACCGGGCGTACGTGGCGCGAACGGCTTTTTTTGTTAAGAATCCTCAGGATGACCGGCCATCGCGCCGGGTCATCCAACGCCTTGCCAACAAGCCAAAAGGACGACCCGATGCTGCGTCGTGTTGCGATTGTATCGGCGTTTGCCGCCGCCCTTGCGATGCCCCTGCTGGGCGGATGCGGTATCCGCGGGCCGCTGACCCTGCCCAAGGTGCCGCCAGAGCCGGCCCCGCCGACCGTGCCGGACCCGGGCCTGGGCCGTGCCGATGCCGTGCCGCCTGCAGCGACCACGCCGGCACCGGCATCGTCCCCCGCCGCCCCCACCACCCGATAACCATGACCGCATTTTTCCATCGCCAGGACGGCGCGCTCACCGTCGAGCAGGTGCCGCTGGCGCGTATCGCCGCCGAGTTCGGCACGCCGACCTATGTCTATTCGCGTGCGGCGCTGACCGCCGCGTACCAGGCCTACGCCGCCGCCTGCGCGGGCCGCAAGGCACAGGTCCAGTACGCGATGAAGGCCAACTCCAACCTGGCGGTGCTGCAGGTGTTCGCCCGCCTCGGCGCGGGTTTCGACATCGTCTCGGGCGGCGAGCTCAAGCGCGTGCTGGCCGCCGGCGGCGATCCCCGCAAGGTGGTGTTCTCGGGCGTGGGCAAGAGCGCGGCCGAAATGGAACTGGCGCTGGCGCAGGACGTGCGCTGCTTCAACGTCGAGTCGATCCCCGAGCTGGACCGCCTGAACGAAGTGGCCGGCCGCGTCGGCAAGCGGGCGCGCGTGTCGCTGCGCATCAACCCCGACGTCGACGCCAAGACCCATCCCTATATCTCCACCGGCCTGAAGGGCAACAAGTTCGGCATCGCCTTCGAAGACGTGCTGCCGACCTACCGCGCCGCCGCCGCGCTGCCGCACCTGGCGGTGACCGGCATCGACTGCCATATCGGTTCGCAGATCACCGAGGTCGAGCCCTACCTGGAAGCACTGGACAAGGTGCTTGACGTGGTCGAGGCGCTCGAGCGCGAAGGCATCAGCCTGGAGCACATCGACGTGGGCGGCGGCCTGGGCATCACCTACACCGACGAGACCCCGCCGGACATCACTGGCTTCGCCACCACGCTGCTGGAGCGCGTTGCCGCGCGCGGCCATGGCCATCGCGAGGTGCTGTTCGAGCCGGGCCGCTCGCTGGTGGGCAACGCCGGCGTGCTGCTGACGCAGGTGGAATTCCTCAAGCCGGGCGTGGCCAAGAACTTCTGCATCGTCGACGCGGCCATGAACGACCTGGCGCGCCCGGCCATGTACGAGGCCTACCACCGCATCGAGCCGGTGGCGCTGCGCGATGGCGCGGCGGTGACCTACGACATCGTCGGCCCGGTGTGCGAATCGGGCGACTGGCTCGGCCGCGACCGCGCGCTGGCGGTGCAACCGGGTGACCTGCTGGCCGTGATGTCGGCCGGCGCCTACGGCTTCACCATGAGTTCCAACTACAACACCCGCCCGCGCGCCGCCGAAGTGATGGTCGACGGCGGCAAGGTGCACCTGGTGCGCGAGCGCGAGCTGGTCGAAGACCTGTTCCGCGACGAGCGCCTGCTGCAGGACTGATTCCCGCCGGCCCGGCCCGCCGCTGCTTATGCGGCGGGCTGGCGCGTCCCCGCGGCCGGCTTGCGCAGCCGCCACCACAGCCGCATCCCCAGCAGCACCAACACCACCGCGGCATAGATCGACACCTCGCCGAAGTCGTTCTTGCCCGCCTTGTGCCACCAGTAGTGCAGGATCGCCAGCACGGCAATGGCATAGACCAGCCGGTGCAGCGCCTGCCAGCGCTTGCCGCCGAGGCGGCGCACCATGCCGTTGGTCGAGGTCAGCGCCAGCGGCACCATCAGCATGAAGGCGGTAAAGCCGACCGTGATGAAGGGCCGCTTGTACACGTCCTTGATCATGTAGGCCAGATCGAAGCCGCGGTCGACCCCGATCCATAGCAGGAAGTGCTGCAGGCCATAGAAAAACGCGAACAAACCCAGCATCCGCCGCATCCGGATCAGCCAGTTCCAGCCGGTCAGGCGGCGCAGCGGCGTGATCGCAAGCGTCAGGCACAGCATCACCAGGGTCCAGGTGCCGGTCGAACGCGTGACGAATTCGAGCGGGTTGGCGCCGTACTGTTCGGTCGCGCCCAGGTACAGCAGCCGCACGAACGGCAGCAGCGCCAGCAGCCACAGCACGAGCTTGAGCGCGCGCACCCGCTGCGGCGACAGCGTTGCCAGGCCTGCCGGCTTGCGCACGGCGGCCGCGGCGGTGGGGGAAGAGGTTGCCATGCGCTCGCCTTGCTTCAGAAGAACTTCTTCAGGTCCATGCCCTGGTACAGCGCCGCCACCTGCTGGCCATAGCCATTGAACGGCAGGGTCTTGCGCTTGGGCGCGAACAGCGCGCCGAAGCCGCTGCCCCGCTCTTCGCCGATGCGGCGCTCGGTGGCCTGGCTCCAGCGCGGATGGTCGACGTCCGGGTTCACGTTCGAGTAGAAGCCGTATTCCTGCGGCGCGGCCAGGTTCCAGCTGGTCGGCGGCTGCTTGTCGACAAAGCGGATCCTTACGATCGACTTGGCACTCTTGAAGCCGTACTTCCACGGCAGCACCATGCGCACCGGCGCGCCGTTCTGGTTGGGCAGCACCTCGCCGTACAGGCCGAAGGTCAGCAACGCCAGCGGGTGCATGGCCTCGTCCATGCGCAGGCCCTCGCTGTACGGCCAGTCGAGCACGCCGCTGCTGAGGCCGGGCATCTGCTTCTTGTCGGCCAGCGTGATGAACTGCACGTACTTTGCCCCCGGCTGCGGCTCGACGCGGCGGATCAGCTCGGCCAGCGGATAGCCGATCCAGGGGATCACCATCGACCAGCCCTCGACACAGCGCAGCCGGTAGACGCGCTCCTCCATCGGCGCCAGTTTGGTCAGCTCGTCCAGGTCATAGACCTTCGGCTTCTTCACCAGCCCCTCGACCGCCACCTGCCACGGACGCGGACGCAGCGAGCCGGCGTGGCGCGCCGGGTCGGACTTGTCGGTGCCGAACTCGTAGAAATTGTTGTAGGTGGTCACCTCTTCGTACGGCGTGCGCTTCTCGGTGATGACGTAGGCGTTGTTGGGCGTGGCGGGCAGCCGGGCGCCATGCTGCCCCTGGGCGAAGGCCTGGCGCGCGAACCACGGCGCCAGCGTGCTGCCGGCGGCACCGGCGGCAGCGAGCGCCAGCATGCGGCGGCGTGCTTCGAAGACATGGCGCGGCGTGATCTCGCTGGCGGCAATGTTGCCGCCGCGCAGCCATTTGGGGGAAGGAATCAGCATGGTTTTCCTCGATTGCCTGGTCGTGCCGGCGCCGGCGGCGCCGCGTGCTTGCAGGATTGGACTCCGGGCTTGGTCGTGGAGTGCGGGCCAGTCCTGACAGTTTTTTGTGATGGCGTCGAATTGACGCAAACCTGGTGCGCCGGCCATGTGCCGCAAGCGCGGTGCCGGTGCGTTATCCGCCCTGGTATTGCTGGTACACCACTTGCGCCAGGGTCAGCAACCGGGCGCGTTCCAGCGGCCCCGCCAGCGCAAAGCCCAGGTCGCGGTCGATCCAGTAGAACGCCATCATCGGGTCGCGGCCCGGCGTTCGCCGCCGCGCGCCCTCGCCTGTCATGCGCTCGACGCGGAAGCCGGTATCGGGCGTCCCCTGCGCCATGCGCCGCAGCTGCAGCGACAGGCGCGTGCCGTCGTCGGCTTCATACATCAGGATCGCCGACGGGCCGCCCTCGGCCACGCCCAGCCGGCCGCCGATCAGGTGGAAGCCCTGCGCGCGCAGGTCGGGCACCTGCAGCGCCGTGCCCAGGCGGCGGGACAGCCAGGCGACCAGGTGGGCCTCTTCGGTCGCGGCGACTTCCACGGGGTGGCGCATCTCCGGGGCGTAGACCGCGTGCGTGGCGAGCGCCTCGCGCGCAAAGCGCTCGCCCGGTGCCAGCACCAGCGTGCTGCCGCCAAGGCGGTCGTGCGCCAGCCAGCCCAGCGTACCGCCGACGGCCAGCAGCGCGACCGATGCGCATGTGGCCGCCACGGCCATGGTCCAGCGCGGCCAGGGACGGGCGCCATCGCGCCGGGCGTCGCGGACGCGGGTGCGCCCCTGGTCGCCGTGCAGACCCGGCGGCAAGGCCGCCAGGGGCACCGGTTCGTTGAGTACCGGGTCGAGCGCGCGGTGCAGCGCCTCGGCCTGCCGGCGCCAGGCGGCAACCTGTGCCGCCGCGTCCGGGTGCTGCGCCAGGTAGGCCTCGACGGCTGCGCGGCGCGCGCCGGCGAGCTGGCCATCGGCATAGGCGTGGAGATCGGCTTCGTGGATGCCCGCCATCATTTCACCCGTTGCAGCGCATTGGCCGCCGTGGGGGTTCGGGCCGGCGCCGCGCCGTCGAGCAGCCGTCGCATCTGTTCGCGTGCCCGCGCCAGCCGCGACATCACCGTGCCTGGCGGGATGTCGAGCACGCGCGCGGCCTCGGCGTAGGTCAATTGTTCCAGGCTGACCAGCAGCAGCACCGCGCGCTGCGGCTCGGGCAGCTGCGCCAGCGCCTGCGACAGGTCGCGGCGCAGGCCCGGGTCTTCGGCGGGGCCGCTGACCTCGGGCAGGGTATCGGTGGCCACCACCAGGTCCTTGCGGCGCAACGCGTTCAGGCGCAGCCGGTGCATCAGCGTCAGCAGCCATGGCAGCAGGCCATCGGCGCCGTCGCCCCACCACGCGCCGGGGCGCAGGCGGAAGCGCCAGCGGTAGCGCAGCGCGCGCTCGAGCGTGTCCTGCACCAGGTCGTCGGCCAGCGCCGCGTCGCCGGTGAGGCCGCGCGCATGGCGCCGCAGCCGCGGCGCCAGCGCAACGAGCTGGCCGTCAAACCCTTCCATACCGGGGTGGCTGTGGTGGTTGTGGTGGCACTGGGGGTGGCTGCCGCCGCGTCAGGGCTTGGCCACGTGCCAGACGTTGTTGACGTTGTCGCCGGTGCGGTCGCCCGGCTTGGCATCCTTGGCGAAGCGGTACAGCGGCAGGCCGCGGTAGGCCCACTGCTTGCTGCCATCATCCCGCGTGATGATGGTGTACTGGCCCGAACCGCTGGTGCCCGGAGCCGCCATCAGCGGCGGCCAGTTGGTGGCGCAGGGGCCGTTACAGGCGCTCTTGCCGCTGCCGGCGGTATCGCGGTCAAAGGTGTACAGCGTCAGGCCCTGCGGATCGGTCAGCACGCCATCGGTCACCTTCACCGTGGGCGGCAGATTGCCGGCGCTGCCGCCGCCCATGCCCATGCCGGCACAACCGGCGAGCAGAACGGCCGCGCAGCCGAGCGCGAGCGCGCCGGGACGAACCAGGGATGCAGCAGCGTTACGACGCAGACTTGCCATGATCTTGTTCTCCATGCAATTCGGTGCCGCCAGCCGGCACCGTCCCTCCAGTAAACACTGGATGTGATCTCTTTATTCCCGCAGCGGCCAAAAAAATTGAAAAAAGTCGAAAAAAAACCTGCCCGAAGGCAGGTCTTTTGCATTGCAGCATGCGCGTGTCACAGTTCGCCGTAGCTGTGCAGCCCCGACAGGAACATGTTGACGCCGAGAAAGGCAAAGGTCGTCACCAGCAGGCCGACCAGCGCCCACCAGGCCGCCACCGTGCCGCGCAGCCCCTTCATCAGCCGCATATGCAGCCAGGCCGCGTAGTTCAGCCAGACGATCAGCGCCCAGGTTTCCTTCGGGTCCCAGCTCCAGTAGCCGCCCCAGGCTTCGGCCGCCCACAGCGCACCGAGGATGGTGGCGATGGTGAAGAAGGCAAAGCCGACCGCGATCGCCTTGTACATCACGTCGTCGAGCAGCTCCAGCGACGGCAGGCGCTCGGCCAGGACGCCGCGCTGCTTGAGCAGGTAGGCCACCGCGACCATCGCTGCCAGCGCAAAGGTGCCGTAGCCGATAAAGTTGGCCGGCACATGGATCTTCATCCACCAGCTTTGCAGCGCCGGCACCAGCGGCTGGATCTCCTGCGCATTGCGGCTGACCGTGTACCACAGCAGGAAGCCCACCGCGGCCGACACCACCAGCATCACGAACGGGCCCAGCGCGCGCGTGGCGTAGCGGCCTTCGTAGTACAGGTAGAACAGCGAGGTGATCAGCGTGAACAGCACGAAGACTTCGTACAAGTTCGAGATCGGAATGTGGCCGATGTCGGCGCCGAGCAGGTAGGACTCGTACCAGCGCACCAGCATGCCGACAAAGCCGAGTACCACTGCCGCCCAGCACAGCTTGCTGCCGAGGCTGTAGCCGGTGCCCGAGCGCGTGGCCAGCCCGACCCAGTAGAACAGCGTCGACAGGAACACCAGCGCGCTCATCCACAGGATGGCCGACTGGCTCGACAGGAAGTACTTGAGGAAGAAGGCCTGGTCGGCGCGCGCGAGCTGGCCCTGGTAGAGCTGGATCGCGAACAGCGACAGCACCGCCAGCGCTAACATCAGCGGGCGCACCGGCTTCCAGTGCCAGCCGAGCAGCGCGAAGGTGGGCACGGCGCCGATCAGCACGGCCTTGTCGTAGCCGTCCATCCATTGCCCGTATTGCGCCAGCGCCACGCCGGCACCGGCGGCCAGCGCCAGCGCGAACAGCCAGTCCACCCAGCTCAGGCGGCGCAGGAAGGAAGGTTCGAGGTAGGCCTCGTCGGCGCCCGTGTCGGCGCCCGGGGTGCCGCGCATGGCGGGACCGGCCTGGTTCACATTAGAGGACATAGCGTACCTGCTCGATTCAGTGGGGAGTGCCGGCGGGCTCGTGGGCGGCGCTGCGGCCGCCTGCGGCGCGGCCGATGTCGTCGCGCAGTGCCGTGAATTCCTTTTCGAAATCCATGGTGCGGCGCTGGGTCGACATCGCCATCAGCACATGGCTGCCGGCATCGCCGTCGCCGGTGTGGCCCGTAGCCGACGGGTCGGCGGGCTTGTCTTTCACCCAGACCCAGACCCGGCGCTCGCGGATGTAGAACATCGCGAACACGCCCAGCACCAGCAGCAGACAGCCAAGATACACGATGTTCTTGCCCGGCGCACGGGTCAGCTGGAACACGCTGGCCTTGATTTCCTGGAAGTCGTCGAGCTGCAGGAACACCGGTGCGCCGTAGAAAAAACTATCCGACAGCGCATTGATGGCCTGCTGCAGGAAGGCGCCGCTCTGGGCACTGTTGGCCACCACCGGCAGCCGGTCCTGCGCGCGCGCGAGCTGCCACAGCTCCCACATCGAGCCGTTCAGGATCTTCAGCAGCACGTCGGCCGCCTTCTGCTGTTCGGCCGGCGGCACCGATTTTTCCAGAAAGGCGGCGATGGCGGTGAAGCCGCCCGGCGGTGAGTCCGGCGTGGGGCGCGTCGCCCCCGCGAACAGGTCGAGCGCGCGCAGCGCGCTTTCGGCCAGCTGCCGGCGCAGCTCGGCCTTGTCGTCGCCGGGCATCGATGCCAGCGCAAAGCGGCGCGCGGCCTCGCCGCGCAGCGCGCGGTCCTGCAGCGCGGCACGCAGGCGCATCCAGTCGGCCACGCTGCCCTGGTCGTCGGCGGGAATGCGCAGGTAGCGGAACTGCTCGCTGGGCGACTCGCGCATGCCGGCCAGGAACACCGACTGGCCGTCCATCTGCACCGGCACCATGTAGTTGTTGTACTCGCGCGCCTGCCCGGTCCGGTCGCGCAGCTTGTACTGCACCGACGGGCCGACATTGCGCAGGGTCTTGGCGCGGTCGGTGCTGGCCGCGGCGCCGAGATGCTTGTCCAGCGTTTCGTTGAAGGACTTGCGCGCCACGCCGCGCGCGTCGGGCTTGCCCGAGGCGTCGGTGACGTTCTCGATATTCATCAGCCGGAAGTCGCTGAACTCCACCGTCAGTCCGTCGCTGTCCGCGCTGGTGCCGGTGGCGGCCAGCGGCTTGTTGCCGCCCACCGCGCCGTCGATGGTGAAGGTGGCATGACCGCTGCCCTGCATCGGGTAGCCGACGAACTTCAGGCGCGAACCGCCGTCCTCGAAACTGGACTGGTAGATGGCGATGCCGTCGACGATCAGCGGCTCGTTCACCTTGATGGTGGCCTCGGTGCGCTTGCCGGTGGCGCGATCGGTCACGATCACGTCCGAGGCAAACAGCTTGGGCATGCCGGTCTCGTAGAAGTCGACCTTGAACTTCTTGAGCGTGATCGCGAACGGCAGGTCCTGCACCAGCGCTCCATCGGCAATATTGAGAATCGCCGTGGAGACGGTCGAGCCCTCGGGCACGTAGGCGTTGCCGCGGAAGCCCGGGTTGTTCACCGACAGCCGGTGCTGCGGCGGGATCTCGCTGATCACCGCGTTGCCGCGGATCGGGGTCTTGTCGCCCAGCCACATCTGCGCGCGGATCAGCAGGTCGCCGTCGAGCAGGCCGCCGATGCAGATCACCACGATGGCGGTGTGCGCCAGGATATAGCCGACCTTGTTGGCGGCGCCGGCCTTGGCCGCCAGCAGCGTGGCGCCGTCATGCTCGACCGCCTTGACGCGGTAGCCGCGGTTGCGCAGCAACGCCGTGAGCCGGCCGACGGCCTCGGTGCGCGGACGGGCGCCGTCGAACTCGCCGCGATGATGGAAGGCGCGCAGGCTGCGCTCGCGCACATGGTCCTTCCACGAGCGCATGTCGGCGATCATCCTGGGCGCGTTGCGCACCAGGCACAGGCTGGTGGACACCACCAGGAAGGCCAGGATCAGCAGGAACCACCACGACCCGTAAACCTTCTGCAGCGACAGCGTGTGGAACACCTCGGCCCAGAACGGGCCGAACTGGTTGACGTAGTTGGGATACGGCTCGTTCTGCTTGAGCACGGTGCCGATCACGCTGGCGATGGAGATCACCGTCAACAGCGCGATCGCAAAGCGCATCGAGGACAACAATTCGACCGCGTCGCGCAGCACGCGGTGAGGGGTCTTCAGGTGCAGCCCTGAAGTGGAAGCGGTCGACATGTGCAGTGAAACCTAAAACAGCGTACGGCCTGGAAATGAATAAAGGGTGGACATGCTTTGGCAAGCAGGCCACCCTTTTCGATTGTGACAAGCGCGTTCGGTTGCATGGCTGCCGCGCCATCCGGCGGCGGCCGCTCAACCGGTGCGCCGGCGCGCGTGGGCGCCAGCGTCGCGGAATCCCGGATCGTCAGCGAACCCCGGCGACGTAGTCCGCCACCGCCTTGATCTCGGCATCCGACATCTTGGCGGCGATGGTCGTCATGACCGGGTTGTTCTTGCGGGTGCCCTGGCGGAATGCCACCAGTTGTGCCTCGGTATAGTCGGCCCACTGGCCGCCGATGCGCGGATACTGCGCCGGCATGCCTGCGCCGGCGGGGCCATGGCAGGCGGCGCAGGCCGGCACGCCCTTGGCGGCGATGCCGGCGCGATAGATCTTCTGGCCGGCTTCGATGCTGTCCTTGTTCTTGGCGGTGGCCGGCTTGAGCGACTGCTTGGCGAGGTAGGCGCCAACGTTGCGCATTTCCTCGTCGGTCAGCACCGATGCCATCGGCACCATGATCGCGTTGTTGCGGGTCTTGGCCTTGAAGTCGGCCAGCTGCTTGTGGACGTACTCGGGATGCTGCGCGGCCAGCTTGGGGTTGGCGGCGGCCGCGCTGTTGCCGGCGGCACCGTGGCAGCTCAGGCAGGCGGGCACATTGCGATCGGGGGCACCTTGCGTGTACAGCGTTTCACCCTTGGCCGGGTCCGCCTTCGCGGCGGCCTGCTCTGCGGCAGATGCCAGACCGGAAAGGGCGGCGGCAGGAACGGCCAGAGCCAGGACACCCAGAATCTTCGCAATGCGGTTCATTCGCACACCTTCTCTGAATTGTTTTGGATACCGTGATGCGTGCCGCTCCGGCGCTTTGCCGGCGGTGAGGACGCGCCGGTGCAAAAGGCTGGGAATCGTGGCGACCCGCGAGCGGCTGACCGATCCGCGCAACGCTGGCCGTGGCGGCAGACCCCGCCAGCCCGCTCCCGCCGACGCCGCACCGTCCGGTGCAGCGCGCGATGCGGGGCAAAGGCCCTGCCCACGATGGAACGACACACTAGGCTTCCCGCCCGGACGACGGCAGCCGAGGCACGCGGCATGGATGCCACGCGTCACCCGCTCAGGAGACCGTAAACCGGCGTATTGTACAATAAGTTATGTGCCGGATTGATGCCTTGCGCCTTGTCGTGCCCGCTTCGGGCTGCGCCAGATCAAGCCCCGGCGGGCGGCCAGCGGCCGCAGCCATCCCACCCTGGCGGAACCCCGGCCCTGGCGCGCGCTGCGCGTGGCCTGCGCGGCCCGCCCCACTGCTCTAGCGCATGTCCCTTCTTCACCAGGCCCGCTTCTTCATCACCGTGAACCACCTGCGCGACCTGCCCGCCACGGCCGTGCCCGAGGTGGCGTTCGCCGGGCGCTCCAACGCGGGCAAGTCCACCGCCATCAACATCCTGTGCAACCAGAAGCGGCTGGCCTTTTCGTCGCGCACGCCCGGGCGCACCCAGCACATCAACTATTTCTCGGTGGCGCCGGTCAAGGCGCCCGATCCGCTGGCGTTCCTGGTCGACCTGCCCGGCTACGGCTATGCCGAGGTCTCAGGCTCGGCCAAATACCACTGGCAGGGCCTGCTGAGCGATTACGTGCAGACGCGTCAGCAACTGGCCGGCCTGATCCTGATGATGGACGCGCGCCGGCCGTTCACGGACCTCGATTGCCAGATGGTCGAGTGGTTCCTGCCCACCGGGCGGCCCATCCACGTGCTGCTGACCAAGGCTGACAAGCTCACCAACAGCGAAAACGCCAAGGCGCTGCGCGAAACCCGCAAGATGCTGCAAGGCTATGCCGAGCAGCTGGAAACGCCGGTGCCGATGACGGCGCAGCTGTTCTCCAGCCTCAAGCGCCGCGGCATCGAAGAGGCGCAGGGCGTGATCGCCGGCTGGCTGAACCTGCCCGAAGCGCAGAAGCTGCAACGCGAGGCCGCCGCCGCGAACAACGCGCCCGCCGCCGTACCTCCCGCGTCCGATCCGGCCGCGTGATCCGGCAGCTGGCGCGCAAAAAAAAGCCCCGTCGCAAGCAACGGGGACAAACTTTCCCGCCGGTGGGGCGGGTACCCGCTCAGGGAGGAGTAGCGGGGGACACCGCGCCACGCAGCGCGCAACGCAAAGTGTCCGCGAGTATGATGGCGGGCACGCACAAAAGTTTAGTTTTTCTTCGGCCAGCCGCACGGCGCTGCGCGCGCCGCGCTTGCCGGCCTGCATTCCGTCCTCTTCCGCCAAGAAGCCGCCATGTCCACCTTTCCCGAGTTCCGCCCGCGCCGCATGCGCCGCGATGATTTCTCCCGTCGCATGATGCGCGAGCATCGCCTGTCCCCGGACAACCTGATCTACCCGGTCTTCATCCTCGACGGCCACAACCAGCGCCAGGCCGTCGCGTCGATGCCCGGCGTGGAGCGCGTGTCGGTCGACCTGCTGATGCCGGTGGCCGAAGACTGCGTCAAGCTCGGCATCCCGGTGCTCGCGCTGTTCCCGGTGATCGACCCGTCGCTGAAGACGCCCGACGGCATCGAGGCCATCAACCCTGACGGATTGGTGCCGCGCGCCGTGCGCGCGCTGAAGGACCGCTTCCCCGAACTGGGCGTGCTGTGCGACGTGGCGCTTGACCCGTACACCAGCCACGGCCAGGACGGCGTGCTCGACGACAACGGCTACGTGATCAACGATGCGACGGTGGAGATCCTGGTGCGCCAGGCGCTGGCGCAGGCCGAGGCCGGGGTCGACATCGTGGCCCCGTCCGACATGATGGATGGCCGCATCGGCGCGGTGCGCACCGCGCTGGAAGACAACGGCCATATCCATACCCGCATCATGGCGTACTCGGCCAAGTACGCGTCGGCGTTCTACGGCCCGTTCCGCGACGCGGTGGGCTCGGCCGCCAACCTGGGCAAGGGCAACAAGATGACCTACCAGATGGACCCGGCCAACACCGACGAGGCCCTGCGCGAAGTGGCGCAGGACATCCTGGAAGGCGCCGACATGGTGATGGTCAAGCCCGGCATGCCTTACCTGGATATCGTGCGCCGGGTCAAGGACGAGTTCCGCTTCCCGACCTACGTGTACCAGGTCAGCGGCGAGTACGCGATGCTCAAGGCGGCCGCGCAGAACGGCTGGCTGGACCACGACAAGGTGATAATGGAATCGCTGCTGGCGTTCCGCCGCGCCGGCGCCGACGGCATCCTGACCTATTTCGCGCGCGACGCCGCGCGGCTGCTGAAGGCCTGACGGCCGAACCGACTGCGCATGGAGCTGCTAGGGTTTTCAGCGAGCCAGGTTCACCCGCTCGCCTCTCTCACCGAGGCGGGCAACTTTCTGTCGGACAATGCAGCGTCGCTGTTCGTGTGGGCGGATTTTTCCACCGAAGAGGTCACCGCGGCGCCCGACGCATGGCGCGAGCAGGTGCGCCAGCTTGCCGGCGCGCCCATCCTCGACCTGCACCTCGCCGACGCCACCAACGCGGCGCATCCGTCG
Organism: Cupriavidus taiwanensis; assembly: GCF_900250075.1. Classification (NCBI taxonomy): domain Bacteria; kingdom Pseudomonadati; phylum Pseudomonadota; class Betaproteobacteria; order Burkholderiales; family Burkholderiaceae; genus Cupriavidus; species Cupriavidus taiwanensis. The sequence goes on from NZ_LT977070.1 coordinate 3,464,135, forward strand.
TACTTCGATACGACCCATGCGTACGACATGGTGATCTTCCGCAAGCTCACCTTCGAAACCAGCCGCGCCATCGCCGAGGCCGAGCCGCAAGACGCCGCCGGCACCGCTGGCACCACCAAGCCGCCCGCGGCCGAGGCAGCGGCCCGGCAGAAGCGTTATGCGCCCGGCTTCCTGCCGGCACTGGCCAAGATCGATACCCAGCCGGTCACGTTCTTCATGTTCGACACCGTGCTGGTGACGGTGCGCTCGGGGCCGTCGCGCACCGTCGACCAGGTGCGCCAGCGTTTGCTCGAGCTGTGCCAGGCGCCGCGTCCGCAAGCCGTGCCCGCGCGTGGCAACGGCCAGTCGCTGCTGCACGGCATCCGTCCGCCGAGCCGGCCCGAGGACCTGATGCTGCGGCTGCTCAACGCCATGGTCGACCGCTACCTGGAACTGCGCGCGCCGCTGACGCGCCAGCTCGACCGCTGGCAGCGCGCGCTGCTGAACTCGCGCCGCAGCTTCTCCAGCTGGGAAGGGCTGCTCGATGCGCGCATCCAGCTGCGCAAGCTGGAACACCTGAGCGAGGAGCAGCGCGACGCGCTGCAGGAGTTCCGCGACAGCCTGCTGGACAACCGCTACAGCAGCGACCAGCCGGGCGGCGCGGCCAACGCGCCGGGGCGCGACGAGGTGCTGCTGGTGCGCATCAACGACGTGATGGAGCATATCCAGCGGGTGCTGGCGCATGCGCGCCGGCTTGAGGATTCGATCGAATCGGCGGTGCAGATCCACTTCTCGGCGGTGGCGCACCGGACCAACCGCACCATGCGCGCGCTGACGCTGATTACGGCGCTGTTCATGCCGCTGACGCTGATCACCGGCGTGTTCGGCATGAACTTCGAGCGCATGCCCTGGCTGCAGGAGCCGCAGGGCTTCTGGTGGTCGATCGGCCTGATGGGCGCGGTGGCGGTGGTACTGGCGGCGTTGTGGGGCGTGGCGCGGCAGCTCGAGCGCTAGCCGCAGGCCTGGGTACGCCCTGCGTACGCTTCAGGTACGCGTGCGCGTACCGAACGCGCGCTCCAGGCTTTCCAGGAAACGGTTGGCCGACTGGTAGCCGATCACGCGCACCGGGCGCTCGCGCCCGTCCGGCCCGAACAGGATGATGCCGGGGGGCCCGAACAACCCGAAGCGCTTGAGCAAGGCCTTGTCGTCGGCATTGTTGGCGGTCACGTCCGCCTGCAGCAGCACGATCTCCGACAGCCGCGCGCGCACGCGCGGATCGACGAAGGTCATGCGCTCCATCTCCTTGCAGCTGACGCACCAGTCGGCATAGAAATCCAGCAGCACCGGCTTGCCCGCGGCGGCGGCCTGCGCCACCCGGGCGTCGAGTTCGGCCACGCTGCGCACGCGCTCGAAACGCACCGCCTCCGTACCACCGGCGTTTTCGCCGCCAGTGCGCGCTACGCTCAAATGCGACAGCGGCTGCAGCGGATCGCGTCCGCCCGAGGCCACGCCGATCAGCACGATCGCGGCGGCGATGGCAAACAGCATGCCCACGCCCTTGCCCACCCGCACCAGGTTGCGCGGATCAGGCCCCAGTCCGTCGAAGGCACCAAGGAACACCGCCGCCACCAGCAGCAGTGCCGCCAGCAATAGCATCGTGGCCCACGCCGGCAGCACCGGCCCCAGCATCCACAGCGCCACGCCCAGCAGCAGGAAGCCGAAGAAGCGCTTGGTCACCTCCATCCAGCGGCCGGCGCGCGGCAGCAGGTTGCCTGCACCCACGCCGACCAGCACCAGCGGCACGCCCATGCCCAGCGCCATCGCGAACAGCGCGGCGCCGCCGGTCACCGCGTCGCGGCTCTGTGCGATATAGGCCAGCGCGCCCGCCAGCGGCGCCGTCACGCACGGCCCGACGATCAGCGCGGAGATCGCCCCCATCGCCGCGGCGCCGGCCACTTGCCCGCCCTGGCGGCGGTTGGACGATTCCGTGAGCCGGGTCTGCCAGCGCTGCGGCAGCTGCAGCTCGTACAGGCCGAACATCGACAGCGCCAGCGCCACCATCAGCGCGGCGAAGGCACCGAGCACCCAGGGCTTCTGCAACGCGGCGGACAGCCCCTCGCCCAGCAGCCCCGCGGCCACGCCAACCGCGGTGTACACCACCGCCATGCCTAGCACATAGGCCAGCGACACCACCAGCGCGCGGCTGCGCGTGACGTGCTCGCCGACCACGATCGATGACAGGATCGGCACCATCGGCAGCACGCAGGGCGTAAAGGTCAGCAGCAGACCCAGGCCGAAGAACAGCGCGGCGATCAGGCCCAGGTTGCGGCTCGCCAGCGCCCCGGCGATACGGTCGCTGTCGTCGGCGCGCAGGGTCGCGGCCGCGCCCGGCACGGCGGGTGCTGCCGGTGCCGGGGCCGGCGCGGCCGCGGGCGCATCGCTGCGGCCGCGCTTGCCGAACAGGTCGGCCAGGGCGCTGCCGCCCACCTTGTGGACGCTTTCCATCGGCGGATAGCACAGGCCCTTGTCGGCGCAGCCCTGGGAAGTCACCGTCAGCGTCCATTTGCCGTCGGTGGGGTCGGCCTCGACCGGCACGCGGATGACCACGCTGTCGCGGTAGGTTTCCATCTCCTTGCCGAAGGTCTCGTCGAACTTGACCTTGCCCGGAGGATAGACCGGCGAGCCCAGTTTCACGCCCGCCGGCTGGGCGGCGAAGGCGAAGCGTTCGCGGTACATGTAGTAGCCCGGCGCCACATCGAAGCGCACCTCGATGGTCTTGTCGCCGGGCTGGCTGGCGGCAAAGCGAAAGGCTTGCTCCGGCGGCAGGAAGTCGTCCTCGGTGGCGGCGTGAAGGCTGCCCGCCAGGCACAGCCAGGCCAGCGCCGCCAGCAGCGCTGCGGCAATATGCCGCGCCCACATCTGCCCGGGCGTGCCCGCCCGCCGTGCCAAACCGATAGTCATGAAGCCGATTCCTGTCTGTTCTGATCCCGGGGTGCTGCCGTACCTGCTGCGGCGCCGGCGGTCTCGCCGCGAACCCATTCCAGGTAGGGCCCGTAGCCCGCTGACACGGGCCACGCGAGCAGCTCCGGCACCTCATAGGGGTGATGTTGCCGGATCACGGCCTCGAGCGCAGCGTAGCGTGCGCGCGTGGTCTTGATCAGCAGCGGCCATTCCTGCGCCCGTTCGAGCTTGCCCTGCCACCAGTACTCGGATTCGACCGGCGCCAGACGGTTCACGCAGGCGGCGGCGCGCGCCTCCAGCACGGCCCGCGACAAGCGCGCCGCGGTGTCGGCATCGGGAGCATTGGTCATGGCGACGAGCACCTCGTCCGGGCCGGTAAATTGGTCAGTATGGCTTTGCATCGACACTCCCCCGCGGCCGGCCATCGCCGACCCGCACAAAACAAAAGAGCCAGGCGGATGCCTGGCTCGATTGTAAGCGGTGCGCCCGGAACCGTCGCACGACGGCTGCGGGCAGGGAACGTACTTATTCCGCGGCTTCTTTGGCCGGGGCTTCGGTGATTTCCGGGCGATCCACCAGCTCGACCAGCGCCATCGGCGCGTTGTCGCCCTGACGGAAGCCGAACTTCAGGATGCGGGTGTAGCCGCCCGGACGGGTGGCGTAGCGCGGGCCCAGCTCGGTGAACAGCTTGGTGACCATGTCGCGGTCGCGCAGGCGGGCGAACGCCAGGCGGCGGTTGGCAACGGTGTCCTTCTTGGCCAGCGTGATCAGCGGCTCGACAACCTTGCGCAGTTCCTTGGCCTTGGGCACGGTGGTCTTGATCAGCTCGTGCTGGAACAGCGAGTTGGACATGTTGCGCAGCATCGCGAGACGGTGCGACGAGGTGCGGTTCAGTTTCCGCAGACCATGACGGTGACGCATGATGATTCCTTTCAGTTAAGTGTTTGACCAGCTCTTCTATCGTCCGATGCGGCGGGACGCGGGCCGGTAGTCATACATGCCCCGGCCACAGCCGGGGCGGTTGCTGCGATGCGGGACGGATGCCCCGCGCCACAATTACTTTTCCAGACCTGCGGGCGGCCAGTTCTCGAGCTTCATGCCGAGGGTCAGGCCGCGCGAGGCGAGGACTTCCTTGATCTCGTTGAGCGACTTGCGACCCAGGTTCGGGGTCTTGAGCAGCTCGTTCTCGGTACGCTGGATCAGGTCGCCGATGTAGTAGATGTTTTCGGCCTTCAGGCAGTTGGCCGAACGCACCGTCAGCTCCAGGTCGTCGACCGGGCGCAGCAGGATCGGGTCGATCTGCGGCGTGCGGCTCGAAGCGGCCTCGGCGGCGGACTCGGTGCCTTCCAGCGCGGCGAACACGGACAGCTGGTCGACCAGGATGCGGGCCGACTGGCGGATCGCTTCCTCGGGCGAGATCACGCCGTCGGTTTCGATGTTCATCACCAGCTTGTCGAGGTCGGTACGCTGCTCCACGCGGGCGGATTCAACCGCGTACGACACGCGGCGCACCGGCGAGAACGAGGCGTCCAGCACGATGCGGCCGATGACCTTGCCGGATTCGTCGCCGAACTTGCGCACGTTGCCCGGCACATAGCCGCGGCCTTGCTCGACCTTGATCTGCATGTCCAGCTTGCCGCCGGCCGACAGATGGGCGATCACGTGGTTCGGGTTGATGATCTCGACGTCGTGCGGCAGCTCGATATCGGCGGCCGTGACCACGCCTTCGCCATCCTTGCGCAGCGACACCGTGACTTCGTCGCGGTTGTGCAGCTTGAACACCACGCCCTTCAGGTTGAGCAGCAGGTTGACGACGTCTTCCTGCACGCCGTCGATGGTGGAATACTCGTGGACCACCCCAGCGATCGTGACTTCGGTCGGGGCATAACCGACCATCGACGACAGCAGCACGCGACGCAGGGCGTTACCGAGCGTATGGCCGTAGCCGCGCTCGAACGGCTCCATCACGACTTTGGCGTGATGGTCGCCCAGAGGCTCGACGGCGATGATTTTTGGCTTGAGGAGTGCTGTTTGCATTAGGTTGTCCTTTTCAATACCCTCGGCTCGTTACACCGATAAGGCTGACGTTTGGAACCTGGAAATCCCATCGTAACGATGGGCGAAGCCCGACGCGCGCGAAGCGCGTCGGGCTGAAGGAGAAGCTTTGCGACGAACGCAAGCTCTGGGCCGGCTGCTCGCGGATTAACGCGAGTACAGTTCGACGATCAGGCTTTCGTTGATGTCGCCCGAGATATCGGCGCGATCCGGGACTTGCTTGAAGGTGCCTTCGAACTTCTTGGCATCCACGGCGACCCAGGTCGGGAAGCCCGACTGCTCGGCCAGCGACAGCGCTTCGGCGATACGGACCTGCTTCTTCGACTGCTCGCGGATGGTGATGACGTCGCCCGACTTGATCTGGGCCGACGGCACGTTCAGGGTCTGACCGTTCACCAGGATCGCCTTGTGCGACACCAGCTGGCGCGCTTCAGCGCGGGTCGAGCCGAAGCCCATGCGGTACACCACGTTGTCCAGGCGCGATTCCAGCAGTTGCAGCAGGTTTTCGCCGGTGTTGCCCTTGCGGCGGTCGGCTTCGGCGAAGTAGCGGCGGAACTGGCGCTCGAGCACGCCGTAGATGCGCTTGACCTTCTGCTTTTCGCGCAGCTGGTTGCCGTAGTCGGAGGTGCGGGCACCCGAGGTGCGGCCATGCTGGCCCGGCTTGCTGTCCAGCTTGCACTTGTCGGCCAGCGAGCGGCGCGAGCTCTTCAGGAACAGGTCGGTGCCTTCACGGCGGGAAAGTTTGGCCTTCGGGCCGGTATAACGTGCCACGTTGTCTTCCTTTGATCGATCACGGCGCCTTAAGGACGCGCCGTGAGTCCGCCAACGCAGTGCCGGCGCGGTGCAACAGGGCACACGCCAGACCGTGACGGACGGTGGGCTTATTAAGCGCGCCCCGTTGGGGAGGCGTGCTGCAAGCAATTTACCAATACGCCGGCATCATAATGTGCCCTTTACGGCACTGACGCGGCGCAAAACGAAAACCTGCCGCATAAAAATGCAGCAGGTCAACGCGCGATACTAGCATATCCGAAACCGGCAGGTAAACCCGCCGGGCTCGGACGCCAACGCATCAGATGCGGCGGCGCTTCGGCGGACGGCAGCCGTTGTGCGGAATCGGCGTGACGTCTTCGATGATCGCGATCTTGATGCCCAGCGCGTTCAGCGCGCGGACAGCCGATTCACGACCCGGGCCGGGGCCCTTGATACGCACTTCCAGGTTCTTGATGCCCTGGTCTTGCGCCACGCGGCCGGCGTTCTCGGCAGCAACCTGGGCAGCGAACGGGGTCGACTTGCGCGAACCCTTGAAGCCCTGGCCACCGGCGGTCGCCCACGACAGGGCGTTGCCCTGGCGATCGGTGATCGTGATGATGGTGTTGTTGAACGAAGCGTGGACGTGCGCAATGCCGTCGGCAACGTTCTTCTTGACCTTCTTACGCGCGCGAGCGGCGTTATTCGGACCTTTTGCCATTAGTTTCTTCCTCTGCCTTCGGCTTTACTTCTTCAGAGCCACGCCGGCCTTGCGCGGACCCTTGCGGGTACGGGCGTTGGTGCGCGTACGCTGGCCGCGCATCGGCAGGCCCTTGCGGTGACGCATGCCACGATAGCAACCAAGGTCCATCAGACGCTTGATGTTCATCGTGGTTTCACGACGCAGGTCACCCTCGACCGTGACCTTGCCCACTTCGTCACGAAGCTTTTCCAGGTCGGCGTCGGTCAGGTCCTTGACCTTCTTGTCAAACGGTACACCGGTGGCCTCGCAAATCTTGCGGGCGCGCGAGCGGCCGATACCGTAAATAGCCGTCAGGCCGATTTCGGTATGCTTGTGGTTCGGGATGTTAACCCCTGCGATACGTGCCATTCGTCAATCCTCTTTCCGATTAGCCTTGGCGTTGCTTGTGGCGGGGATCCGACGAGCAGATCACGCGCACGACACCGTTGCGCTTGATGATTTTGCAGTTGCGGCAAATGCGCTTAACAGAAGCCAGCACTTTCATAATTTTCCTCTTCCTTCAATTCCTGTTCGCTCACTTCGTCCGGAAGACGATTCGTGCGCGCGAGAGATCATATGGGGTCAGTTCGACCGTCACCTTGTCACCCGGAAGGATCCGGATGTAGTTCATTCTCATCTTGCCGGAGATATGGCCCAGCACTACATGGCCATTCTCCAGCTTGACTCGGAACGTCGCATTGGGCAGGTTTTCCAGGACCTCGCCCTGCATCTGGATGACGTCGTCTTTAGCCATACCTAGCCTGTACCGATCCGAAGTCAGCGCAAGGTCAGATTGCCCTTGAAATTCGCCTTCTTCAGCAGCGACTCATACTGCTGCGACATGACATAGGACTGAACCTGGGCCATGAAGTCCATCGTGACCACCACGATGATCAGCAGGGAGGTTCCGCCAAAATAGAACGGAACGTTCCAGCGCAGCACCAGGAATTCCGGCAACAGGCAGACCAGTGTGATGTAGATCGCACCAGCCAACGTCAGACGCACCAGGATCTTGTCGATATAGCGCGTCGTCTGCTCGCCCGGACGAATGCCCGGAATGAAGGCACCGCTTTTCTTCAGGTTGTCTGCCACTTCACGGCTGTTGTACACCAGGGCCGTGTAGAAGAAGCAGAAAAATACAATCGCAGCAGCGTACAGCAGGATGTAGACCGGCTGGCCCGGCGACAGCGTGGCAGCCAGGTCCTTGATGAACCGGCCGACCGTGCCCGTCGAGTCAGACGTGAACCAGCCCGCGATCGTCGCCGGGAACAGGATGATCGACGATGCGAAGATCGGCGGAATCACCCCTGCCATGTTCAGCTTCAGCGGCAGGTGCGACGACTGGCCGCCGTACACCTTGTTGCCGACCTGACGCTTGGCATAGTTCACCAGGATCTTGCGCTGGCCACGCTCGACGAACACCACGGCGAAGGTCACACCGATCACGATCGCCACGATGAAGATCGCCGCGATGATGCTCATGGAACCCGTGCGGACCAGTTCGAACAGTCCGCCGATCGCGTTGGGCAGGCCCGCCGCGATACCGCCGAAGATGATGATCGAGATGCCGTTGCCCAGACCCCGCTCGGTGATCTGCTCACCCAGCCACATCAGGAACATCGTGCCGGTCACCAGCGTGATCACCGCCGTGGCCCGGAACATCAGGCCCGGATCCAGCACCAGCCCCGGCTGCGACTCCAGCGCGACCGCGATCGACAGCGCCTGGAACGTGGCCAGGACCACGGTGCCGTAGCGCGTGTACTGCGTGATCTTGCGCTGCCCTGCCTGCCCTTCCTTCTTCAGCGACTCCAGCTGCGGCAGCACGATCGTCAGCAACTGCATGATGATCGACGCCGAGATGTACGGCATGATGCCGAGCGCGAAGACGGTAAAGCGCGACAGCGCCCCGCCCGAGAACAGGTTGAACATCCCGAGGATGCCACCCGACTGACTCTGGAAAAGCTTCGCAAGCTGCTCCGGATCGATACCGGGCACCGGAATATGAGCGCCGATGCGGTACACGATCAGGGCCAGCACCAGGAACATCAGCCGGCGCTTGAGGTCGCCGTACTTCGCCGTGTTCCTGGCTTGCGCGCTTGCATTGGGTTTCGCCGTGGCCAAACGATGCTCCGACTATGACTGCCTATGCTGCGATGAATGCTGCCGTATCAGGCTGCGATCTGGCCGCCGGCGGCTTCGATCGCGGCCTTGGCGCCAGCGGTGGCGCCCAGACCCTTGATCGTCACCTTGCGGGTCAGCTCGCCGGCCTTGATGACCTTGGCGCTCTTGACCAGGTCGCCGACCAGGCCAGCCTGCTTCAGGACCAGCAGGTCGACTTCGGCCGCTTCCAGGCGCTCGATGTCACGCAGCGTGACTTCGGCGGTGAACGCCTTGGTCAGCGAGGTGAAGCCGCGCTTCGGCAGGCGACGATACAGCGGCATTTGACCGCCTTCGAAGCCCACCTTGTGGAAGCCGCCCGAACGCGACTTCTGACCCTTGTGACCGCGACCGGCGGTCTTGCCCAGGCCGGAGCCGATACCGCGGCCGACGCGACGCTTGGCGTGCTTCGAACCGGCAGCCGGTTTCAGGTTGTTCAGTTGCATCTTGCTCTCCAAGTCCCGATCAGGCCAGAACCTTGACCAGGTACGAGACCTTGTTGATCATGCCGCGCACGGCGGGCGTGTCCTGCAGCTCCGACACCGAGTTGATGCGGCGCAGGCCCAGGCCACGAACGGTGGCGCGATGATCCTCGCGCGTGCCGATCAGGCTGCGCACGAGTTGCACTTTTACGGTTTTCTGCGACATTGCGTTCACCTTAACCCAGGATGTCTTCGACCGACTTGCCACGCTTGGCGGCGATTTCGCCCGGCGTGCTCATCTTCTGAAGGCCGTCCAGCGTGGCGCGAACCATGTTGTACGGGTTGGTGGAGCCGTGCGACTTGGTCACCACGTTGGTGACGCCCATCACTTCGAAGATCGCGCGCATCGGGCCGCCGGCGATCACGCCGGTACCTTCCTTGGCGGGCATCATCAGCACCTTGGCGGCGCCGTGCTTGCCAACGACTTCGTGTTGCAGCGTGCCGTTCTTCAGCGAGACCTTGACCATCTTGCGACGGGCTTCGTCCATTGCCTTCTGAACAGCAACCGGCACTTCCTTGGCCTTGCCCTTGCCCATGCCGATGCGGCCATCGCCGTCACCGACCACGGTCAGCGCAGCGAAACCGAGAATCCGGCCACCCTTCACCACCTTGGTGACACGGTTGACCGAGATCATCTTCTCGCGGAGGCCGTCGTCGCGTTCGTCCTGTTGGACTTTTGCTTGCATCTTTGCCATGACGTATCTCTCTCTATGCGCTTAGAACTTCAGGCCAGCTTCGCGGGCGGCGTCTGCCAGGGCCTTGACGCGGCCATGGAAACGGAAGCCGGCGCGGTCGAAGGCGACGGTTTCCACGCCGGCAGCCTTCGCCTTCTCGGCGATGCGCTTGCCCACGACGGTAGCGGCAGCGGCGGTAGCGCCCTTGCCTTCCAGTTCCTTGCGCACTTCTGCCTCGACGGTCGAAGCCGAAGCCAGCACCTTGGTGCCGCACTCGGAGAAGACCTGGGCGTAAATGTTCGAATTCGTACGGAACACGGTCAGACGATTGACTTTCATCTCCGCGATCTTGGCGCGGGTCTGACGTGCACGGCGCAAACGAGCGTCTTTCTTGTTCATCATTGCACCCCTTACTTCTTCTTGGTTTCCTTCAGGATGACGCGCTCGTCGCTGTAGCGCACACCCTTGCCCTTGTAGGGCTCGGGCGGGCGGTACGCGCGGACTTCCGCGGCAACCTGACCGACTTTCTGCTTGTCCGCACCCTTGATCAGGATTTCGGTCTGCGTCGGCGTTTCAGCCTTCACGCCTTCCGGCATCTCATGGATCACGTCGTGCGAGAAACCAAGCTGGAGCTTCAGCGCAGTGCCTTGCAGCTGGGCACGATAGCCCACGCCAACGAGGTTCAGCTTGCGCTCGAAACCGGTGGTCACGCCCTTGACCATGTTCGCCGCCAGGGCGCGCATGGTGCCTTGCAGGGCGTTTGCTTCACGCGACTCGTCAGCCGGCGCGAAGGTCAGCGTGTCGTTCTCGACATTGACCTTGACCAGGCTGTGAATCGGCTGCGACAGCGTACCCAGCGGACCCTTCACGGAGAGCACGCCAGCTGCCACGTTCACTTCCGCGCCCTTGGGGAGCGCGATGGGAGCCTTACCTACACGGGACATGGTTCTCTCCTTAAGCGACGTAGCAGAGAACTTCGCCGCCCACGCCGGTGGCGCGAGCCTTGCGGTCGGTCATCAGACCCTGCGGGGTCGAGATGATCGCCACACCGAGGCCGTTCATCACTTGCGGAATGTCGCTGCGGCCCTTGTACACGCGCAGGCCGGGCTTCGAGACGCGCTCGATGCGCTCGATCACCGGACGGCCGGCGTAGTACTTGAGACCGATGCTCAGTTGTGCCTTGCCGCCATCTTCCTGGACGGCGTAGTCGTCGATGTAGCCTTCGTCCTTCAGGACCTTGGCGATTGCCACTTTCAGCTTCGACGACGGCATGACAACCGACGCTTTCTGCACGCCCTGGGCGTTGCGGATGCGCGTCAGCATATCGGCGATAGGATCGCTCATGCTCATACTGTTTCTCCTGTAGCCTGTGCGTAATTACCAGCTGGCTTTCGTCAGACCCGGGATTTCGCCCTTGAAGGCGATTTCGCGGATCTTGTTACGCGCCAGGCCAAACTTGCGGAAGGTACCGCGGGGACGACCGGTGATCGCGCAGCGGTTGCGCTGGCGGGTCGGGTTCGCGTTGCGCGGGAGCTGCTGCAGCTCGAGACGCGCGCTGTAACGCTCTTCTTCCGACTTTTCTTGGTCGTCGATAATGGCCTTGAGGTTGGCGCGCTTGGCGGCATACTTTGCCACCAGCTTGGCGCGCTTCTTCTCACGTTCAATCAGAGCCAGTTTAGCCACGGTTACCCCTTAATTGCGGAACGGGAACTTGAACGCACCGAGGAGGGCCTTGGCTTCCTCGTCGTTCTTTGCCGTCGTCGTGATGCTGATGTTCAGACCACGCAGTGCGTCGATCTTGTCGTACTCGATTTCGGGGAAAATGATCTGCTCTTTCACACCGATGTTGTAGTTGCCACGACCGTCGAACGAACGGCCCGACACACCACGGAAGTCACGCACGCGCGGCAGGGCCACGGTGACGAAACGATCGAGGAATTCGAACATGCGCTCGCCGCGCAGGGTCACCATCGCACCGATGGGATAGCCCTGGCGGATCTTGAAGCCGGCGATGGCCTTCTTGGCCTTCGTCACGACCGGCTTCTGACCGGCGATCTTGGTCAGGTCGCCCACGGCGTTTTCAATGATCTTCTTGTCATTGATGGCTTCGCCAAGACCCATGTTCAGGGTGATCTTGGTGATGCGCGGCACTTCCATGACCGACTTGTAGCCGAACTGCTCGATCAGCTTCGGCACAACCTGTTCTTTGTAAAACTCTTGCAGACGTGCTGCCATGCTCAACTCCTATACGTGCCCAGAATCAAGCTGCCACGACGGCGCCGGTGGTCTTCAGCACGCGCACGCGCTTGCCGTCTTCCACCTTGATGCCGACGCGCGACGGCTTGCCATTGGCATCCACGAGCGCAACGTTGGAAATATGCAGCGGCATGACCTTGTCGACCACACCACCGGTAGTGCCCAGCATCGGGTTCGGGCGGGCATGCTTCTTGGCGATGTTCACGCCTTGCACCGCAACCTTGTCGCCGAGGACGGCTTGCACGGTACCGCGCTTGCCCTTGTCCTTGCCGGTCAGCACGATGACTTCGTCGCCTTTGCGAATCTTGTTCATGGCGGCTCCTTACAGCACTTCCGGAGCGAGCGACACGATCTTCATGAAGCGCTCGGTACGGAGTTCACGAGTCACCGGCCCGAAGATACGGGTGCCGATCGGCTCGAGCTTGTTGTTCAGCAGGACGGCGGCGTTGCCGTCGAACTTGATCAGCGAACCGTCAGCGCGGCGCACGCCCTTGGCGGTACGCACGACGACGGCGTTGTAGATGTCGCCCTTCTTGACGCGACCGCGCGGCGCTGCGTCCTTGACGGTCACCTTGATGATGTCGCCAACGCTTGCGTAGCGGCGCTTGGAGCCACCCAGCACCTTGATGCACAGCACTTCGCGCGCACCAGTGTTATCGGCCACTTCGAGCCGGCTTTCTGTCTGAATCATGGTGTTTGTCTTCCCAACTTAATCCGCCAGGTGCGATAGCGCCCGTCGGTCAGTCTTGGTCCCGTCGGTTCCGGCCTTGCGCCAGCACCGTATGGGTTGATCAACTTTGAAGTCGGTAGGAGCCTGGCAATCCGACTAAAAAAACATCGGAGCCGCCTGGCCCTGGCTCGCTCAACAGGCCCGCCCGGGTGGTACAACTAAGGCGAACGCAATAAAGCGGAAGTCCAGGATTATAGCTACATAATCCTGGACTTGCAAGTCAAGCTAAGAACGTGTTGTTCTTAGATGACGCGTGCAGCCTCTACCAGCCGGGAAACCACCCAGGACTTGGTCCGCGACAGCGGACGGCCTTCCTGGATTTCGACCTTGTCGCCTTCCTTGTACTGGTTGGCTTCGTCGTGTGCGTGGTACTTCTTGGAACGCAGCACGTACTTGCCGTACAGGGGATGCTTGACGCGGTTTTCCACCAAGACCGTAACGGTCTTGTCCATCTTGTCGCTCACGACACGGCCGACCAGGGTGCGGCGAAGCGACTTTTCCGTTTGTGCAGCTTCAGTCATTTCGCGTTCGCCTTTTCAGTCAGCACGGTTTGCACGCGCGCGATGTCCTTGCGAACCTTCTTCAGCTGGCTGGTGTTCTGCAGCTGTTGGGTTGCCTTTTGCATGCGCAGGCTAAATTGGGCCTTCAGCAGCTCGGAGAGCTCCTGGTTCAGGCCTGCGGCGTCCTTGCCGCGAAGTTCGGATGCTTTCATCCCTGCTCTCCTTACGTCCCGACCTGGCGCACCACGAAATTGGTGGCGATCGGCAGCTTGGCCGCTGCGAGGCGGAACGCCTCACGTGCCAGGTCTTCGCTCACGCCATCCATTTCGTACAGCATCTTGCCCGGCTGGATTTCAGCCACGTAGTACTCCGGATTGCCCTTGCCGTTACCCATACGGACTTCGGCGGGCTTCTTCGAGATCGGCTTGTCCGGGAAGATCCGGATCCAGATGCGGCCGCCACGCTTGATGTGGCGGGTCATCGCACGACGTGCCGACTCGATCTGACGAGCCGTCAGGCGGCCACGGCCCATTGCCTTCAGGCCGAATTCGCCGAAAGACACGGCGTTGCCACGGGTAGCCTTACCCGTGTTGCGGCCCTTCTGCTCCTTGCGGTATTTTCTGCGCTTAGGTTGCAGCATCGTTATTCTCCACTCTTCGCATCGCCAGGCGCACCGCGGCGACCGGCACCTGCACCGGCGCCACCGCGACGGTTGCCACCCGGACGGCCTTCGCCTTCACGGCGGCGGCCTTCCGGACGACCCGGGCGACGACGACGGTCGTCTTGCGGCTCTTCCACCACCGGCGCGTCATTGCGGCCGAGGTGATCCCCCTTGTAGACCCACACCTTGACACCGATGATGCCGTAGGTGGTTTCTGCCTCGGAGAAGCCGTAGTCGATGTCGGCGCGCAGGGTGTGCAGGGGCACACGGCCTTCGCGGTACCACTCGGTACGTGCGATTTCGATACCGTTCAGACGGCCGGCGCTCATGATCTTGATACCCTGGGCGCCCAGGCGCATCGCGTTCTGCATGGCGCGCTTCATGGCGCGGCGGAACATGATGCGGCGCTCGAGCTGCTGGGTGATCGAGTCGGCGATCAGCTGAGCATCGGTTTCCGGCTTGCGGATTTCCTCGATGTTCACGTGCACGGGCACGCCCATGCGACGCTGCAGTTCGGCCTTCAGCAGTTCGATGTCCTCACCCTTCTTGCCGATCACCACGCCCGGACGCGAGCTGTAAATGGTGATGCGGGCATTGCGGGCGGGGCGCTCGATCACGACGCGGCCAACCGATGCGTTCTTCAGCTTCTTCTTCAGGAAGTCGCGAACTTCGATGTCTTCCTTCAGCATGCCGGCGAACTTCGTGTTGCTGGCGTACCAGCGCGAAGCCCAGTTACGGCTGACAGCCAGACGGAAGCCAGTCGGATGAATCTTCTGTCCCATCGTGACTCCTTAGTTGCCGAGCGTCACAGTGATGTGACAGGTTTGTTTCTCGATGCGGTTGCCGCGGCCCTTTGCCCGTGCCGTGAAGCGCTTGAGCGAGGTTGCCTTGTCGACGTAGATCGATTTGACCTTGAGTTCGTCGATGTCGGCGCCTTCGTTGTGCTCGGCGTTGGCGATGGCCGATTCGACCACCTTCTTCACGATCCCGGCAGCCTTTTTCGGGCTGAACGTCAGGACGTTGAGCGCGCGCTCGATCGGCAGACCACGGATCTGGTCAGCGACCAGGCGCGTCTTCTGGGCGGAGATGCGGGCACCGCGATGAATCGCTTTCACTTCCATGATGGCACCTTACCTCTTCGCTTTCTTGTCAGCCGCGTGGCCCTTGAACGTGCGGGTGATCGCAAATTCGCCGAGCTTGTGGCCAACCATGTTTTCCGTAACGTACACCGGCACGTGTTGACGGCCGTTGTGAACGGCGATCGTCAGGCCAATGAACTCCGGCAGAATGGTCGAGCGGCGCGACCACGTCTTGATGGGCTTCTTGTCCTTGCCGCTGGTTGCAACTTCCACCTTTTTCAGCAGGTGGGCGTCGCAGAACGGACCCTTTTTAGCGGAACGAGTCATATCTTTAGCTCCTACCTACCGATTAACGCTTGTGGCGCTTCTGGACGATCATGCTGTCCGTGCGCTTGTTGCTGCGGGTACGGTAACCCTTGGTCGGGGTACCCCACGGCGACACCGGATCGCGGCCAGCAGCGGTCTTGCCCTCGCCACCACCGTGCGGGTGGTCGACCGGGTTCATCACCACGCCGCGGACCGTCGGGCGGATACCGCGCCAACGGGTCGCACCGGCCTTGCCGATGACGCGCAGGCTGTGCTCTTCGTTGCCCACTTCACCGACGGTGGCGCGGCACTCGATGTGCACGCGGCGCACTTCGCCGGAGCGCAGGCGAACCTGGGCGTACAGGCCTTCACGGGCCAGCAGCACGGCGGAACCGCCAGCGGCGCGGGCGATCTGGGCGCCCTTGCCCGGCAGCATTTCCACGTTGTTGATCGTGGTACCGACCGGAATGTTGCGGATCGGCAGGTTGTTACCAGCCTTGATCGGCGCTTCCGAGCCATTCAGCAGCGCTTGGCCGGCAACCATGCCCTTGGTGGCGATGATGTAGCGGCGCTCGCCGTCGGCGAACACGACCAGCGCGATGTTGGCGCTGCGGTTCGGATCGTATTCCAGGCGCTCGACCTTGGCGGGGATGCCGTCCTTGTCGTTGCGCTTGAAATCGACCACGCGGTAGTGGTGCTTATGACCACCGCCCTTGTGGCGGGTGGTGATATGACCATTGTTGTTACGGCCCGACTTCTGGAATTGCTTTTCCAGCAGCGGAGCGTGCGGGGCGCCCTTGTGAAGGTCCTTGTTGACGACCTTCACCATCGAGCGACGACCCGGGGAAGTCGGCTTGGTCTTGACGAGTGCCATGATTACTTGGCCTCCGCTTCAAAATTGATTTCCTGACCCGGCTTCAGCGACACGTAAGCTTTCTTCACGTGGTTGCGACGGCCCATGAAACGGCCGAAGCGCTTCTGCTTGCCCTTCTGGTTCAGGATCTGAACGGACTGCACCTCGACCTTGAACAGCAGTTCGACGGCGGCCTTCACTTCTGCCTTGTTGGCATCGCGAGCCACTTCGAACACGACTTGTTCATTCTTGTCGGCGACCAGGGTTGCCTTTTCGGAAACCACCGGCGCGAGCAGCACCTGCATCAAACGATGATCGTTCTTGGCTACTTGCGTCATTTCAGCAACTCCTCGATCTGCGCGACGGCTGCCTTGGTCACCAGCACCTTCTTGTAGTGCACGAGCGACAGCGGATCAGCCTGGCGCGGCTCGACAACTGCCACGTGCGGCAGGTTGCGCGAAGCCAGGTAGAGGTTTTCGTCGAGGCTGTCGGTGATGATCAGCACCGAGTCCAGGCCCATGGCCTTGAACTTGTCGGCCAAGAGCTTGGTCTTGGGCGCGTCGACGGTGAAACCGTCCACCACATTGATACGACCTTCACGTGCGAGCTGCGAGTAAATCGAGCGCATGCCGGCACGGAACATCTTCTTGTTGACCTTCTGGCTGAAGTTCTCTTCCGGCGAATTCGGGAAGATACGGCCGCCCCCGCGCCACAGCGGCGAGGAAGACATACCGGCACGAGCACGGCCCGTACCCTTCTGGCGCCACGGCTTCTTGGTCGTGTGCTTGACCTCTTCACGATCCTTCTGCTTGCGGTTGCCGCTGCGCGCGTTGGCCTGGTAAGCGACGACGATCTGGTGAACGAGGGCTTCGTTGTAGTCACGGCCGAACACTTCGGGCGACGCGTCAACGCCGGCGCCGATCTGGCCATTGTCCTGGAGGAGCTTGAGTTCCATTACATGCGCTCCTTAAGCTTTGGCTTTGGCCTTGACGGCCGGGGTAACGATGACCTTGCCGTTCTTGGAGCCGGGAATGGCGCCCTTGACCAGCAGCAGCTTGCGCTCTGCGTCGATCTTGGCGATCTCCAGGTTCTGCACGGTGCGGGTGACATCGCCCAGGTGACCGGTCATGCGCTTGCCCGGGAACACGCGGCCCGGATCCTGCGCCATACCGATCGAGCCCGGCACGTTGTGCGAGCGCGAGTTACCGTGGGTGGCACGGCCGGAGGCGAAGTGGTAGCGCTTGATGGTACCGGCGTAGCCCTTACCGATGGTCACGCCCTGCACGTCGATCTTCTGACCGACTTCGAACAGGTCGACCGACAGCGAACCGCCAGCTTGCAGTTCGGCAGCCTTGGCTGCGTCGATACGGAATTCGCGGATGATTTCGCCGGCTTCCACGCCGGCTTTGGCGAGGTGACCCGCCAGCGGCTTGGTGACGCGGCTTGCGCGTCGTGCGCCGAAGGTGACTTGAACCGCGGTGTAACCGTCGGTCTCGTCCGTCTTGATTTGCGTCACGCGGTTGTCGCCGACCTCGACCACGGTCACGGGAATCGCTTCACCGTCGTCCGTGAAAATACGGGTCATGCCAACCTTGCGACCTACAAGGCCAAGGCTCATGGTTTGCTCCATTCCCAGCTGCGATTGGCCGGGGCTGATTGATACACGAAAACTGTGCTTGCGCTTGTGCGCGGATGGACTTGCGCTAAACAAGACTGCGCGCGACCAAAATGGCCAGCCCACTACCCGATGGGTAGCCTTACACTATATCGCAGCAGTTTGGAAAGGGCAATATGAATTGCGGATTTCCCTGCAATGTTGTAGGCAGGGATCGCGCAGCAGTGACGCTTGCGCTGCCTGGCTGTGGTGTCGGGACGACGGGCCGCTATCGGAGCGGCCCATCAGGCACAGCAAAAAGCGTTTAGGCCGCGATGCGAACGAATTCGCCGCCATAGAAAACCAGCGGCTCGCCCTCCCCTGCCGTGAACGCTTCGACGGCGCCGACGATCAGCAAGTGGTCGCCCACCGGATCGGCCCGCTCGACCCGGCATGACAGCGTCGCCAGCGCCTGGTCCAGGTAAGGCACGCCGTGCGGGCAACGACGATGGCCAACGCCGGCGAACTTGTCGGGCGACGGCGTGGCAAAGCGGCGCGCCAGTTCGCCGTGGCCGGCGCTCAGGATGCTGACGCCGAACGGCGCGCCCGGTGCGAACAGGCCCGCATTGGGCGAATGCCTGGCCAGGCTCCAGAGGATCAATGGCGGCGCCAGCGACAGCGACGCGAACGAGTTGACGGTGATGCCGACCGGCCGCCGCTGCGGCGTGCAGGCACCGATAACCGCCACGCCGGTCGCGTAGCGCCCGCAAACCCGGCGCAGTTCGCGCGGATCGAGCGCGGGGGCGGCATGGCTTGAGGCGTCCATGTCAGGCGGCCTGCGGCAGGTGATGATCGATCAGCTGATGGCACGCCTGCGGGTCCATCCACCACGGGAAGTAGTCCGGCGGATTATCGAAGCCGTTGGCGATGCGAGCCGCCAGCGCCGGCGATTGCCCCGCGGCTCCCAGCAGCGCCAGGATGTGCGGCGGCGGCGGTGTCAGCAGCGAGTTGGTCCAAGCCACCACATCTCCGGCGTATTGCCAGTAACTGGCGAAGGTCTGCGCCATCCAGTCACCGTCGAACGGCCGCTCGCCATGGGCGAGGATGGCGTCGAGGTAGACCTTGCAGCATTTGGCGGCATTGTTGGAGCCTTGGCCGGTAATCGGATCGTTGACCACCACGGCATCGGCCATGCCGAATACCAGCCGGCCCGACGGCAGCGTCAGCACCGGCTTGCGCACCGTCGGCGCGAAGCGGCCCGACAGGATGCCGTTGTCGTCGGTCAGCGCCACCCGCTCGCAGCGCTCGGCTTCCCATGGCGCATAGGTGCGCAGTATGCGCAGGCTTTCCGCGAGGTGCTGTTCGGGCGTGCGGGCCTCGGCCCAGCGATCCATCGGGCCGCCCGGAATGCCCTCGAACACCATGATCTCGCACGGCCCCGACAACGTCAGCGCGGGAAAGACGAAGTACTCGCCCACGCCCGGAATCAGGTTGAAGCAAACCCGCGAGAACGGCTCGCGCGGCAGCATGCCGGTGACGTAGGTCAGCGCCAGCGCGCGCTGGGGCCGCTCGAACGGGCTGCGCGACGCATCGCGTTCGAAGCGGCTGACGATCTCGCCCTTGCCGGCAGCCAGCAGCACCAGGTCATGCTCGCGCGCCAGTTCTTCGAGCTCGTCGACGCCGACATCGACGATGCGCAGGTCGCCGCGGCGCGCAACAAAGGCCTCCATCCATGCCGGCATCTTCAGGCGCTGGTCCACCGCCTGCGCCGGCCGGTCCAGGGGTGCGGCCCAGTCGATGACCTTGGCGCCGGGCAGCTCGGGATGCGGCACGGCCAGGCCGATGCCCTGCACCGGCGGGCACGTGTCGTCCCACCAGTTCAGGCCCAGCTCGCGCTCGGTCTGCAGCGCGCGGTCGAACATGCACTGGCTGGACATGACCTTGCCGGCGCGAACCTGTTCCGGCGTGCGGTTGGACAGCAACGTGACGCGGTAGCCGTGGGCTTGCAGCCCGAGGGCCATTTGCAGGCCCGACTGGCCCGCTCCGACGATGGCGATGCGCTGGCGCATGACGTGGTCTCCTGAAGGATCGTTGTGGGGCGTTTTCAGCCGGCCAGCTTGCCGATGGCAGGCAAGTTCTGCTCCGGACCCATGGCGGAGTAGCCACCGTCGACGGCATAGTCCGCGCCGGTGACGAAGCTCGCGTGATCGGAGCAGAGGAAGAGCACCACCTGCGCTACCTCGTCCGGCTCGCCGACGCGCCCGAGCAGGTGGAACGGCGCGGCCACCGCATCGGTTCGGGCACGGTTGCCGCTGCTGACCTGGTCCATCAGCCGGCACCAGGTCCAGCCGGGCGATACCGAGTTCACGCGGATGCGGTCCGGCGCCAGATCCATCGCCATGCTGCGCGTCAGCTGCGCGATGGCCGCCTTCGACACCGGATAGAGCCAGCGCCCGGTCTGCGCCACACTGGCCGAGATGCTGGTGAAATTGACGATGGCGCCGCCGCCGCGCGCGCGCATCAGCGGATGCACCGCCTGCGCCAGCATCACCCCGGAGACCACGTTGACATCGAGCGCCGCCAGCCAGTCGGCGCGATTCGAGCGCAAGCCATCGTCGAGATAGGTGCAGGCGAGGTTGACCAGGAAATCGACGCCTCCGAAGTGCCGGGCGACCTGGCCGACCGCATCGCGGACCTGCTCGTCCCGCGTGATGTCCGCCGCGATGAAGAGCGCGTCCTTGCCCAGTTCCGCGGCAACGCGCTCGCCATTGGCGGCGTCGATATCGAAGATCGCCACGCGCGCGCCGGCCTCGACGAAGGCCCGTGCCACTCCCGCGCCGATCAGCGTGGCGCCGCCGGTGACGATGGCCACCTTGTCCTGCAATCCCTTCATGGTTGTCTCCCTGTTGGTCTCCGGCTCGGTCACCGTTGTCCGGTACGGGGCTGGCCTGTGCGGGCCCGCTCCCGTTCAGTGCCGCCTGGCTTACTTGCCTTCGCTCTGCTGCCAGCGCGCCATCAGCGTGTTGGATGGCAGGGTTTCATCCAGCAGCTTGCGCGCGGTTTCCACGCCCGCCACCGGCAAACCCGCCGGGTCCAGCTTGCCGATCTGCACCAGCACGCTGGCCTGGTCCCAGTAGATGTGCTCGTGGTAGAGCTTGTCGCCGCGGAACTTGACGATGGCGATCAGCGGGATCTCCACGCGCTTGCCGGTGGGCGGCACGCCGGGCAGCATCCAGTCGATCTCGCTGGTGTGGGTGAAGCAGAACAGCAGCTCGTCGACGATCTGGCTGGCACCGACCGTGCGCGACAGCGGGATCAGCGTCGTGTCCGGCGGATTGCTGTGCACGAAGTGGTGCTGGTAGAAGCGGCGCAGCTGCGCGTGGCCGACACCGCCGGTCATGGTCGGGATATGGTTCACATAAGGCTGCGCCACCATCGTCGCCATGGTTGCATCGACATCGCGGGTGGCGAATTCATACTCGCAGTGCTTGTCCCACAGTGCCGAGAAGTCGTAGTGCGGCCCCATCTCGCGGCGCAGCGCGGCGATCGAGCGCTGGTGCGCCATCAGCGCCGAGGGCTTGTCGAAATGCTCGCCGCCGGCGCGCGCAAAGGCATGGTCGACGCCGGCATAGACGTACACCTCGATGTGGTCCCGGCCGGCCAGCGCCTCGCGGATCGCCGCCTGCGCCTGTGGCGGGCAGAAGCCGTCCTGCTCTGCGATATGCAGCACCAGGCGGCCACGCACGTTGGCGGCCTCTCCCAGCGCGTGCTCGATACCCACGCCGTAGTAGGACACCGCGCAGGCCACATCGGGCAGCCGGCAGGCCGCCAGGTAGGCCAGCTTGCCGCCCAGGCAGAAGCCCAGCACGCCGGCCTGGCCGACGCATTCGGGCCGCGCGCGCAACGTCTCCAGCGCCGCGCCCACATCCTTCACGCCCTGCGCTTCGTCGAACTGCTGATAGAGGCCGAGCGCGCGCTGGAAGTCGTCGCCGCGGTCGGTCAGCTCGATGCCCGGTGCGATGCGCCAGAACAGGTCGGGCACCAGCACCGTATAGCCTTCTTCGGCGTAGTAATCGGCCACCTGGCGCATGGTGGCATTGACGCCGAAGATTTCCTGGCACAGCACGATGCCGGGGCCCTTGCCGGCCGCCGGTGTGGCGAGATAGCCGCTGAAACTGCCTTCGGGGGTCTGGATCTGGATGGTCTGGCCCATGGCCTGCGCTCCTTGTCGTTCTCTGTTGGCTGACAGCTGGTGGAGGGTCGCGCTGCCGTGCTGGATCCCATGATGGTGGCTCCGCACCGCAGCAAACTAGCCGCTGGCTGCAGCGGCTATCCGATTAGTGCAGGAAAGTTCGGCTTCGGTCAACGCAACGCCAGAGGCGAGCGGGTCGATCCGCTATAGTGGTTGCGTGGACCATGCGGAGCGCATGGCGCCCCGGCCCCCGCTGCCGTGGACGCCAGCCAGCGCCGCGGCCACGCCAGAGGAGCGAGACCATGTTGCAGCTGCCCCCGACTGCCCGCGCGCCGGCGCCGCTGGCCCACGCCCTGCTGCACGATGCCGGGCGGCAGGTGTTCGCCTCGACCGACCTCGGCCAGACGCGTGCGGCGGTTGGCCGGGTCTTCAAGCCACACCGGCTCGATATCCGCGGAACCAGCCTGTCGGCGCGCATGCATCACGCCCCGCTGGGCGCGGTGTCGCTGAACCGGCTCGCCTACGGCGCCGATGTCACCATCGACCCGGGGCCGCTCGGAGACTTCCTGCTGGTGCAGATGCCGCTCAGCGGCCAGGCGGAGATCCGTTGCGGCGCGCAGCAGATCGTGTCGACGCCCGACTGCGCTTCGGTGGTGACACCCAGCGATCCGCTGCTGATGCGCTGGAGCGCGGACAACGACCAGCTCATCGTGCGTGTCGAGCGCAGCGCGCTGGAGCGCGTGTGCGCCGCCTATCTCGGGCATCGCCCGGACCCGCCGCTGCGCTTCCAGCTCGGCATGGCCTGGCGCAGCGCCGGCTGGTATCCATTGATGGAGTATCTGGCGCAGATGCTGTCGATGGCGCCCGAAGCGGCCCGCCATCCGCTCACGGCATGCCAGCTCGAGCAACTGGTGATCGGCGCGCTGCTGACGCTGCAGCCGCACAGCCTGTCGGAGGCGCTGCAGCGGCATGGCAAGCCGCTGGCGCCGCGCCACGTGAAAGTGGTCGAGGAGTATATCCACGCGCATGCCGCCGCCGCGCTGACGCCAGCACTGCTGGCCGAAATCGCGGGGGTCAGCCTGCGCAGCCTGTATGCGGGCTTCCGCGAGCATCGCGGGCTGAGCCCGATGGCCTACCTGCGCACGGTCCGGCTCGACCGGGTACGGCACGACCTGCTCAACGACGCGGCGCTGTCGTCGGTGACCGGCGCCGCGCTGCGCTGGGGCTTTACCCACCTGGGACGCTTCAGCGCCGAATACCGGCGCGCGTTCGGCGAGTGCCCGGCCGAGACGCTGCGCCGGCGCGGCAGCGTGTAAGTGCCTGTGTGGCGCCGCCGCGCGGCGCGCCACCAAACAAAAACGGCGAACCGAGGTTCGCCGTTTTGCTGCAGCAGGCTGCGCAAGCAGCCCGAAGCATGATTACACCTTGATCTCGACGTCCACGCCTGCCGGCAGGTCGAGCTTCATCAGCGCGTCAACCGTCTTGTCGGTCGGGTCGACGATGTCCATCAGGCGCTGGTGGGTGCGGATCTCGAACTGATCGCGGCTGGTCTTGTTGACGTGCGGCGAACGCAGGATGTCGAAGCGCTGGATGCGGGTCGGCAGGGGCACCGGGCCCTTGACGATCGCGCCGGTACGCTTGGCGGTATCCACGATTTCGGCAGCCGACTGGTCGATCAGGCGATAGTCGAAAGCCTTCAGGCGGATACGGATCTTCTGGTTCTGCATGATATTTCCTTAAAAGAGCGATTGGGCAAGCTGCCCGTTGAATGGGGACATGCCCGCGGGCATGTCCCAGGAAGTGCTTAGTCGAGGATCTTTGCCACGACGCCGGCGCCGACGGTACGGCCACCTTCGCGGATAGCGAAGCGCAGGCCTTCTTCCATGGCGATCGGGGCGATCAGCTTGACGGTGATCGACACGTTGTCACCCGGCATGACCATTTCCTTGTCCTTCGGCAGCTCGATCGAGCCGGTCACGTCGGTGGTACGGAAGTAGAACTGCGGGCGATAGTTGTTGAAGAACGGGGTGTGACGGCCGCCTTCGTCCTTCGACAGGATGTACACCTCGCCGGTGAAGTGGGTGTGCGGCTTGATCGAACCCGGCTTGCACAGCACCTGGCCGCGCTCGACGTCTTCACGCTTGGTGCCGCGCAGCAGCAGACCGACGTTGTCGCCAGCCTGGCCCTGGTCCAGCAGCTTGCGGAACATTTCCACGCCGGTGCAGGTGGTCTTCACGGTCGGCTTGATACCGACGATTTCGATTTCCTCGCCGACCTTGATCACGCCGCGCTCGATACGGCCGGTCACCACGGTGCCGCGACCCGAGATCGAGAACACGTCTTCCACCGGCATCAGGAAGGTACCGTCAACGGCACGCTCCGGCGTCGGGATGTAGGTGTCCAGCGCGTCGGCCAGGCGCATGATGGCTTCTTCGCCCAGGTCGCCCTTGTCGCCTTCCAGCGCCAGCTTGGCCGAACCCTTGATGATCGGGGTGTCGTCGCCGGGGAATTCGTACTTCGACAGCAGCTCGCGAACTTCCATCTCGACCAGCTCGAGCAGTTCGGCGTCGTCCACCATGTCGCACTTGTTCAGGAACACGATGATGTACGGCACGCCAACCTGACGGGCCAGCAGGATGTGCT
>NZ_LT977070.1:3488790-3508538 GCF_900250075.1 Cupriavidus taiwanensis
GCTTAGTCGAGGATCTTTGCCACGACGCCGGCGCCGACGGTACGGCCACCTTCGCGGATAGCGAAGCGCAGGCCTTCTTCCATGGCGATCGGGGCGATCAGCTTGACGGTGATCGACACGTTGTCACCCGGCATGACCATTTCCTTGTCCTTCGGCAGCTCGATCGAGCCGGTCACGTCGGTGGTACGGAAGTAGAACTGCGGGCGATAGTTGTTGAAGAACGGGGTGTGACGGCCGCCTTCGTCCTTCGACAGGATGTACACCTCGCCGGTGAAGTGGGTGTGCGGCTTGATCGAACCCGGCTTGCACAGCACCTGGCCGCGCTCGACGTCTTCACGCTTGGTGCCGCGCAGCAGCAGACCGACGTTGTCGCCAGCCTGGCCCTGGTCCAGCAGCTTGCGGAACATTTCCACGCCGGTGCAGGTGGTCTTCACGGTCGGCTTGATACCGACGATTTCGATTTCCTCGCCGACCTTGATCACGCCGCGCTCGATACGGCCGGTCACCACGGTGCCGCGACCCGAGATCGAGAACACGTCTTCCACCGGCATCAGGAAGGTACCGTCAACGGCACGCTCCGGCGTCGGGATGTAGGTGTCCAGCGCGTCGGCCAGGCGCATGATGGCTTCTTCGCCCAGGTCGCCCTTGTCGCCTTCCAGCGCCAGCTTGGCCGAACCCTTGATGATCGGGGTGTCGTCGCCGGGGAATTCGTACTTCGACAGCAGCTCGCGAACTTCCATCTCGACCAGCTCGAGCAGTTCGGCGTCGTCCACCATGTCGCACTTGTTCAGGAACACGATGATGTACGGCACGCCAACCTGACGGGCCAGCAGGATGTGCTCGCGGGTCTGCGGCATCGGGCCGTCAGCGGCCGAGCACACCAGGATCGCGCCGTCCATCTGGGCGGCACCCGTGATCATGTTCTTGACGTAGTCGGCGTGGCCCGGGCAGTCAACGTGCGCGTAGTGGCGGTTGGCCGTCTCGTATTCGACGTGAGCGGTATTGATGGTAATACCGCGAGCCTTTTCTTCCGGCGCTGCGTCGATTTCGTCGTACTTCTTGGCGGCACCGCCGAACTTCGCTGCCAGCACCGTGGCGATCGCTGCGGTCAGCGTGGTCTTGCCATGGTCAACGTGACCAATCGTACCAACGTTCACGTGCGGCTTGGTCCGCTCGAACTTTTCCTTTGCCATTTTTTTAGCTCCTAATGGAATGCAGTCTTGTCGATTCATCACGCCGCCGCGCCCGGGTGGGTGGCGGCGGCATACAGCTTATTTACTTGCCCTTGGCCGCCATCACTGCTTCGGCGATGTTCTTCGGTGCCTCGGCGTAGTGCTTGAATTCCATGGTGTAGGTGGCGCGGCCTTGCGTGGCCGAGCGCAGCGCGGTCGAATAACCGAACATTTCCGACAGCGGGACTTCGGCCTTGATGATCTTGCCGCCGCCCACCATGTCGTCCATGCCCTGCACGATGCCGCGGCGGGACGACAGGTCGCCCATCACGGTACCGGTGTAGTCTTCCGGCGTTTCCACTTCCACGGCCATCATCGGCTCGAGCAGAACCGGGCTGGCCTTGCGCATGGCTTCCTTGAAAGCCATCGAGCCGGCCATGCGGAACGCGTTTTCGTTCGAGTCCACGTCGTGGTACGAACCGAACGTCAGCGTGACCTTCACGTCCACCACCGGGAAGCCAGCCAGGATACCTGCCGTCAGCGTGTCGACGATACCCTTTTCGACCGCCGGGATGTATTCGCGAGGAATCACACCGCCCTTGATGGCGTCGATGAACTCGAAGCCCTTGCCCGGCTCTTGCGGTTCCAGCGTGATCACGGCGTGACCGTACTGGCCGCGGCCGCCCGACTGCTTGACGAACTTGCCTTCGACGTCCTCGGCCTTCTTGCGGATGGTTTCGCGGTAGGCCACCTGCGGCGCGCCGATGTTGGCTTCCACGCCGAATTCGCGCTTCATGCGGTCGACCAGAATTTCGAGGTGGAGCTCGCCCATGCCCGAAATGATGGTCTGGCCCGATTCTTCATCGGTGCGCACGCGGAACGACGGATCTTCAGCGGCCAGGCGGTTCAGGGCGATGCCCATCTTTTCCTGGTCAGCCTTGGTCTTCGGCTCGACAGCCTGCGAGATCACCGGCTCCGGGAACACCATGCGCTCGAGCACGATCGGGGCAGCCGGATCGCACAGCGTATCGCCCGTGGTGGCATCCTTCAGGCCCACCGCGGCGGCGATGTCGCCGGCCAGCACTTCCTTGATTTCTTCGCGCTGGTTGGCGTGCATCTGCAGAATACGGCCCAGACGCTCCTTCTTCTGCTTCACCGGGTTGTACACGGTGTCGCCCGAATTGATCTTGCCCGAATACACGCGGAAGAAGATCAGCTGGCCGACGAACGGGTCGGTCATGATCTTGAACGCCAGCGCCGAGAACTTCTCGTTGTCGTCGGCCTTGCGCTCGAGCTTCTTCTCGTCGTCGCTTTCGTCCACGCCCTTGACCGGCGGAATATCGACCGGCGACGGCAGGAAGTCGATCACGGCGTCGAGCATGCGCTGCACGCCCTTGTTCTTGAACGCGGTGCCGCACAGCATCGGCTGGATTTCGCAGGCGATGGTACGGTCACGCAGCGCCTTGACGATCTCGGCACGGGTCAGCTCTTCGCCGCCCAGGTACTTTTCCATCAGCTCTTCGCTGGCTTCGGCGGCGGACTCGACCATCTTCTCGCGCCATTCCTCAGCGGTGGCTTGCAGCTCGGCCGGGATGTCCTGGTACTCGAACTTCACGCCCTGGCTGGCTTCGTCCCAGATGATCGCCTTCATTTCCAGCAGGTCGATCACGCCCTGGAAGCCGTCTTCAGCGCCGATCGGCACCACCACGGGCACCGGGTTGGCCTTCAGGCGGGTCTTCAGCTGGTCGTAGACCTTGAAGAAGTTCGCGCCGGTACGGTCCATCTTGTTGACGAACGCCAGACGCGGCACGCCGTACTTGTTGGCCTGACGCCAGACGGTTTCGGACTGCGGCTGCACGCCACCCACGGCGCAGTACACCATGCACGCGCCGTCCAGCACGCGCATGGAACGCTCCACCTCGATGGTGAAGTCCACGTGCCCCGGGGTGTCGATGATGTTGAAGCGGTGCTCGGGGTAGTTGCCGGCCATGCCCTTCCAGAAGGCGGTGGTGGCAGCGGAGGTGATGGTGATGCCACGCTCCTGTTCCTGCTCCATCCAGTCCATGGTGGCGGCGCCGTCGTGCACTTCACCGATCTTGTGGTTCACACCGGTGTAGAACAGGATGCGCTCGGTCGTGGTGGTTTTACCCGCGTCAATGTGAGCCGAAATACCGATGTTACGGTAACGCTCGATGGGAGTCTTACGAGCCACTTTAATCCTCTATTCGTCCGTGAGGCGCCGGCATCTCATGGCCCGCGCCCCTAACACAAACGGGCGAGATGTGTAAAAACACAGCCCGCCCGGCAACCAACAATGTTTTCGCTCGCTTTAGAAGCGGAAGTGCGAGAACGCCTTGTTGGCTTCGGCCATGCGGTGCACTTCGTCGCGCTTCTTCATCGCGCCACCACGGCCTTCAGCAGCTTCCAGCAGCTCACCTGCCAGGCGCAGCGCCATCGACTTCTCACTGCGTTTTTTCGCGGCCTCACGCAGCCAGCGCATCGCCAATGCCAAACGACGCGACGGACGGACTTCGACCGGAACCTGATAGTTGGCGCCGCCCACGCGACGGCTCTTCACTTCCACCACCGGCTTCACGTTGTTGATGGCAACGGAGAACACTTCGATGGGGGCCTTGCCTGCCTTCTTTTCGATCTGGTCGAACGCGCCGTACACGATGCGTTCGGCAACCGACTTCTTGCCATCCAGCATCAGCACGTTCATGAACTTGGCAACTTCAACGTTGCCGAACTTCGGATCAGGCAGAACGTCCCGCTTCGGGACTTCACGACGACGTGGCATCTTCTTTCCTTTAGATTCAGTTGAGAGCGCGGTCAGAGTTTCCCGCTCTCCGGCCACCAACTAGCTTGCATGCAAAGACAGCAAATTCGCCGGGTGACCACTTACTCGACGGCACGGTTGCCAAAAAGGCGCTCCGTTGTACCGCCGCCTGGTGACAGCACCATGACTTGCGCCACAGGCTATCGTTTGTTGCTTCGGGCCTTGCTGGCCCAGGCTGCCTGAACTTAGGCTGCCTTCGGACGCTTCGCGCCGTACTTCGAACGGGCCTGCTTGCGGTCCTTCACGCCTTGCAGGTCCAGCGAACCACGGACGATGTGGTAACGCACACCCGGCAGATCCTTCACACGGCCGCCGCGGATCAGCACGACCGAGTGTTCCTGCAGGTTGTGGCCTTCACCGCCGATGTACGAAATGACTTCGAAACCGTTGGTCAGGCGCACCTTGGCAACCTTACGCAGTGCCGAGTTCGGCTTCTTCGGCGTCGTGGTGTACACACGGGTGCACACGCCACGGCGCTGGGGGCAGTTCTCAAGCGCCGGGCTCTTGCTCTTGATGACTTCCGAGACGCGCGGCTTGCGAACCAGTTGGTTGATAGTTGGCATTGTTCAATCCAGCTTGGTTTGACGAAAAACGCCCCTCGTGCCGGCATGCGCCAGGCTGGAGAGGCAACTACGGGTTTTGGGCGGGAGAGGTGAGCGGGCGCTCTGGAGACGGGACTGTGCGGTAACAGCATGCCAAAGAGCGCGAGCCGGCACCCGGATCCCGCGTCTGCCGCCACCCGTCCATGGAAACCCAGTCCGGTAGGCTTGCCGGCAGCGACCTCAGGGCCACTTATCCGACGGGCGAGCGAAATCCAAAGCCAAAAACTCGAATCTGGCATCCTAGCAGCGGATTCGTATACCGTCAAGCCGTATACCCGACTGGCAGACCGTACCAGCTAGGCCCCGCGCAGCGTGTCGAGGATGCCCTGCCCGTAGCGCTCCAGCTTGGAGGCGCCAATCCCGGGAATGCCTTGCATCGCCGAGAGCGAATCCGGCGCGGTGCGCGCCAGTTCGGCCAGCGTGGCGTCATGGAAGATCACGTAGGCCGGTACGCCATGCTCGCGCGCGGCCTCGGTGCGCCAGCGGCGCAGCGCCTCCCAGTTGGCCAGCGTATCGGCGTCCATGTCGGCGGTATGGTCGATGCGCGTGCCGCGCGCCGCGCGCTCGCCGGACTTGCCTGGCCTGGCAGCCTGGCGGCGCAGGATGATCTGGCGCTCGCCCTTGAGCACCGCGCGGGCGTCTTCGCCCAGCAGCAGCGCGCCATGGCCGCCATGGTCGATGGTCAGCAAGCCTTGCGCGATCAGCTGGCGGAACACCGTGTGCCACTCATGCACCGAGCGGTCCTTGCCGATGCCGAAGGTCGAGACCTTGTCATGGCCCCATTGCTTGATCTTTTCCGAGGCATTGCCGCGCAGCACGTCGATCAGGTGGGTGGCGCCGAAGTGCACGCGGCTGGCCTGCGCGGTGCGGTAGACGCAGGACAGCGCCATCTGCGCCTCGCGCGTGCCGTCCCAGGTGGCGGGCGGCTCGAGGCAGGTATCGCAGTTGCCGCAGGGCTCGCTGGCTTCGTTGAAATACGCCAGGATGCGCACGCGCCGGCAACCCGCGGTTTCGCAAAGCCCCAGCAGCGCGTCGAGCTTGGACGACGACACGCGCTTGAACGCCTCGTCGGCCTCGGATTCGTCGATCATGCGCTTCTGCTGCACCACGTCGCCCAGGCCGTAGGCCATCCAGGCATTGGCGGGCAGCCCGTCGCGGCCGGCGCGGCCGGTTTCCTGGTAATAGCCCTCCATGCTCTTGGGCAGGTCCAGGTGGGCGACAAAGCGTACGTCGGGCTTGTCGATGCCCATGCCGAAGGCGATCGTCGCCACCATCACCAGCCCTTCCTCTTCGCGGAAGCGCGCCTGGTGGTGCTGCCGCACCTGGGCGTCCATGCCGGCATGGTAGGCGAGTGCGTTGATGCCGTGGCCGCTCAGCCATTGCGCGGTGTCCTCGACCTTCTTGCGCGACAGGCAATAGACGATGCCGCTGTCGTGGGTGCCGTCGGCCGCGGTATGTTCGGCCTTGATGAAGGCGAGCAGCTGCTGGCGCGCATTGTCCTTCTCGACGATGCGGTAGCGGATATTGGGCCGGTCGAAGCTGGAGATGAAGATGCGCGCGTCGTGCAGCGCCAGCCGCTCGACGATCTCTTCGCGCGTCAGCGCGTCGGCGGTCGCGGTCAGCGCGATGCGCGGCACGTACGGGAAGCGCTCGTGCAGCACCGACAGCTGGATGTACTCGGGCCGGAAGTCATGGCCCCATTGCGACACGCAGTGGGCTTCGTCGATGGCGAACAGGCCGACGCGGGTGCGCTCCAGCAGGTCAAGGAAGCGCGGCGTCATCAGCCGTTCCGGCGCCACGTAGAGGATCTCGATGCGCCCTGCCAGCAGGTCGCGCTCGACCGCCGAGGCCTCGGCGCCGGTCAGCGTCGAGTTGAGCACCGCGGCGCGCACGCCGGCCTCGGTCAGCGCCGCGACCTGGTCCTGCATCAGCGCGATCAGCGGCGACACCACGATGCCCACGCCATCGCCGGCGCGCTGGCGCAGCAGCGCCGGAATCTGGTAGCACAGCGACTTGCCGCCGCCGGTCGGCATCAGCACCAGGCAATCGCCGCCGGTGGCGACGTGGTCGATGATCTCGGCCTGGCGCCCGCGGAAGGCGTGGTAGCCGAAGACATCCTTGAGGATCGCCAGTGCTTGCGACATGGACAACGGAAATGCTGGAGCCGGAAAAGCCGTAACCTTACCACTAAGGGGGCCCGCCGCCGCGCCCGCGCAGCAAACTCTCCGATGTTTCTCACGAAAGGCCGGCGCCGCGCGCGGACGAAAAAAAAGCCCGGCTGGATCAGCCGGGCTTTGGTCCGCCTTGCGGCGGTCATCACTGCATCGAGATCAGGCGTTGTCGCCTTCGCCCTCGGTCGCCTGCACCACCGGCGGCTCGATGAAGAGCGACTGCTCTTCTTCGGCGATCGCCTGGGCGCGTTCGCGCTCGGAGGCCTCGCGCGCCTTGCGGGCACGGTGGTAGGCCAGGCCGGTACCGGCCGGGATCAGGCGGCCGACGATCACGTTTTCCTTCAGGCCACGCAGGTCGTCGGTCTTGCCCATGATCGCGGCTTCGGTCAGCACGCGCGTGGTTTCCTGGAACGATGCCGCCGAGATGAAGCTGTCGGTCGACAGCGACGCCTTGGTAATACCCAGCAGCAGGTTCTCGTAGGTCGCCGGACGCTTGCCTTCGGCGATCACGCGGTCGTTCTCGTCGAGCAGTTCCGAACGCTCCACCTGTTCACCCGGGATGAACTTGGTGTCGCCCACATCGACGATCTGGACCCGACGCAGCATCTGGCGAACGATCACCTCGATGTGCTTGTCGTTGATCTTCACGCCCTGCAGACGGTACACGTCCTGGACTTCGTCGACGATGTAGTGCGCCAGCTCTTCGATGCCCTTCAGGCGCAGGATGTCGTGCGGGTCCGCCGGACCTTCCACGATCATTTCGCCCTTGTTCACCACCTGGCCGTCGTGCACCAGCACCTGCTTTTCCTTCGCGATCAGGAACTCGTGGGCATTGCCGTCCAGGTCGGTGATGACCAGGCGCTGCTTGCCCTTGGTGTCCTTGCCGAACGAGGTCGTGCCGGTGACTTCCGCCAGCACGGCGGCATCCTTCGGCGAACGCGCTTCGAACAGCTCGGCCACGCGCGGCAGACCACCGGTAATGTCGCGGGTCTTCTGCGACTCGGTCGGGATACGCGCGAGCACTTCACCCACGTGCACCTGCTGGCCGTCCTTCACGGTAATCAGCGCGCCGACCTGGAAGCCGATGGTCACGGAATGGTCCGTGCCCGGGATCTTCACTTCCTGGCCGTTGGCGTCGAGCAGCTTCACCTGCGGGCGGATGCCCTTGGTTGCGGCCGTGCGGCGCTTGGCGTCGATCACCACCAGGGTCGACAGGCCCGTCACTTCGTCCATCTGCTTGGCGACGGTCACGCCTTCTTCGACGTTCTCGAACTTGATCGTGCCCGAGTACTCGGAGACGATCGGGCGCGTCAGCGCGTCCCAGGTCGCCAGCTGCGTGCCGGCCTTGATCGACTGGCCGTCCTGCACCAGCAGCGTGGCGCCGTACGGGATCTTGTGGCGCTCGCGCTCGCGGCCGTGGTCGTCGGTGATCAGCGCCTCGCCCGAACGCGAGATCACGATCAGTTCGCCCTTGGCGTTGGTCACGTAGCGCATGGTCGCGGTGAAGCGGACCGTACCGGTCGCCTTCGCTTCCACGCTCGAGGCCACTGCCGCACGCGATGCCGCACCACCGATGTGGAACGTACGCATGGTCAGCTGCGTGCCCGGCTCACCGATCGACTGGGCGGCAATCACGCCCACCGCTTCGCCCGAGTTCACCAGCACGCCGCGGCCCAGGTCGCGGCCGTAGCACTTGGCGCACAGGCCGTAGCGCGTGTCGCACGACAGCGGGGTGCGAACCTTGACTTCGTCCACGCCGATGTTGTCGATCAGCTCGACCAGGTCTTCGTCCAGCAGCGTGCCGGATTCGATCGCGGTTTCCTGGGTTTCCGGGTTGACCACGTCAGCCACGGTCACGCGGCCGAGGATACGGTCGCGCAGGGCTTCGATCACTTCACCGCCTTCGACCAGGGCCTTCATGGCCACGCCGTTGGAGGTGCCGCAGTCGTCTTCCACCACGACCAGATCCTGCGTCACGTCGACCAGACGACGGGTCAGGTAACCCGAGTTCGCGGTCTTCAGTGCGGTATCGGCCAGGCCCTTACGGGCGCCGTGGGTCGAGATGAAGTACTGCAGAACGTTCAGGCCTTCACGGAAGTTCGCCGTAATCGGCGTTTCAATGATCGAGCCATCCGGCTTGGCCATCAGGCCGCGCATGCCGGCCAGCTGGCGGATCTGCGCGGCGGAACCCCGTGCGCCCGAGTCGGCCATCATGTAGATGGAGTTGAACGACTCCTGCTTCACGGTCTTGCCTTCGCGGTCGACCACGTCCTCGTGCTGCAGCTGCTCCATCATCGCCTTGCCCACCTGGTCGCCGGCGGCGCCCCAGATGTCCACGACGTTGTTGTAGCGCTCCTGGTCGGTCACCAGACCCGACATGTACTGCTTGTCGTATTCCTTCACCTTGGCCGAGGCCTCGGCGATGATCTTTTCCTTCGCCGGCGGCACCAGCATGTCGTCGATCGCGATCGAGATACCGGCGCGGGTCGCCAGGCGGAAGCCCGACTGCAGCAGCTTGTCAGCGAAGATCACGGTCTCGCGCAGGCCGCAGCGGCGGAACGCCGTGTTGATCAGGCGCGAGATTTCCTTCTTCTTCAGCGGCTTGTTCAGCACCGAGAACGGCAGGCCCTTTGGCAGGATCTCGGACAGGATCGCGCGGCCGACCGTGGTGGCCTGCAGCGTGATCTTGGGCGCGAAACGCGCGTCGCCTTCGGCGTCCTTGTCGACCAGCTCATACTCGGTGATACGCACGTTCACGCGCGAAGCCAGTTCGACTTCCTTGTTCTCGTAGGCGCGGATCACTTCGCTGATGTCGGCGAAGGTCATGCCTTCGCCCTTGCCGTTGATCTTGTCGCGGGTGGTGTAGTACAGGCCCAGCACCACGTCCTGCGACGGCACGATCGACGGGTCGCCGTTGGCCGGGAACAGCACGTTGTTGGAGGCCAGCATCAGGGTGCGGGCTTCCATCTGCGCTTCCAGCGACAGCGGCACGTGGACAGCCATCTGGTCACCGTCGAAGTCGGCGTTGAACGCCGCGCACACCAGCGGGTGCAGCTGGATGGCCTTGCCTTCGATCAGCACCGGCTCGAACGCCTGGATACCCAGGCGGTGCAGCGTCGGCGCACGGTTCAGCATCACCGGGTGCTCGCGGATCACCTCTTCGAGGATGTCCCACACCACCGGGGTCTGGCTTTCGACTTCCTTCTTCGCCGCCTTGATGGTGGTGGCGATGCCCATCGTTTCCAGCTTGTGGAAGATGAACGGCTTGAACAGCTCGAGCGCCATCAGCTTTGGCAGGCCGCACTGGTGCAGCTTGAGCGTCGGGCCCACCACGATGACCGAACGGCCCGAGTAGTCGACGCGCTTGCCCAGCAGGTTCTGACGGAAACGGCCGCCCTTGCCCTTGATCATTTCGGCCAGCGACTTCAGCGGACGCTTGTTGGCGCCGGTCATCGCCTTGCCGCGACGGCCGTTGTCCAGCAGCGAGTCAACCGCTTCCTGCAGCATGCGCTTTTCGTTGCGCACGATGATCTCGGGGGCCTTCAGCTCCAGCAGGCGCTTGAGGCGGTTGTTACGGTTGATGACGCGGCGATACAGGTCGTTCAGGTCCGAGGTCGCGAAGCGGCCGCCGTCCAGCGGCACCAGCGGGCGCAGCTCGGGCGGCAGCACCGGCAGCACTTCGAGGATCATCCACTCGGGCTTGATGCCCGAACGCTGGAAGGCCTCGAGCACCTTCAGGCGCTTGGCGAACTTCTTGATCTTGGCTTCGGAGCCGGTGGCCTGCAGTTCGGCGCGGATCTGTTCGATCTGCTTCTCGATGTCGATGCCGCGCAGCAGTTCACGGATGCCCTCGGCACCCATCATGGCGACGAATTCGCCCTCGCCGTACTCGTCGCACTTCGCCAGGTAGTCGTCTTCGGACATGATCTGGCTCTTCTTGAGCGGGGTCATGCCGGGTTCGATCACCACGAACGCTTCGAAGTACAGCACGCGCTCGATGTCGCGCAGCGTCATGTCCAGGACCATGCCCAGGCGCGACGGCAGCGACTTCAGGAACCAGATGTGCGCGGTCGGCGCGGCCAGTTCGATATGGCCCATGCGCTCGCGGCGCACCTTGGCCAGCGTCACTTCAACGCCGCACTTCTCGCAGATCACGCCGCGGTGCTTCAGGCGCTTGTACTTGCCGCACAGGCACTCGTAGTCCTTGATCGGGCCAAAGATCTTGGCGCAGAACAGGCCGTCGCGTTCCGGCTTGAACGTACGATAGTTGATCGTTTCCGGCTTCTTCACTTCGCCGTACGACCACGAACGGATCTTCTCGGGCGAGGCCAGGCCGATCTTGATCGCGTCGAACTGCTCTTCCTGCTGTACCTGCTTAAAGAGATCGAGCAATGCTTTCATTGCAACTCCTTGTTTCGCCACCGTCCCGGAGTCTGTCCGGGTCGATGGCATTCATCCTGTGGGAAATCCTTCGCTGGTGGGTGCCCGCCGTGGCCGGCACCCGCATCGTCTCGATCAGTAGCGATCGAGGTCGATGTCGATACCCAGCGAGCGGATTTCCTTCACCAGCACGTTGAACGATTCCGGCATGCCGGCGTCGATCGAGTGCTCGCCCTTGACGATGTTCTCGTACACCTTGGTACGGCCGTTCACGTCATCGGACTTGACCGTCAGCATTTCCTGCAGCACGTACGACGCGCCGTAGGCTTCCAGTGCCCACACTTCCATCTCACCGAAACGCTGGCCACCGAACTGGGCCTTGCCGCCCAGCGGCTGCTGCGTCACCAGCGAGTACGGGCCGGTGGAACGCGCGTGCATCTTGTCGTCGACCAGGTGGTGCAGCTTCAGCATGTGCATCACACCCAGCGTGACCGGACGCTCGAACGCTTCGCCGGTGCGTCCGTCGTGCAGCGTGACCTGCTGCTTGGAAGCCGTCAGGCCCTTCTCGGCGGCAATCTCGTCCGGGTAGGCCAGGTCGAGCATGCGCTTGATTTCCTTCTCGTGCGCACCATCGAACACCGGGGTCGCGAACGGCACACCCTTCTTCAGGTTGTGCGCCAGCTCCAGCACTTCGGCATCGCTCAGGCTGTCCAGGTCTTCCGGCTTGCCGCTCTCGTTGTAGATCTGCGAGAGCAGCGTGCGCAGTTCCTGCGCCTTGGCCGAAGCCTTGAGCATGTCGCCGATGCGCTGGCCCAGGCCGCGCGCGGCCCAGCCCAGGTGGGTTTCCAGGATCTGGCCCACGTTCATCCGCGACGGCACGCCCAGCGGGTTCAGCACGATGTCGGCCGGGGTACCGTCCGCCATGTACGGCATGTCTTCGATCGGCACGATCTTCGACACCACACCCTTGTTACCGTGACGGCCGGCCATCTTGTCGCCAGGCTGCAGGCGGCGCTTCACGGCCAGGTAGACCTTGACCATCTTGATCACGCCCGGCGGCAGTTCGTCGCCCTGCGTCAGCTTCTTGCGCTTCTCTTCGAAGGCCAGGTCGAATTCGTGGCGCTTCTGCTCGATGGCTTCCTTGACGGCTTCCAGCTGGGCGGCCAGTTCCTCGTCGGCCGGACGGATGTCGAACCAGTGGTACTTGTCGATGTCCGCCAGGTACTCCTTGGTGATCTTGGCACCCTTGGCCAGCTTCTTCGGACCGCCGTTGACGGTCTTGTCGACCAGCAGACGCTCCAGACGCTGGAACGCGTCGCCTTCCACGATACGCAGCTGGTCGTTCAGGTCCAGGCGGTAGCGCTTCAGTTCGTCGTCGATGATCGACTGGGCACGCTTGTCGCGCGTCACGCCTTCGCGGGTGAAGACCTGGACGTCGATCACGATGCCGCTCATGCCCGACGGCACGCGCAGCGAGGTGTCCTTCACGTCCGACGCCTTCTCGCCGAAGATCGCGCGCAGCAGCTTCTCTTCCGGCGTCAGCTGGGTCTCGCCCTTCGGCGTGACCTTGCCCACCAGCACGTCGCCGGCTTCAACCTCGGCACCGATGTAGGTGATGCCCGACTCGTCCAGGCGAGCCAGCTGGGCTTCGGCCAGGTTCGAGATATCGCGCGTGATTTCTTCCGGTCCCAGCTTGGTGTCGCGGGCGACGACCGACAGTTCCTCGATGTGGATCGAGGTATAGCGGTCTTCGGCCACCACACGCTCCGAGATCAGGATCGAATCCTCGAAGTTGTAGCCGTTCCACGGCATGAACGCCACCAGCATGTTCTGGCCCAGCGCCAGCTCGCCCAGGTCGGTCGAGGCGCCGTCGGCGATGACGTCGCCGCGGGCCACGTGGTCGCCCACCTTGACCATCGGACGCTGGTTGATGTTGGTGTTCTGGTTCGAGCGCGTGTACTTGATCAGGTTGTAGATGTCCACGCCGACTTCACCGGCGACGGCTTCGTCGTCGTTCACGCGGATCACGATACGCATCGCGTCGACGTAGTCGACCACGCCGCCACGCATCGCCTGCACGGCCGTACCCGAGTCGACCGCAACGGTGCGCTCGATGCCGGTGCCGACCAGCGGCTTGTCCGGACGCAGGCAAGGCACGGCCTGACGCTGCATGTTCGCGCCCATCAGTGCACGGTTCGCGTCATCGTGTTCCAGGAACGGCACCAGCGAGGCAGCGGCCGACACGATCTGCGACGGCGCCACGTCGATGTACTGTACGCGGTCCGGCGTCACCATGCGGGTTTCACGCTCGGAGCCTTCGCGCGCCGACACCAGTTCGTCGGTCAGGTTGCCGTCGGCATCGACGGTCGCGTTGGCCTGCGCCACCACGTACTTGCCTTCTTCGATCGCCGACAGGTAGTCGACCTCGTCGGTCAGCTTGCTGTCGACCACCTTGCGGTACGGCGTTTCCAGGAAGCCGTATTCGTTCAGGCGGGCATACAGTGCCAGCGAGTTGATCAGGCCAATGTTCGGACCTTCCGGCGTTTCGATCGGGCACACGCGGCCGTAGTGGGTCGGGTGCACGTCGCGGACTTCAAAGCCGGCGCGCTCGCGGGTCAGGCCGCCCGGGCCCAGTGCGGAAACGCGGCGCTTGTGCGTGATCTCCGACAGCGGGTTGGTCTGGTCCATGAACTGCGACAGCTGCGACGAACCGAAGAACTCGCGGATCGCCGACGAGATCGGCTTCGAGTTGATCAGGTCGTGCGGCATCAGGTTCTCGGTCTCGGCCTGGCCCAGACGTTCCTTGACGGCACGCTCCACGCGCGACAGGCCGGCGCGGAACTGGTTTTCGGCCAGTTCGCCGACGCAACGCACGCGACGGTTGCCCAGGTGATCGATGTCATCGACCTCGCCCTTGCCGTTGCGCAGGTTGACCAGGATCTTGATGGTCTCGAGAATGTCCTCGTCCTGCAGCACCATGGCGCCTTCGCCGCTGGGGCGGCCCAGGCGGCTGTTCACCTTCATGCGGCCAACGCGCGACAGGTCGTACGACTCTTCGCTGTAGAACAGGCGCTGGAACAGCGCTTCCACGGCTTCCTCGGTCGGCGGCTCGCCCGGGCGCATCATGCGGTAGATCGCGATACGCGCGGCGGTCTGGTCGACGGTCTCGTCCACGCGCAGGGTCTGCGACATGTACGGGCCCTGGTCCAGGTCGTTGGTGTACAGGGTCTGGATCTGCTTGACGCCAGCTTCGCGCAGGTTTTCCAGCAGCGCTTCGGTCAGCTCGTCGTTGGCGTTGGCGATCACCTCGCCGGTATCCGGGTCGATGATGTTCTTGGCCAGCACGCGGCCCAGCAGGTAGTCTTCCGGCACGCTGATCAGCTTGGTGCCGGCCGAGTCCAGGTCGCGGATGTGCTTGGCGTTGATCCGCTTGTCCTTCTCGACCACCACGCGGCCGTTCTTGTCGGCGATGTCGAAGCGCGCGACTTCACCGCGCAGGCGCTCGGGCACGAACTCCAGCTGCGCGCCTTCCGACTGCAGCGTGAAGTTGTCGAACACGAAGAAGTGCGCCAGGATCTGTTCCGGGGTCAGGCCGATCGACTTCAGCAGGATCGTCACCGGCATCTTGCGGCGGCGGTCGACGCGGAAGTACAGGATGTCCTTCGGGTCGAATTCGAAGTCCAGCCACGAACCGCGGTAGGGGATGATGCGTGCCGAGAACAGCAGCTTGCCCGAGCTGTGGGTCTTGCCCTTGTCGTGCTCGAAGAACACGCCCGGCGAGCGGTGCAGCTGCGAGACGATGACACGCTCGGTGCCGTTGATGACGAACGAGCCCGTGGAAGTCATGAGCGGAATCTCGCCCATGTAGACTTCCTGCTCCTTCACTTCCTTGACCTTGCCCGGGTTCTCGCGATCGTTGATGATCAGGCGAACCTTGGCGCGCAGCGCCGAGTGGAACGTCAGGCCACGCTGCTGGCATTCCTTGACGTCAAAGGGCGGGTTGGACAGGTGATACGAGACGAACTCCATACGGGCAAGCCCATTATGCGAGGAGATCGGGAAAATCGCGTTGAAAGCGGCCTGCAGGCCTTCGGTCTTGCGACGTGCGGGTGGCGTATCCGCTTGCAAGAACTGGGTGTAGGATTCAATCTGGGTGGCAAGCAGGAATGGAACCTGATGTACCGTCGCGCGCTTCGCAAAGCTTTTGCGAATGCGCTTCTTTTCGGTGAAGCTGTACGCCATGGGATCTCCGAATCATCGCAGGGCTGGCTGGACCTGGCCGGACCTGAGGTGTTCAGCGACTGGGAGGGGATTTGGCGGTTGGCCGCTACCAACCTCTGGCTGACGGTGTCCGCACGCTGCGGGCGGTGTGGTCGTCGCTTCAGCGCAACGCCTGTACTCGCCCGGGGGACACCCGACCAAACTTGTCTTCTGCAGTCGGTTCAGAAGACAAACATCAGCAGCAACCACTTAGTGTGCCACTGATGTTTGGCCTCTGCTGAATCGCAGGCAAATGCACCGTCGCCGCGAGTCGCAAAAATCACATTTACCGCATTAGCGCTGCGCCGAGTGTTGACTAAAACACAAACGCACAAGCGCAAAAAGGCTGGCGCCGGGAATTTCCCTTTGCCAGCCCTGTTCGCGTGCCGCGGGGGCACGCGAGTACAGCATTACTTGACGTCGACCTTGGCGCCGGCGTCTTCCAGCTTCTTCTTGGCTTCGGCAGCAGCAGCCTTGTCCACGCCTTCCTTGACGGGCTTCGGTGCGCCATCGACCAGGTCCTTGGCTTCCTTCAGGCCCAGGCCGGTGATTTCGCGAACAGCCTTAATCACGCCAACCTTGTTGGCGCCGACTTCGGCCAGGATCACGTTGAATTCGGTCTGCTCTTCGGCAGCAGCAGCACCGGCAGCGCCCGGAGCAGCAGCCACGGCCATGGCAGCGGCCGACACGCCAAACTTCTCTTCGAACGCCTTGACCAGGTCGTTCAGTTCCATCACGGACATCGCGCCAACGGCTTCCAGGATGTCGTCTTTGGTGATTGCCATTTGAAATACTCCTACTAGATTTGATTCGGTATCGGTAATGCGATCTTGCGATGCGCGGCCTGGATTGCCTTAGGCGCCGGCAGCTTCCGCTTCCGCGGGAGCGCCTTCTGCCTTCTTGGCGGCCAGAGCAGCCAGCAGACGGGCGAAGCCCGACACCGGTGCCTGCATCACGCCCAGCAGCTGAGCAATCAGTTCGTCGCGGCTCGGGATCGAGGCCAGCGCCTTCACGGCGGCAGCGTCGAGAACCTTGCCGTCATACGACCCGGCGCGCAGGACCAGCTTGTCGTTGGTCTTGGCGAAGTCGTTCAGAACCTTGGCCGAGGCCACTGCATCTTCGGAAATACCGTAGATCAGCGGACCGGTCATCTGCTCTGCGAGGCCTGCAAACGGCGTACCTTCGACGGCACGGCGGGCCAGCGTGTTCTTCAGAACGCGCAGGTACACGCCTTGCTGGCGAGCGGCAGCACGCAGCTTGGTCAGATCGCCAACCGCAATGCCGCGATATTCGGCGACGACGATGGTCTGGGCCTTGGCGACTTGCGCCGAGACCTCAGCAACGACGGCCTTCTTATCTTCAATATTGAGTGGCACGGTTAAGCTCCAAAATGACGCTGGGTCTCCGGCAATGTCGGAGCCTTCACGTCAGCACAAACGAACGGCGTCCGATTGGCCCGAATCATCCGGGTCGAGGCCCGGCTTCATCAATCCCTTCGGGTGCGCCATCTGCGCTGGCTGGCCGGAAAGCGGGGTTCAGGCGTAGCGCCTGCGCTCCAGCTCCGACCGATTAAGCCCTTTCCGCCCTGCTGCCGCGGACAAGGACACCAGCGGTCTTTGATAACCAGCGGTACCGGCGATGCTTTCGCATCGAACACGGCACCACTGCCCAAAGCCTTGCTCCTTTCCTCGCGGTCCGGAGACGACCCTCGCCACAGGCCAGGGTCTTCAATTCTTGCTTGCCGACCGGTGTTATCGGGTTCCGGTCAGCAATATGCCGTCAGCTCAGGCTGCCAGCGTAGCCTGGTCGACACGCACGCCCACGCCCATGGTCGACGAGACCGCAACCTTGCGCAGGTACACGCCCTTGCTGGTGGCCGGCTTGGCCTTGACCAGCGCGTCCAGCAGCGCCGCCAGGTTGCTCTTCAGCGCGGCGTCTTCGAACGAACGGCGGCCGATGGTGGCGTGGATGATACCGGCCTTGTCGACACGGAACTGGACCTGACCGGCCTTGGCGTTCTTCACGGCCTGGGCCACATCGGGGGTCACGGTACCGACCTTCGGGTTCGGCATCAGGCCGCGCGGGCCCAGGATCTGGCCCAGCGTACCGACGATACGCATCGTGTCCGGCGAGGCGATCACGACGTCGAAGTTCAGGTTGCCGGCCTTGACTTGCTCGGCCAGGTCTTCCATGCCGACGATGTCGGCACCGGCGGCCTTGGCGGCCTCGGCCTTGTCGCCCTGGGCGAACACGGCCACGCGCACCGACTTGCCGGTACCGGCGGGCAGCACCACGGAACCACGCACCACCTGGTCCGACTTCTTGGCGTCGATGCCCAGTTGCACGGCCACGTCGATCGACTCGTCGAACTTCGCCGAGGCGCAGCCCTTCACCAGGCCCAGGGCCTCGTCGATCGGGTAGAACTTGGTACGCTCGATCTTCGCCTTGTTGGCGGCGACGCGCTTGGAAACCTTAGCCATTTACAGACCCTCCACGGTGATGCCCATCGAACGAGCCGAACCGGCGATGGTACGCACGGCGGCGTCCAGGTCGGCGGCGGTCAGGTCAGCGTTCTTGGCCTTGGCGATTTCTTCAGCCTGGGCGCGGGTGATCTTGCCAACCTTGTCGGTGTGCGGCTTCGGCGAACCCTTGGTGATGCCGGCTGCCTTCTTGATCAGCACGGTCGCCGGCGGCGACTTCATCACGAAGGTGAAGCTCTTGTCGGCGAAGGCGGTAATCACCACCGGCACCGGCAGACCGGGTTCCATACCCTGGGTCTGGGCGTTGAACGCCTTGCAGAACTCCATGATGTTCAGACCACGCTGACCCAGTGCGGGACCAACGGGCGGGGAGGGATTTGCCTTACCAGCCGGAATCTGCAGCTTGATAAAGCCAATGATCTTCTTGGCCATCTCTACTCCAATCCGGATCGCTCCACGCGGGGGTTGCGATCCTGTTGAGTCGTAACGCGCTGTCGCCGCACCGGTGGCACGGCCTCACGCTCCTCTTTGGCAGCGCCCTGGGGCACCGCCGCTGCCGGTTGCCGCCCTTTCGGCCGACAACCGGCAAATTCCTTAAACCTTTTCGACCTGGCCGAACTCGAGCTCGACCGGCGTTGCACGTCCGAAGATGGTGACCGAGACGCGCAGGCGCGATTTCTCGTAATTCACTTCTTCGACGTTGCCGTTGAAATCGGTGAACGGGCCGTCCTTGACGCGCACCATTTCGCCCACTTCGAACAGCGTCTTGGGACGCGGCTTCTCGACCCCTTCCTGCATCTGGGTCATGATCTTGTCGACTTCGCGCTGCGAAATCGGGCTCGGGCGATTGCGGGCGCCGCCCACGAAACCGGTAACCTTGCTGGTGTTCTTCACCAGGTGCCAGGTCTCGTCGGTCATTTCCATTTCCACCAGCACGTAGCCGGGGAAGAAACGACGCTCGGTGACCGACTTGTGGCCCCCCTTGATTTCCACCACTTCTTCGGACGGCACCAGGATGCGGCCAAACTTGTCCTGCATCTCGGCGCGCTCGATGCGCTCCTGCAGCGCGCGTTGCACGCTCTTCTCCATGCCGGAGTAGGCATGCACCACATACCAGCGCTTCTTCGACGAAGGCGATTCCGGCGCGGCGGTTTCCTGCTGGGCGTTATCCGTCATGTGCTACCTCTTATTTCCAGCCCAGCACGAGCGAGAACACCACCCACTCGATGAGCTTGTCCGCCGACCACAGGAACAGGGCCATGACGACGACAAAGACAAAGACCAGTCCCGTCATCTGCCCGGCTTCCTTGCGCGTCGGCCAGACGACCTTGCGAACTTCCCGATACGATTCCTTGGCGAACCCGATAAAGTCCTTGCCCGGTGCCGACACCAGCGCAACCACGATACCCAGTGCAATACCACCGAACAGTGCGGCGCCACGTACATAAGACGGTTGCTGTGCCAGTGCATAGAAACCGATGACGCCCGCCACCACCAGCAGCACCGCGACGCCAAGCATCCACTTGCCGCTGCTGGCATTCACGGTTTCAACATTGGGATTGGCCATGTTTCGCAAACGAGACTAAGCCGCGTCACGATTGTTCCTCGCGACGCGGCTGATTGATTTGGCAGGGGCAGAGGGAATCGAACCCCCAACCTTCGGTTTTGGAGACCGACGCTCT
This sequence comes from Cupriavidus taiwanensis, assembly GCF_900250075.1. NCBI lineage: Bacteria > Pseudomonadati > Pseudomonadota > Betaproteobacteria > Burkholderiales > Burkholderiaceae > Cupriavidus > Cupriavidus taiwanensis. Next base: position 3,508,377 of record NZ_LT977070.1, read on the forward strand.
GCCAGTTGAGCTATACCCCTAAAACAACTTCGGGGTCGACGCTTGCGCCAACCCCTCTGGCAACGAATGCGGCCGGTTGGTGCCGCATTCGCTATCGAACAGCTTAGTCGAGGATCTTTGCCACGACGCCGGCGCCGACGGTACGGCCACCTTCGCGGATGG
>NZ_LT977070.1:3508638-3514475 GCF_900250075.1 Cupriavidus taiwanensis
CTCACCAGGTGAAACACACTGGTTATAGGATCAAGCCTTACGGGCAATTAGTACTGGTTAGCTTAACGCATTACTGCGCTTCCACACCCAGCCTATCAACGTCCTGGTCTCGAACGACCCTTCAAGGAGGTCAAGCCTCCAGGGAATCCTCATCTTCAGGCGAGTTTCCCGCTTAGATGCTTTCAGCGGTTATCTCTTCCGTACATAGCTACCCTGCGATGCCTCTGGCGAGACAACAGGTACACCAGCGGTACGTCCACTCCGGTCCTCTCGTACTAGGAGCAGCCCCCGTCAAGATTCCAACGCCCACGGCAGATAGGGACCAAACTGTCTCACGACGTTTTAAACCCAGCTCACGTACCTCTTTAAATGGCGAACAGCCATACCCTTGGGACCGGCTACAGCCCCAGGATGAGATGAGCCGACATCGAGGTGCCAAACACCGCCGTCGATATGAACTCTTGGGCGGTATCAGCCTGTTATCCCCAGAGTACCTTTTATCCGTTGAGCGATGGCCCTTCCATTCAGAACCACCGGATCACTATGTCCTGCTTTCGCACCTGCTCGACTTGTCGGTCTCGCAGTTAAGCACGCTTTTGCCATTGCACTTTAGGTACGATGTCCGACCGTACCAAGCGTACCTTCGAACTCCTCCGTTACACTTTGGGAGGAGACCGCCCCAGTCAAACTGCCTACCATGCACTGTCCCCGACCCGGATTCACGGGCCAAGGTTAGAACCTCAAACAAACCAGGGTGGTATTTCAAGGACGGCTCCACGTGAACTGGCGTCCACGCTTCAAAGCCTCCCACCTATCCTACACAGATCGGTTCAAAGTCCAATGCAAAGCTACAGTAAAGGTTCATGGGGTCTTTCCGTCTAGCCGCGGGGAGATTGCATCATCACAAACACTTCAACTTCGCTGAGTCTCGGGAGGAGACAGTGTGGCCATCGTTACGCCATTCGTGCAGGTCGGAACTTACCCGACAAGGAATTTCGCTACCTTAGGACCGTTATAGTTACGGCCGCCGTTTACCGGGACTTCAATCAAGAGCTTGCACCCCATCATTTAATCTTCCGGCACCGGGCAGGCGTCACACCCTATACGTCCACTTTCGTGTTTGCAGAGTGCTGTGTTTTTATTAAACAGTCGCAGCCACCATTTTATTGCAACCCCTTCACCCTTCTGGCGCAGGCCAGTCAAGCTACCAGGGCGTACCTTATCCCGAAGTTACGGTACCAATTTGCCGAGTTCCTTCTCCCGAGTTCTCTCAAGCGCCTTAGAATACTCATCTCGCCCACCTGTGTCGGTTTGCGGTACGGTCTCGTATGACTGAAGCTTAGAGGCTTTTCTTGGAACCACTTCCAATTGCTTCGCAGCACTAGGCCGCTCGCCCCACATCCTTGAATCCCGCGCCCGGATTTGCCTGAGCGCCTTCTCCAATGCAGGGACCGGGACTTCCAACACCCGGACAACCTTCCGCGATCCGTCCCCCCATCGCATCATACGACGGTGCAGGAATATTAACCTGCTTCCCATCAGCTACGCATCTCTGCCTCGCCTTAGGGGCCGACTCACCCTACGCCGATGAACGTTGCGTAGGAAACCTTGGGCTTACGGCGAGGGGGCCTTTCACCCCCTTTATCGCTACTCATGTCAGCATTCGCACTTCTGATACCTCCAGCATCCTTTACAAGACACCTTCACAGGCTTACAGAACGCTCTCCTACCACGCGTACGCTCCTTTAAATCCACTAGCACAACCACCATCGATCATTGTTGGTGGCTTTGTCGATGCTGCGCATCGACAAGCTTGGTGCACTTAAAGGAGCGCACGCGTCCGCAGCTTCGGTATATAGCTTAGCCCCGTTACATCTTCCGCGCAGGACGACTCGATCAGTGAGCTATTACGCTTTCTTTAAAGGGTGGCTGCTTCTAAGCCAACCTCCTGACTGTTTTAGCCTTCCCACTTCGTTTCCCACTTAGCTATATTTGGGGACCTTAGCTGGCGGTCTGGGTTGTTTCCCTCTTGACACCGGACGTTAGCACCCGATGTCTGTCTCCCGTGATTGCACTCTTCGGTATTCGGAGTTTGCTATGGCGGGGTAATCAGCAATAGACCCCCCAACCATGACAGTGCTCTACCCCCGAAGGTGAGACACGAGGCACTACCTAAATAGTTTTCGGAGAGAACCAGCTATTTCCAGATTTGTTTAGCCTTTCACCCCTATCCACAGCTCATCCCCTAACTTTTCAACGTTAGTGGGTTCGGTCCTCCAGTACGTGTTACCGCACCTTCAACCTGGCCATGGATAGATCATCTGGTTTCGGGTCTACACCCAGCGACTCAACGCCCTGTTCGGACTCGCTTTCGCTACGCCTGCCCTAATCGGTTAAGCTTGCCACTGAATGTAAGTCGCTGACCCATTATACAAAAGGTACGCCGTCACCCCCGAAAGGGCTCCGACTGTTTGTATGCATGCGGTTTCAGGATCTATTTCACTCCCCTCCCGGGGTTCTTTTCGCCTTTCCCTCACGGTACTGGTTCACTATCGGTCGATCACGAGTATTTAGCCTTGGAGGATGGTCCCCCCATCTTCAGACAGGATTTCACGTGTCCCGCCCTACTTGTCGTACACCTAGTTCCACAATCGTGTTTTCGCATACAGGGCTATCACCTGCTATGGCCGGGCTTTCCATCCCGTTCTGCTAACACCACTGCTAAAGAGTACAAGGCTCTTCCCATTTCGTTCGCCACTACTTTGGGAATCTCGGTTGATTTCTGTTCCTGCAGCTACTTAGATGTTTCAGTTCGCCGCGTTCGCTTCCCACACCTATGAATTCAGTGTGGGATGACCCATACGGGCCGGGTTTCCCCATTCGGACATCTCCGGATCAAAGCTTGTTTGCCAGCTCCCCGAAGCTTTTCGCAGGCTACCGCGTCCTTCATCGCCTGTGATCGCCAAGGCATCCACCACATGCACTTGTTCGCTTGACCCTATAACAAGTGTGTCTCGAGGACACGCTCACTACAGGTTGAGTTCTCGCATTTGTGCCGTATTCCAAGTCATCTTTCGATCACTTTAAATACATTTTGGTTGATACAATCACAACCCGGTATCGCGTTTAACTACTGTGCTTCTCATCAAAGCACCGCGACACCTTTACTACATCCCATATTGTTAAAGAACAGCCGATCTTGCGATCGCTTGGCAATGCCAAAGGGAAGCATTCGCTCGAACGCTTTCCTTTGACAACCAAACCAAGGTACCAGGCGTTTCGCACCGCTCGTAAGCGGTGGTGGAGGATGACGGGATCGAACCGACGACCCCCTGCTTGCAAAGCAGGTGCTCTCCCAGCTGAGCTAATCCCCCCTCGGATAACTTGGTGGGTCTGGTAGGACTTGAACCTACGACCCCCGCCTTATCAAGACGGTGCTCTAACCACCTGAGCTACAGACCCTTGGCTGTAACAGCAAACAAACCGATAAGTGTGAACGCTAGGCTTGAGACACAAGCCTCTGGAAAGGAGGTGATCCAGCCGCACCTTCCGATACGGCTACCTTGTTACGACTTCACCCCAGTCATGAACCCTGCCGTGGTAATCGCCCTCCTTGCGGTTAGGCTAACTACTTCTGGCAAAACCCACTCCCATGGTGTGACGGGCGGTGTGTACAAGACCCGGGAACGTATTCACCGCGGCATGCTGATCCGCGATTACTAGCGATTCCAGCTTCACGTAGTCGAGTTGCAGACTACGATCCGGACTACGATGCGTTTTCTGGGATTAGCTCCCCCTCGCGGGTTGGCAACCCTCTGTACGCACCATTGTATGACGTGTGAAGCCCTACCCATAAGGGCCATGAGGACTTGACGTCATCCCCACCTTCCTCCGGTTTGTCACCGGCAGTCTCTCTAGAGTGCCCTTTCGTAGCAACTAGAGACAAGGGTTGCGCTCGTTGCGGGACTTAACCCAACATCTCACGACACGAGCTGACGACAGCCATGCAGCACCTGTGTCCACTTTCCCTTTCGGGCACCTGATGCATCTCTGCTTCGTTAGTGGCATGTCAAGGGTAGGTAAGGTTTTTCGCGTTGCATCGAATTAATCCACATCATCCACCGCTTGTGCGGGTCCCCGTCAATTCCTTTGAGTTTTAATCTTGCGACCGTACTCCCCAGGCGGTCAANAAAGGAGGTGATCCAGCCGCACCTTCCGATACGGCTACCTTGTTACGACTTCACCCCAGTCATGAACCCTGCCGTGGTAATCGCCCTCCTTGCGGTTAGGCTAACTACTTCTGGCAAAACCCACTCCCATGGTGTGACGGGCGGTGTGTACAAGACCCGGGAACGTATTCACCGCGGCATGCTGATCCGCGATTACTAGCGATTCCAGCTTCACGTAGTCGAGTTGCAGACTACGATCCGGACTACGATGCGTTTTCTGGGATTAGCTCCCCCTCGCGGGTTGGCAACCCTCTGTACGCACCATTGTATGACGTGTGAAGCCCTACCCATAAGGGCCATGAGGACTTGACGTCATCCCCACCTTCCTCCGGTTTGTCACCGGCAGTCTCTCTAGAGTGCCCTTTCGTAGCAACTAGAGACAAGGGTTGCGCTCGTTGCGGGACTTAACCCAACATCTCACGACACGAGCTGACGACAGCCATGCAGCACCTGTGTCCACTTTCCCTTTCGGGCACCTAATGCATCTCTGCTTCGTTAGTGGCATGTCAAGGGTAGGTAAGGTTTTTCGCGTTGCATCGAATTAATCCACATCATCCACCGCTTGTGCGGGTCCCCGTCAATTCCTTTGAGTTTTAATCTTGCGACCGTACTCCCCAGGCGGTCAACTTCACGCGTTAGCTACGTTACTGAAGAAATGAATCCCCAACAACTAGTTGACATCGTTTAGGGCGTGGACTACCAGGGTATCTAATCCTGTTTGCTCCCCACGCTTTCGTGCATGAGCGTCAGTGACGTCCCAGGGGGCTGCCTTCGCCATCGGTATTCCTCCACATCTCTACGCATTTCACTGCTACACGTGGAATTCTACCCCCCTCTGACATACTCTAGCCTGACAGTCACAAGCGCCATTCCCAAGTTGAGCTCGGGGATTTCACGCCTGTCTTATCAAACCGCCTGCGCACGCTTTACGCCCAGTAATTCCGATTAACGCTCGCACCCTACGTATTACCGCGGCTGCTGGCACGTAGTTAGCCGGTGCTTATTCTTCCGGTACCGTCATCGACGCCGGGTATTAACCAGCGCCATTTCTTTCCGGACAAAAGTGCTTTACAACCCGAAGGCCTTCTTCACACACGCGGCATTGCTGGATCAGGGTTGCCCCCATTGTCCAAAATTCCCCACTGCTGCCTCCCGTAGGAGTCTGGGCCGTGTCTCAGTCCCAGTGTGGCTGATCGTCCTCTCAGACCAGCTACTGATCGTCGCCTTGGTAGGCTCTTACCCCACCAACTAGCTAATCAGACATCGGCCGCTCCTATCGCGCGAGGCCTTACGGTCCCCCGCTTTCACCCTCAGGTCGTATGCGGTATTAGCTAATCTTTCGACTAGTTATCCCCCACGACAGGGCACGTTCCGATGTATTACTCACCCGTTCGCCACTCGCCGCCAGGCCGAAGCCCGCGCTGCCGTTCGACTTGCATGTGTAAGGCATGCCGCCAGCGTTCAATCTGAGCCAGGATCAAACTCTTCAGTTCAATCTCTGTGTGCCCCGAAGGGCTCGCTCTTTCGAGCGGTCGCTCACTCTCAGAAAACTGACTGACCAGATCCGAAGATCCAGTCACGTTTTGCTGTGCGAGCACTGTATAACTT
>NZ_LT977071.1:600000-846037 GCF_900250075.1 Cupriavidus taiwanensis
GTGAACCACTCGCGCCACAGGTAGCCCCACTTGCCGTAATACGTGACACCGCCGGCCAGCGCCAGCCCGCCGAGCACCACCACCGCGAAGGTGGCGATCAGGATGGGCTCATGCAGCGGGATGGCCTCCCAGCTCAGGCGGCCGAAGAGTTGCGTGGCGAGTTCGGATCGCTCCGGCATGTGGGTCTCCAGGACAACAACGGCGTACTAGGTCACGGTCTTTCGCACAGTCTTGCGCACGGTCCTGCGCAGCGCCTGCCACCGATGCGGGGCGCTAGCGCAGCACCTGGCCGGGACCGGACGCGCCGGTCCCGAACAGGGGTTCACCCAGCGTGTTGCTGGCCGTGCAGACGGCCGCGCCCAGACCTGCGGCGCGCTGCGCATCGCGGACCATCAGGTCCTTCTGGCAGACCTGCCCGGCCTGCACGCAACGGTTCACGATGGCATCGAACAGGTTCGCGTCGACACTGCCGTAGCGCCGCACCGGCTCGCGTTCGCTGGGCTGCGCCAGCTGCGTATAGGTGGCCCGGCTCAGCGGCGCGCCGGCGGCCCGCACGGTCTGCACCCAGCGGCCGAATTCATCGTCGCTCAGGCCATGGAAGCGGAAGCGCATGTGCGAAAAGCCCGCGCCGCTGTAGTTGGCTGAAAAGCCCTCGTAGACGCCCGCCCGGTTGACCACCGCATGCAGGCGCGTTTCCATGCCGGGCATGGCGTAGACCTGGCCGGCCAGCGCGGGGATGAAGAACGAATTCATCATGGTGGTGGACGTGATCTTGAAGCGGATCGGCCGGTCGACCGGGGCGGCCAGCTCGTTGACGGTGGCGATGCCGTGCTCGGGGTAGACGAACAACCACTTCCAGTCCATCGCCACCACCTCCACCGTCAGGGGCTGCGTGCCCGGCGGCAGCGGGCGGCTTTCGTCGAGCCGGGTCAGCGGCTGGTAGGGATCGAGCTTGTGGGTGCTGACCCAGGTGATGGCCCCGAGCGCGATGATGATCAGCAGCGGCGCCGACCAGATCAGCAGCTCCAGCACCGTGGAGTGGTCCCAGTCGGGGTTGTAGTGCGCATCGGCGTTGGCGGCGCGGTAGCGCCACGCGAACACCAGCGTCAGCACGATCACCGGCACGATGATCAGCAGCATCAGGCCGGTGGAAATGATGATCAGGTCACGTTGCCGGACCGCAAGATCGCCGGCAGGCGACAGCAGCACGGCGCTGCAGCCGGCCAGCGACAGCAGGACTGGCAGCACGACTGGCAGCACGACTGGCAGCAATAACCAGCGCATCGGGCGGTGCATTGACATTGTCTGACCGGAAGATCGCATAGCTTTCGGGCCGCGCCATTTGTACGCCGCGGCGCAAGTGACTTAGACTGGTCTGAGCAACTATGGCAGTGTAGGCGCTCAAGTGCCATTCTTCATGGTGCAATTTGCAGCGCCCTCGCCCACAGACAGGGAGGTATGCCGATGACCACCGCGACCCACCAGCACCGGGCGTCTCCTACAGCACCTCCCGCACCCGGCGCCGCGCATGTCGCGCCCGCGGAAATCGCCACTGGCGTGGTCATCGGCCGCGCCTCGGAGTACTTCGATTTCTTCGTCTACGGCATCGCCTCGGTGCTGGTGTTCCCGGCGGTCTATTTTCCGTTCGCCGACCGGCTCGACGCGCTGCTCTATGCCTTCGCCATCTTCGCGCTGGCCTTTATCGGCCGGCCCTTCGGCACGGCGCTGTTCATGCGCATCCAGCGCCGCTGGGGCCGGGGCGTCAAGCTGACCGCGTCGCTGTTCCTGCTCGGCACCGCCACCGTCGGCATCGCCTTCCTGCCCGGCTATGCCGCGCTCGGCCCGGCCGCCATCGTGCTGCTGGCGGTGTTCCGCACGCTGCAGGGCGTGGCCTTCGGCGGCTCGTGGGACGGGCTGCCCTCGCTGCTGGCGCTGAACGCGCCCGCGCAGCGGCGCGGCTGGTACGCGATGCTGGGGCAGCTGGGCGCGCCCACCGGCTTTATCGTCGCCGGTTCGCTGTTCCTGTTCCTCAACCTCAGCCTCGAGCCGCGCGAGTTCCTGGCCTGGGGCTGGCGCTATCCCTTCTATGTCGCGTTCGCCATCAACGTGGTGGCGCTGTTCGCGCGCCTGCGCCTGGTGGTGACGCACGAATACACGCAGCTGCTCGACGAGGACGAGCTCGAACCCATCAGCACCGCCGAGATCGTCAGGAAACAGGGCTACAACCTGCTGCTGGGCGCGTTCGCCGCGCTGGCGAGCTTTGCGCTGTTCCACCTGGTGACGGTGTTTCCGCTGTCGTGGGTCGCGCTCAACGGCTCGCAACCGGTCACGGACGTGCTTGCGGTGCAGATTGCCGGCGCCTTCATCGGCATCCTCGGCACCATTGCCTCGGGCGTGATCGCGGACCGGATCGGGCGGCGCACCACGCTGGCGCTGATGGCCATCCTGATCGGCATCTTCAGCCTGTTCGCGCCCTGGCTGATGGGCGGCGGCCCGCTCGCGCAGGACCTGTTCATCCTGCTCGGCTTCGGCCTGCTGGGCCTGTCCTACGGGCAGGCCGCCGGTGCCGTCACCTCCAACTTCGAGCGGCGTTTCCGCTACACCGGCGCGGCGCTGACCACCGACATGGCGTGGCTGTTCGGCGCGGGTTTCGCGCCGCTGGTGGCGCTCGGGCTATCGGCGGAATTCGGCCTGGTCGCGGTGAGCGGCTACCTGCTTTCCGGCGTCGCCTGCACGCTGCTGGCGCTGCGGATCAACCGGGCGCTGGGCACGCATGTCTGACGGGCGCGCCGCGCCCGCGCAGCGATCGCCGTGAGTCCCGAACAGTGCCGGGCCGGTTTTGCCGGTGCCAGGCAGTGTTCTGAGTACAATTGACGCCCGCCAAATTCCCGTCGTTCCGGATGTGATTCCGGAGCCGAAGCTTATGAGAACGGAAACCACGGACGTCGTCATCATCGGCGCAGGGCCTGCGGGCTCGGTCGCTGCCGGCCTGCTGCGCAAGCACGGCATTCCGGTGCTGGTGATCGAGAAAGAAACCTTCCCGCGCTTCTCCATCGGCGAAAGCCTGCTGCCGCAAAGCATGGCCTATCTCGAGGAAGCCGGCATGCTGCGCGCGGTGGTGGAAGCCGGCTTCCAGTACAAGAACGGCGCCGCCTTCGCGCGCGGCACGCAGCGCACCGCTTTCGACTTCCGCCAGAAGTATTCGCCCGGCTGGGGCACCACCTACCAGGTGCAGCGCGCGCAGTTCGACCACGTGCTGATCCGCGAGGCCGAGCGCCAGGGCGCCGAGGTGCGTTTCTCGCATGTGGTGGAGAACGTCGATGTCAGCGGCGCGCAGCCAGAAGTCACCGTGCGCGCGCCCGACGGCAGCCAGTACACGGTACGTGCGAAGTTCCTGCTCGATGCCTCCGGCTTCGGCCGCATCCTGCCGCGCCTGCTGCAGCTGGAAACGCCGTCGGGCTTCCCGGTGCGCAGCGCGATCTTCACGCATGTGGAAGACCGCATTCCGACCGGCACCTTCGACCGCAACAAGATCCTGATCAGCGTGCATCCGCATCACCAGGACGTCTGGTACTGGACCATCCCGTTCTCCGACGGGCGCTGCTCGCAGGGCGTGGTGGCCGAGAAGGCGTTCCTGGACCGCTACACCGGCACCGAGACCGAGCGCCTGCAGGCGCTGGTCGCGGAAGAGCCGGGCCTGGCCATGTTGCTGGCCGGCGCGCAATGGGACACCCCGGCGCGCCAGATCGCGGGCTACTCGGCCAACGTGAAGTCGCTGTGGGGCAATGGCTATGCGCTGCTCGGCAATGCCGGCGAGTTCCTCGACCCGGTGTTCTCGTCCGGCGTGACCATCGCGTTCAAGTCGGCCAGCCTGGCGGCGCAGTGCCTGGTGCGCCAGCTGCGCGGCGAGCCGGTGGACTGGGAACACGAGTTCGCGCGGCCGCTCAAGGCCGGCGTCGACTGCTTCCGCGTATTCGTCGAAGCCTGGTATGAAGGCCGCTTCCAGAAGCTGATCTTCCATCCCAACGCCACCTCGGAAATCCGCGACATGATCGCGGCGATCCTGGCCGGCTATGCCTGGGACCGCGACAATCCCTTCGTCACCGAGCCGCGCCGCCGGCTGGCGGTGCTGGAAGAGTTCTGCAAGGTCTGATGCGCCTCACCGTATGCCAGCCTGCCTTGGCGCGGGCGGTTCTGCAAGGACAACAACCATGAGCCATCCGACCGTGCTGATCACGGGTTCGTCGCGCGGCATCGGCCGCGCCATTGCCCTGCGGCTGGCCCGCGACGGCTATGACGTGGTGGTGCACTGCCGCTCGCGCCGCGACGAGGCCGACTCGGTCGCCGACGCCGTGCGCGCGTGCGGACGCAAGTCGCGCGTGCTGTGCTTCGATGTGTCCCGGCGCGAAGACGCCGCCGGCGCGCTGCTGACCGATATCGCCGCGCATGGCTGCTACTACGGCGTGGTCTGCAACGCCGGCCTGGCACGCGATGCCGCCTTCCCCGCCATGACCGGCGCCGAGTGGGACGAGGTGGTGCACACCAACCTCGATGCCTTCTACAACGTGCTCAACCCGGTGGTGATGCCGATGGTGCAGCGCCGCCAGCCGGGCCGCATCGTCACGCTGTCGTCGGTGTCGGGGCTGGTGGGCAACCGCGGCCAGGCCAACTACAGCGCGGCCAAGGCCGGCATCATCGGCGCCACCAAGGCGCTGGCGATCGAACTGGCCAAGCGCGCCATCACCGTCAACTGCGTCGCGCCGGGCCTGATCGACACCGACATGGTCGAGCCGCACGTGCGCGACGAAGCGCTGCGGCTGATTCCGGCGCGGCGCATGGGCACGCCCGAGGAAGTCGCCGCCACCGTGGCCTTCCTGCTGTCGCCGGACGCGGGCTATATCACGCGCCAGGTGATCTCGGTCAACGGGGGCATGTTCGGGTGACCCACGTCGTCATGACCGGGTCCGGCGCCATCAGCGCGCGGGTGGTCCCATGAACGGGGTCAGCATTTTCTTCCTGCAGGCGATGCTGGTGGTGGCGCTGCCCTATCTGCTGTGGCGCGGGGCGGGCCTGCGCTCGGTGTTTCCGCTGGTCGGCGTGCAGGTGCTCGCCGGCATCGTACTGGGGCCATCGGTCTTCGGTACGCTGGCGCCGCAGGGCTGGACCGCGCTGTTCGGGCCCGAGCGCCTGCCGATGCTGTCCGGCCTGCAGTGGCTGGCCGTGACGCTGTTCTGCTTCCTGACCGGGCTGCACCTGCGCGAAGGCGGCATGCCCGCGCAGTGGCGCGCCACCATGCAGATCTCGCTGGGCAGCATTGCGGCGCCGTTCGCGCTAGGCGCCGCCGCGGGCTGGTGGATGGTCACGGTCGGCTGGCCGGTTGCCGGCGAGCTGGCCAGTCCTGGCTGGTTCGCCTGCGCCCTGGGCATCTGTACCGCCGTCACGGCGCTGCCGGTGCTGGGTGCCCTGCTGCGCGAGATGCGCCTGACCGGCACGCCCCTGGGCCAGCTGGCGCTGCGCTGCGCGGCCGTCAACGATGCCTGGGTCTGGCTGTTCCTGACGCTGGTGCTGCTGCAGCATGGCGGCCACGACAGCGCCAGCGCGGTCACGGTGGCGGCCCGTGCCGCCGCCTACCTGGGGCTCATGTTCCTGGCGGTGCGCCCTTCCCTGGCATGGCTGCTGCGCCGGCTTGCGCCGGAGATCGAGCTGCTGCTGGCGATCGCCTTGTGCCTGGTGCTGGTATCGGCATTCCTGGGCGAGCTGGCCGGCCTGCACCATGTGATGGGTGGCTTTGTGGCCGGACTGGTATGGCCCGCGCGCGAAGCGCAGCGCGTGCGCGGGCAGCTCGAACCGGTCACGGTGGTAGCACTGCTGCCCTTCTTCTTCCTGGCCGCCGGACTTCGCACCGAAATCTCGCTGAATCACCCCATGACGCTCTGGATCGCCGCGCTGTCGTTAGCGGTCGCCATCGCCGGCAAGATGGCCGGCGTCGTGCTGCCGGCACGCCGCGCCGGCCTGGACTGGCGCGATGCGCTGGCACTGGGCACGCTGCTGCAGACCAAGGGCCTGGTCGAGGTGGTGGTCCTCACCGTACTGCTGGACGCGCGCATCATCAGCACCGCGGCGTTTTCCGGCCTGCTGCTGATGGCGCTGGCCAGTACCCTGCTGGCGCGGCCGTTGACGATGCTGGTGGCGCGGGACCGGCTGCCCTGACCGCCGGGCCGCCGGGCCGCTGGGGCATCACACCCGCGCAAATCCCGGCAGCTCCGCAATCGCCTGCGCCAGGAACTCCAGCAGCACCCGCACCGGCGCCGGCTGGTAGCGCCGCGTCGGGCAGACCAGGAACGCTTCCTGCGCCGGGCCCTGCCAGCGCGGCAGCACCCGCCGCAGCGCGCCGCTGTCGAGCAGGTCCTGCACCAGCCACGCCGGCGTCATGCCGAAGCCGGCACCGGCCAGGAAGCTCTCGCGCATCGCCAGCGAGTTGTTGACGCGGTAGCGGCACGGCGCATTCACCAGCGCCTGCCCGCCCGGCCCGTCGAGCACGATGTCGTCGCCGCTGGCGAGCCAGGTAAAGCGCAGGATCTGATGGCGCGCCAGGTCCGCCGGCTGCCGGATCCTCGGATGCCGCGCCAGGTAGTCCGGCGCGGCCACCAGCAGTCGCGGCGACACCGCGATACGGCGTGCCACCACATGCGGCGGCAGCGTGGCGCCCAGGCGCACCGCCACGTCGACCCCGGCTTCGACCAGGTCGACGAAGCGGTCGTCGAACAGCAATTCCACCTCGACCTCCGGATAGCGCTGCTGGAACGCCAGCACCAGCGCGTTGAGCCGCAGCACGCCGAAGCTGGCGGGCGCGCTCATGCGCACGCGGCCCGCCGGCTGGCCGGTCTTGCCGCGCGCGTCGCTGACGGCCTCGCCGTATTCGTCCAGCACCCGCCGCGCGCGCTCGTAGAAGCGCCGCCCGGCCTCGGTCGGCAACAGGCTGGTAGTGCTGCGCGCCAGCAGCCGCACGCCCAGCTCGCGCTCCAGCGCGGCCACGATCTTGCTGACGGTCGGCTGCGTCGACTGCTGCTCGCGCGCCACTGCCGACAGGCTGCCAAGCTCCACCGCGCGCACGAAAACCTGCATTGCCCGAATGGTGTCCATGCTTCTCCCTTGCCTTACGTCATTCCCTTCATTCCGGATTGGAATGAGCAATATGCCATTTTGCCTGCTACCTGGCATGAGTGGAATGGCCTAACTTTGGCCCCATGCCGGCAACGTTGCCGGTCCACCTGACAGGACCCATCCATGTTTTCCGATCTTCGTTTCCTGCGCCGCGTCGCGGCATTGACCCTTGCCGGCGCCATCGCCGGCAGCGCAGCGCTCGCCAGCCCCGTGCAGGACCGGGCCTGGCTGACCAGCTGGATGGCCAGCCAGCAGCCGGTGTGGCAACCGGATGCGCTGCCGCTGCCGACCGGCATGCCCGCGGTGCTGGCGGACCAGACGGTGCGCCAGGTGGTGCGGCTGAGCGTGGGCGGTCAACGGCTGCGCGTGGTGCTGTCGAACCCCTATGGCCGGCAACCACTCGTGGTGGGCGCGACGCAACTGGCACCCCATGCCGGCGGTGGCCGCATCGACCTCGCTGACAGCCGCGCCGTGACCTTCGGGGGCAGCGCAACGGTGACCATTCCGGCTGGCCAGTCGGTGGCCAGCGATGCGGTCGTCCTCGATGCGCCGGCACTCGGTGAACTCGCGCTCAGCCTCTACCTGCCGCAGCGCACCGCGATCGAATCGTTCCATTGGGATGGCCGCCAGACCGCGTGGCTGGCTGCGGGCAACGCGATCGCGCAGGCCATGCTGGCTGCGCCGCAGGCGTTCAGCGCGCGGGTCCTGCTGAGCGAGGTGCAGGTCGAAGCCGCGACGGGGGCCGGTGCCGTAGTCGCGATCGGCGATTCGATCACCGAAGGCAACGGCTCCACGCCCGACACCAACCGGCGCTGGCCGGACTTGCTGGCGCAGCGGCTGGCCGGCGACGGTGTGGCCGTGCTCAACGCCGGCATCTCCGGCGGCCGGCTGCTGCGCGACGGCATGGGCGTGTCCGCGCTGGCGCGGCTGGACCGCGACGTGCTGAGCCAGCCGCATGTCCGCACCGTGATCGCGGCCATCGGCATCAACGATATCGCCTGGCCGGGCTCGACCTTCGCGCCACACGACGCCGTGCCGCAGGCCGGCGAACTGATCGAGGGCTACCGGCGCCTGATCGCCCGCGCGCATGCGCGCGGCGTGCGCGTGATCGGCGCCACCATCACGCCGTTTGCCGGCGCGTTACGCGACACGCCGATCCGCGGCTATGACAGCGCGGGCAAGGAAGCCGTGCGGCTGGCGGTCAACCACTGGATCCGCCATGGCGGCGCGTTCGACGCGGTGGTGGATTTCGACGCGGCCGTGCGCGACCCTGCCCGCCCGCAGGCGCTGCTGCCGACCTTCGACAGCGGCGACCACCTGCATCCCGGCGACGCCGGCTATCGCGCCATGGCGGCGCAGTTCGACCTGAGCCTGCCCGCGCTTGCCGGTCAGTCGCGCTCCGGCGCGCCCGGCGGGAACAGCGGGCGATAGGGCCGCGCCTCGTCCACCGCGCGCGCAAACGACGGCCGCGCCAGCAGCCGTTGGCGATAGGCGCGCACGTTGCCGCATGACGGCGGAATCGGCTGCACCCAGTCCGCATAGAACAGCGATGGCGCAGCGGCGCAGTCCGCCAGCGTGAAGGCATCGCCCGCGGCCCATTGCCGCGCCGCCAGTTCGGTCTCCAGCCACGCATAGGCCGAGTCCAGCAGCTTGCGGTACTCGGCCACGCCATAGGGATCGCGGTTCGCTTCGGGACGCAAGTAATCGGCCACGATACGCTGCATCGGCGTCATCACGTACTGGTCGAAGAAGCGGTCGAGCAGGCGCACCCGCAGCGCGGCGTCGGGCGACTCCGGCAGCCAGCGCACCGGGCCGCGGTGATGCTGGTCCAGGTATTCGATGATGATGCTGGACTCGAACACCGCGCGGCCGTCATCGACCAGCATCGGCATGCGCCGCAGCGGCCAGTGCCTGCCGAGCTCGTCCATGTGCTGCGCGTGGTCGGGCGACAGCATGCGGAATTCGAAAGGAATCGCGTTCTCGTACAACGCCACGATAACCTTCTGGCAATAGGACGAAAACGGGTGCGCGTACAGCTCCATCGTGATCTCCGGTGGTGAACATGTGCGGTAAGGCTGGAGCCCCGGCGAGCGGGGCTAGCGCTGCGCGGCGAAGCGATCGGTTGCGGCAAGCAGCTGGTCCATGATGCCCGGCTCGGTCCATGCATGGCCGGCGCCTTCGATCAGGTGGAACTCCGCCTGCGGCCACGCCTGGTGCAGCGCGTAGGCATAGCGCGCCGGGCACGGCATGTCATAGCGGCCATGCACGATCACGCCCGGGATTTCGGCCAGCTTGTGCGCGTCGCGCAGCAGCTGCCCCTCCTCCAGCCAGCAACGGTGCGTGAAGTAGTGGTTCTCCAGCCTGGCGAAGGCCAGCGCGAAGTGCCCGTCGTCATGCCTGGCGCTGTTCCCTGCATCCGGCAGCAAGGTAATGGTCTCGCCTTCCCACACGCTCCAGGCGCGGGCCGCCTCCACCTGCTTGTCGGGGTCGGGGCCGGTCAGCAGCTTGCGGTAGGCCGCCATCATGTTGCCGCGCTCGGCCTCGGGCACCGGCGCCTGGAAGCGCGCCCACTTGTCGGGGAACATCTCGGACACGCCGTACTGGTAGTACCAGTCCAGTTCCGCCTGCGACACCGTGTAGATGCCGCGCAGCACCAGCTCGCTCACGCGCTGCGGGTGCTTCTGCGCATAGGCCAGCGCCAGCGTCGAGCCCCACGAGCCGCCGAACACCAGCCAGCGCTCCACGCCCGCCAGCACGCGCAGCCGCTCGATATCGTCGACCAGGTGCCAGGTCGTGTTGGCCTCCAGCCCCGCATGCGGCGTAGAGCACCCGCAGCCACGCTGGTCGAACAGCAGCACGTCGTAGCGCGCCGGATCGAACAGCCGCCGGTGGTCCGGCGCAATGCCGCCGCCGGGCCCGCCATGCAGGAACACCGCGGGCTTGGCGCCCGGCGTGCCCACGCGCTCGTAGTAGACGACATGCCCGTCGCCAACATCCAGCGTGCCGGTTTCATAGGGCTCGATTTCGGGATAGAGGGTGCGCAAGGCGGGCATGGGCGGGTCTCCGGATTCGGGAGGCACAGTGTACGCCGGCGGTGGACACCCTGGTCTGTGCCAAGGCTAGCGCGCAAACACCCCCATCACCCAATCCCGCAGCAACCGCGTAGCCGGACGCTGCGCCGCCCGCTCGCTGTAGACCAGGTCATAGCGAAAGCTCTCCAGCGACAGTTCAAAAGGCTGCACCAGCGCGCCGGACGCCAGTTCCTCGGCCACCAGCGTAAGGCTGAGCAGGCCCACGCCCTGTCCGGCGATGGTGGCCTGCACGGCGTGGATCTCGTCGGTAAAGCGCAGGCCGGCCTGCGAATCGGCCACGTCGACGCCGGCCTGCGCCAGCCACCGGTGCCATACCGGCGCGCGCGCGTCATCGCGCGCGGCGGCGCCCCATTCGAAGTGGATCAGCGTGGCGTGCTCCAGGTCATGCATGGATGCCAGTTTCAGGGCGGGGCTGCAAACCGGCGCAAAGCGGTCGCGGAACAGCGGCTCGACCACCAGGCCCGGATAGCTGCCGCTGCCGTAGCGGATCGCCGCGTCCGCATCGTGGTCCAGGTCGACGATCTGGTCCGAGGCATCGAGGCGCAGCGTCCAGTCCGGATGCGCTGTGCGGAACTGGCCGGCAAGCGGTGCCAGCCGCCTGGCCATGAACGCCACTGTCGACGTCAGCGTCGCCACGTGCGGGCGGCCGCTGCGCTGCACCGCCTGCACGGCGCGCTCCATGCCATCGAGGCCGTCCCGCACCGCGGGGAACAGCTGGTGCCCGGCCGCCGTCAGCCGCACCTTGCGGGTCTGGCGCTCGAACAGACGCACGCCCAGGCTCTCTTCCAGCGCGCGCATCTGGTGGCTGATGGCCGTCGGCGTGACGTGCAGTTCGTCGGCGGCGTGCTTGAAGCTGGCGCGGCGGGCGGCGGCTTCGAAGGCGCGCAGGGCGCCGAGCGGAGGCAGTTTGCGCAAGGGTTCTCCATGGATGAATCCATCTCATGCATCGACTGAAAAGCGACCATTTGTCGCGGTCGATGCCGGCTCCGATACTTGGCATGCCGGCTGACCCGAAAGACGATCAGCCGAAAACAAGGTGAATTTTACTAAATCACTACCGGAGTCCGCGATGCACCTGCAACAAGTCCACACCCAACCCGATCCCTATGCCCCCTACCTGCTGTCGCAAGCCATCCGGGCTGGCAACCTGCTGTTCGTATCCGGCCAGGCCGGGGTTGGCGACGACGGCGCCATCGTCGGCCGCTGCGACTTCGACGCGCAGGCCGAGCAGGCGTTCAGCAACCTCAGGCGTGCCCTGCAGGCGGGCGGCTCGGGGCTGGACCGCGTAGCCAAGGTCACGATCTTCCTGACGTCGATGGAATACTTCCCGAAGATCGTCGCGCTGCGGCGCAAGTGGTTTTCCGCGCCCTATCCGGCCGATACCATCGTCGAGGTCTCGGCCCTGTATTCGCCGGACGCGATGATCGAGATCGAAGCCATCGCGCTGACGGCGGAGGGCGCGCAATGACCACGCCCGCCGCGTCTTCGCTGTTCGATACGCCGGCGCTGAACGGCGTGCCGCTGCGCAACCGCCTGGTGGTGGCGCCGATGACGCGCATCAGCGCAACCGATGGCGGCGTCCCCACCGGGGCCATGTGCCGCTACTACGAGGGCTTTGCCCGCGGCGGCTTTGGCCTGATCGTCAGCGAGGGCATCTATACCGACCGCGCCTATGCGCAGGGCTATGCCGGCCAGCCGGGGCTGACCGACGCGCAGCAGGCGCAGGGCTGGCGCGGGATCGTGGCCGCGGTCCACCAGGCCGGCGGGCGCATGGTCGCGCAACTGATGCATGCGGGGGCGCTGTCGCAGGCCAACCGCTTCCGCGACGATACGGTGGGGCCCTCGGCCGTGCAGCCCAGGGGCCGGCAGCTGACAGCGTATGGCGGCACGGGCGCCTTCCGCGTGCCGCGCGCGATGGACGAGTCAGAGATCCTGCAGGCCATCGACGGCTTTGCGCAAGCGGCGCGGCGCGCGCGCGAGGCCGGCTTCGACGGCGTGGAGATCCACGGCGCCAACGGCTACCTGCTCGACCAGTTCCTCAACGGCCATACCAACCAGCGCCAGGATGCCTGGGGCGGCGGCATCGCGCAGCGCATGCGCCTGCTGCTGGAAACGATCCGCGCGGTGCGCGCGGCGGTGGGGAGCGATGTCGTCGTCGGCGTGCGCATCTCGCAGGCCAAGGTCAATGACTTCACCTACCAGTGGCCCGAAAGCACAGAGGGTGCGGCCGCGGTGTTTGCCGGCATTGCGGCCAGCGGCGTCGACTACCTTCATGTGACCGAGCATGAAGCCTGGCAGCCTGCCTTCGCTGACGGCGACGCGTCGCTGGTGCAGCACGCCCGGCGCGCGGCGCCGGGCCTGGCCATCGTCGCCAACGGCGGCCTGGCGGATCCGGTGCGCGCGGCCGGCATGCTCGAACAAGGCGCGACGCTGGTCGCGCTCGGACGCGGGGCGCTGGCGAATCCGGACTGGCCGGCGCGGGTGCGTGCGGGAGAACCGGTGCGGCCGTTCGATGCCGCGGTACTGGCGCCGCTGGCCGGCATCAAGGACGCGGAACTGGCGCTGCGCGAAGCACCGGCAGCGTTGGCGGGGCTGACGCCTGACCGCCCTACCGCCCCGCGTGGTCCCGGCGCCAGTTGGCCGGCGCGGTGCCGAACTGCGCCGAGAACCAGCGCGTGAAGGCACTGGCCGAGCCATAGCCGAGCAGCTGCGACACGCGCAGCAGTGAGTAGCGCGGATTCTCGACATAGCGTCGCGCCAGCTCGCGCCGCACGTCGTTGAGGATGCCCGTGAAGGTCTCGCCCGCGTCGTCGAGCTGGCGCTGCATGGTGCGCAGGCTCAGGCCCAGGCCCTCGGCCACGGCATCGCAGGTGGCGCGGCCCATCGGCAGCATCAGGTAGATGGCGGCGCGCACTTCGTGGCCGATGGATTGGGGGTTGGCGCGCGGCAGGGTATCGATGAACTGCTGCGCATAACGCGCCATGACGGGATCCGCGCCCGGGTTGGGCGCGTCGAGGTCGGCGGCGCGGCAGACGATGCCATTGCAGTCCGCATTGAACTCCAGCGGGCAGCCGAACAGCCGGCGATGGACGCGCAGGTCGGCCGGCGCCGCATGCGTGAAGCTCACCCCGATCGGCTGCCAGCGCGGCCCCAGCAGCAGCGCGCACATGCGGAACACGACACCGATGGCCAGCTCGGTGGCCTGCCGCGAGGGCGCATCGCTCAGCACCTCCTGGCGGATCAGCACCGCGCTGCCGGCATCTTCGAGCAGCAGCGCCACCGAATCATTGACCAGGTGGCGATAGCGGATGGTGGTGGCCAGCGCGGCGCGCAGCGTGGGCTGCTGGCTGATCAGCAGGCTCATCACGCCAAAATCCGACAGCTGGCGCGACTCCGCCATGCGCAGCCCGAACGTCTCGCAGTCCGAGGCGTGCGCGGCGGCTTCCAGCAGCGCCACGCAGGCGCGCAGCGGCACCCGCTGGTCGGGATCGCCCAGCCAGGCGCGGCGCAACCGCGCCTGGCGCAGCAGCGGCAGCGGGTCCAGGCCGAGGTCGCGCGATACCTCCAGGAAGTTGGTCAGTGCGGCGGCACGTATGAGCGTTTCCAAACCGGTCTTGCCTTGCGATGCGTTGGGATGTCCTGCGCCGTGGCGGGTAACCGACGGCCCGCCGCAGCAGGATCATAGGCCTCCTGGCATGAAATGCAAAGTCGTCGGTGGCCAATGCAAAGCCGGTCGGGGCCGCGCTCCCTACAGTAGCAGGCATGTGCAGCGCACTCTGCACCAACGCACATTCCAAGGAGAACAGAATCATGGCAAATGTCGTCCGCATGTATGAGACCGGCGGCCCCGAAGTCCTGCGCTACGAACCGATGGAAGTCGGCGAGCCCGGGCCGGGACAGGTCCGCATCCGCCACGTCGCGGTGGGCCTGAACTACGCCGACACCTATTTCCGCAACGGCACCTATTCCGTGCCGCTGCCCAGCGGCATGGGCGTGGAAGCCGCCGGCGTGGTGGTGTCCGTCGGCCCGGGCGTGACCAACGTGGCGCCGGGCGACCGCGTCACCTACACCGGCTTCGTCAACACGCTGGGCGCGTACAGCACCGAGCGCCTGGTACCCGCCGCGCCGCTGATCCGCCTGCCCGACAGCATCGCCTTCGAAACCGCGGCGGCGATGACCATGCGCGGGCTGACCTCGGCCTACCTGATGCGCCGCATCCATCCGTTCCAGGCGGGCGACACCATCCTGCTGCACGCGGCGGCGGGCGGGGTCGGGCTGATCGTGTCGCAGTGGGCCAAGCTGCTGGGCCTGACCGTGATCGGCACAGTGTCGACCGAGGCCAAGGCCGAGGTGGCGCGCGCGCACGGCTGCGACCACATCATCTACTACACCCGCGAGGACGTGGCCAAATGCGTGCGCGAGCTGACCGATGGCGTGGGCGTGGCGGTGGTGTTCGACAGCGTCGGCAAGACCACCTTCATGGGCTCGCTGGATTCGCTGCGCCGCCGCGGCACCATGGTGTGCGTGGGCACCGCCTCGGGCCCGGTGCCGCCGTTCGACCCGGCGCTGCTGGCGCGGAAGGGCTCGCTGTTCCTGACCCGCCCCGCGCTGGCCGACTACATCGCCGATCCGGCGGAAAAGCAGGCGCTGGCCGACGAAGTCTTCGGCCACGTCGCCGCGGGCCGCATCCATATCGGCATCAACCAGCGCTATGCGCTGGAAGACGCGGTGCAGGCGCACCAGGACCTGGAAGCGCGCCGCACCACCGGATCATCGATCTTCGTCATCTGAAACAACCAGGAAGGAGGAGACACCTCATGCATGCGGAACCACTAACCTGCACCATCGGCGCCGAGCTGACCGGCGTCAGCCTGGCCGATGCCTCGCGCGACGCCGGCCTGTTCGCCGAGATCAAGGCGCTGCTGCTGCAGTACAAGGTCCTGTTCCTGCGCGACCAGGACATCACCCGCGCCGAACACGTTGCCTTTGCCCGCCGCTTCGGCGAACTGGAAGACCACCCGGTGGTGGGCAGCGACCCGGAGCATCCGGGGCTGGTGCAGATC
Organism: Cupriavidus taiwanensis; assembly: GCF_900250075.1. Lineage (NCBI taxonomy): Bacteria > Pseudomonadati > Pseudomonadota > Betaproteobacteria > Burkholderiales > Burkholderiaceae > Cupriavidus > Cupriavidus taiwanensis. The sequence continues at coordinate 615,320 of NZ_LT977071.1, forward strand.
TACAAGTCGCCCGACAGCAAGGTCGAGCACTACGAGAATTCTTTCCATTGCGACGCCACCTGGCGCCAGGCGCCGCCGATGGGCTGCGTGCTGCGCTGCGTGGAAACCCCGGCGGTCGGCGGCGACACCATCTGGGTCAACATGGGCGAAGCCTACCGGCGCCTGCCGCAGGACATCAAGGCGCGCATCGAAGGGCTGCGCGCCAAGCACAGCATCGAACACACCTTCGGCGCCAACATGGCGCCGGAGAAGCGCGCGGCGCTGGCGGCGCAATTCCCGATGGTCGAGCACCCGGTGGTGCGCACCCATCCGGAAACGGGCGAGAAGATCCTGTTCGTCAACGCCTTCACCTCGCACTTCGCCAACTACCACCGCGGCGACGTGATCCGCTTCGGCAAGGACTTCATGCCCGGCGCGGGAGACCTGCTGCACTACCTGTGCGCGCAGGCCGAGATCCCGGAGTACCAGGTGCGCTGGCGCTGGAAGAAGCACAGCGTGGCGATCTGGGACAACCGCTGCACGCAGCACTACGCGGTGCAGGACTATGCGCCCACGGTACGCAAGATGGAGCGTGCCGGCATCATCGGCGACGTGCCGTTCTGACGGAGGAAGACACAAATGCAATCACACCTTGTGCCTGCGGCCCCGCAGGCCTATGCCTATCCCCTGCTGGTCCGCCAGCTGCTGCTCAATTCGCTGTCGCTGTACGGCGACCAGCAGATCACGTACCGCGGACAACTGCGCCACAGCTATCGCGAGTTCCGCCAGCGCGTTGGCCGGCTGGCTTCCGCGCTGGCTGCGCAGGGCGTGGCGCACGGCACCACCGTGGCGGTGATGGACTGGGACAGCCATCGCTACCTGGAGTGCTATTTCGGCGTGCCGATGATGGGCGCGACGCTGTTCACGGTCAACGTGCGGCTGTCGGCGCAGCAGATCCTGTACACGCTGAACGATTCCGGCGCCGAGGTGGTGCTGCTCCATCCGGACTTCCTGCCCGTGGTGGAAGAGATCCGCGACCAGCTGACCAGCGTGCGCGGTTTTGTCCTGCTGGCCGACGGCCAGCCGATGCCGCCGACCTCGCTGCCGCTGCGCGGCGAGTACGAGGCGCTGCTGCAAGCGGCCTCGCCCGACTTCGATTTCCCCGAGTTCGACGAGAACACCCGCGCCGCCACCTTCTACACCACCGGCACCACCGGCGACCCCAAGGGCGTGTGCTACAGCCATCGCGACATCGTGCTGCATGCGCTGGCCTCGGCCACCAGCCTGTGCGCGCCGCGCGAAGGGCAGCGCCTGCACCGGGAAGACGTCTACATGCCGATCACGCCGATGTTCCACGTGCTGGCCTGGGGCATCCCCTATGTCGCGGTCATGCTCGGGCTGCGCATCGTGCTGCCGGGACGCTACGCGCCGGATGTCTTGCTGCAGTTGCGCGAGACCGAGGGGGTCACGTTCTCGCACTGCGTGCCGACCTTGCTGCAGATGCTGCTGCAGGCGGCGCAGGCAAGCGGCCAGGACTTGTCGGGCTGGAAGCTCATCATCGGCGGCTCGGCGCTGCCGCCGGCGTTGTGCGAGGCCGCGCTCGAGCGCGGCATGGACGTGTTTGCCGGCTATGGCATGTCGGAGACCGGCCCCATCGTCGCGCTGGCGCAGTTGCCCCCGGGGCACGCCAATGCCGATCGCGAGACCGAGGTGCGCATGCGCTGCTCGACGGGCCGTCCGGTGGCGATGGTGGACTTCCGCCTGGTGGACGAGTCCATGCACGACGTGCCACGCGACGGCACGGCGCGCGGCGAGATCGTGCTGCGCGCGCCGTTCCTGACCCGCGCCTACCACGGCAAACCCGAGGCATCGGCCGAGCTGTGGGCCGGCGGCTACCTGCATACGCAGGACATCGCGGTGATGGGCGCCGACGGCTTCGTGCAGATCGTCGACCGGATCAAGGACGTGATCAAGACCGGCGGCGAGTGGGTCTCGTCGATCGAGGTCGAGGGCCTGGTCACCCAGGTGCCGGGCGTGCAGGAGTGCGCGGTCATCGGCGTGCCGGACGCCCGCTGGGGCGAGCGGCCGGTGGCATACGTGGTGCGCAAGCCTGGCGCCACCGTCACCGCGGAAGCGATTCGCGCGTCGCTGCTGGCGCGCGTCGAGGCCAACCGGCTCAGCAAGTATGCGGTGCCGGAACCTGAGCGCATCCTGTTTGTCGACGGGATCCCGAAGACCAGCGTCGGCAAGATCGACAAGAAGCGCTTGCGCGCCACCGGCGCCTGAACGGGCGGCAGGAAAGCGAAAGGGCAGCCTCTTCCGAGGCTGCCCTTTTGCATTGCCAGGCAGGGCTTTACTGCTGGATATTGAACGCCTTGACAATGCCGGCATTGCGCTCGAACTCCGTGCGCACGGATTCGCTCAGTTGCGGCAGGGGCTGCGCCGGCAGCGGCTCATAGCCGAGCGCCTCCATCCGGTCACGCACCTTGGCAGAAGCCGCAGCCTTGTAGGCCGCCGCGTGGATCTTCTCGGCCAGTTCGGGCGACAGCTTCGACGACGCAATCACGCCCACCCAGTTGCTGAACTCCATGTCGGGGTAACCCATTTCCGCGAACGTCGGCACCTGCGGCAGCAGCGCCGAGCGGCTCTTCGATGCCACGGCATAGACCTGCACCTTGCCGGCGCGGATCATCGGCAGCGAGGTCACCATGCCGTCGTACATCACCGCGATCTGGTTGCCCATCACCTGCGCCAGCGCCGGCGCCGAGCCGGCGAAGGGCACATGCTGCAGGTCCAGCCCGGCCTTCTGGTTCATGATCATGCCGGCGTAGTGCGAGGCGGTGCCGGCGCTGTACGAGGCAAAGCTGAGCTTGCCCGGATTGGCCCGGGCATAGCTGACCAGGCCCTTCAGGTCCTTGGCCGGCAGGCCAGGCGCGCCAATCATCACCATGCGCGAACGCGCCACGGCGGCGACGGGCCTGACGTCTTTCAGCGGGTCGAACGGCTGCTTGAGCACATGCGGGATCTCGGTCAACACATTGCTGGCGGTGACCATGATGGTCTGGCCATCAGCGGGCGCGGCCAGCATGTTGGTGATGGCAATGCCACCGCCGGCGCCAGGCTTGTTGTCGACCACCACGGGGTGGCCAAGGTCCGCGGACAGCTGGTCCGCCAGCAGCCGCGCTAGCACGTCCATGGTGCCGCCGGCCGGAGCCGGCACCAGCATGCGGACCGGCTTGCTGGTCCAGGCCATGGCAGAGGGCGCGGCCAGCGCGAGGGTGGCCGCCGCGGCGGCGATGCGCAGCAGGAAGGCGGGTCGGGTGGTCATGTTGTCTCCGTTATCTAGTATGGCTGCTGCTTGCGCGGCGTGCCGGCAGCGCGGCCAGCACTTGCGCGCGTTCGGCCTCGCTCATGCGCAGCCAGCGGCCGATTTCCAGCCGGGTCCGGCCGCAGCCCTGGCAATAGCGGTTGGCCAGGTCCATCCTGCAGATGTTGATGCAGGGATTGGCGAGGGCGTCGTGGTGATGCATCGGCGGCTCCGGGTGGCTGGCGCGGGCCGGCCGCGTGGCCGGCCCCGCCCACGGCCGTCAGGCGGCCGCGCGCAGCGGCAGGTTCTTCTGCCCCGACTTGCGGTTGGGGGCCATGCCGTTGGCCTGCAGCGTGGCCTCGGCGCTGTCGTACCAGGTGCCGATGCGGTAGATCTCGCGCGCTTCCTGGCCCGAGGCAATCTCGCGGCCCAGCTCGCGCGCCACGCGCACGCACTGCTCGATCTGCTGCACCGAGGTCATGCGCTTGCCGTGCTGGTCGATGATGGTGTCCTCGATGCCGCAGCGCGGATGCAGGCCCATCGCCATCGCCATCATGTTGAACGGCAGCACGTTCTTCAGCAGCGACTCGGCGGTCAGCGTGCAGCCGTCCGGGGCGCGGTGCACGAAGTTGAAGAAGTTGAACGGGTTGGGGCCGTCAAAGCCGCCGCCGATGCCGATCCAGGTCAGGTTCAGCGGACCGGTGTAGACGCCCGCGCGCACCAGCCGCTCGAGCGTTTCCAGCGCATGCATGCCGGTCAGCTGGAAATGCGGCTGGATGCCCGACGCCTGCAGCCGGCGCAGGTGCTCTTCCACCCAGCCCGGGCCGGCCGGCACCGTCATCTCGCGGTAGGCGGCCTGGTAGGCCGGGTGCTCCAGCGAAGTCCCCTTCAGGTACTCCGGATAGAGCAGCTCCATGATGTTCATCTGCGTGGTGTTGATGGCCACGGTGACCTGGTCGGGCTTGGGCTGCAGCTCCGCCAGCATGTGCCGGGTGTCGTCGGACAGCCACTTGGCCTCCTGGCCGTCATCCTCCGGCGCGAACGAGATCGAGCCGCCGACCTGGATGATCATGTCCGGCACCGCGGCGCGCACGCCGGCGATCAGCTCGTTGAACTTGGACAGGCGCTTGGAGCCCTTGCCGTCGAGTTCGCGCACATGCAGGTGCAGCACCGTGGCGCCGGCGTTGTAGCAATCGACCGCCTTCTGCACCTGTTCCTCCATGGTCACCGGGATGTCCTCGGGGAAGTCCTGCGGCATCCACTCGGGGCCATACGGGGCCACGGTGATCACCACCTTGTCCATGTTCTCGGGGTGCAGGGAATCGTCGAGGAATTGCATAGATCGCTCCGGTTGGTTGGTGACTGGAGTATCGGTCAACGGACCGCCGCGATTTGACGATCCGGGACAACCGATTTACATTTCGGGACACTCAGGGAAAGCCCGGAAGCCGCTGTCATGTCCTACTACCTGCGCAGTGCCAGCCTGACCAACTACGTCGAAGTCGCGCGTGCGCTGGGGCTGGACCCGTACCAGCAGCTCAGGGCCGCGAAGATCAACCGCTCGGTGCTGCTCGACCCCGACATCCGCATCCCGGCGACCTCGGTGGGTCGCTTGCTGGATGCGTCGGCGCGCGCCGCCGGGGCCGAGGATTTCGGCCTGCGCATGGCCGAGCTGCGCGAGTTCTCCAATCTCGGCCCGCTGGCTTTCGTGGTGCGCGAGGAACCGACGCTGCGCCGGGCGCTGGAGTCGATGGTCCGCTACATGGGGCTGCAGAATGAAGCGCTGGCGATGCGCGTCGAAGACAGCGACGACCTGGTGATGATCCGGCTGCAGGTCCTCAGCGAAGCGCCGGGCACGTTGCGGCAGGCGACCGACCTGGCGGTGGGCGTGATGTTCCGCATGCTGAAGCTGTTCCTGGGGCCATCCTGGCGGCCGCGCAGCATCTGCTTCACGCACCCGGCGCCGGCCAGCACGGCGACGTACACGCGCGTGTTCGGCATGGCCGGCTCGTTCAACCAGGATTTCGACGGCATCGTCTGCCAGGCGGCGGACCTGGAAGCGCCCTTGCCGTCGTACGACCCGGTGATGGCGCAGCAGGTGAAGCAATATCTCGGCACGCTGCTGGCGCAGTCGACCGCGGCCACCATGCCGGACATGGTGCGCAAGCTGGTGTACGCGCTGCTGCCGACCGGGCTGTGCTCGGTGGAACGCGTGGCCCAGCATCTCAGCGTCGACCGCCGCACCGTGCACCGGCGCCTGGAGCAGGCGCACACCAGCTACTCCGACATCCTCGCCGAAGCCCGCGCCGACCTGGTGATCCGTTACCTGGAGAACCGCGAGCGGCCGCTTTCAGAAGTAGCGGCGCTGCTCGGCTTTTCGTCGCTGAGCGCGTTCTCGCGCTGGTTCAGCGCACGCTTCGGGCGCAGCGTGTCGGCTTGGCGGGCGCAGTCCGGACAGTAAAAAAAGCCGCCTGCGCAACCACGCGCGGCGGCCATAACGAGCCCCGTCTGGCAGCAAGGCCCGGATCAGAACTTGTGCCGGATCCCCAGCGCCACGCCCACCATGCTGCGTTGCCCGTTGGCCGCGGCATAGCTGTTGCTCAGCGACAGGCTGTTGGCATAGACCGTGGCCAGCGATTCCAGCATCAGCCCGGCATTGCGCGCATAGGCGGTGGACACGTACACGTCGGTGCGTTTCGAGAATGCATAGTTGGCGATAAAGGCCAGCTGCCACGGATTGGCCACGTGCGTGTCGCCGAACAGGCTCCTGACGTTGTCGTAGTTGTATTCGAGCGTCAGCCCCACGGCCGGAGTGACCTGGTAGTTGGCACCGATCCAGTAAAAGTCGTCGCGCTGGATCACCACGTCGGCGGCGTTCTTGTTCTGGCCCCAGCGATAGCCGCCCATGATCTTGGCCGGGCCGAAGGTGTAGCTGGCGCCCACCACGGCCTTGCGCAGCGTGCCGCTGCTGGTGCCGATGGTTGGATTCCACTGGTCGTAGCCGACGGTGGCGCCGAAGGGTCCGGCGGCATACGCCAGCGAGGCGCCATAGGCGGTATCGCGGCGGAACTGCCCCGGCACTTCGCCGTTGCCCCCGATCGGCGTGGCGATGCCGACCGTCTGCGGCAGTGCCAGCCCGACGCCGAACGACCAGTGCGCGCGCGCCGTCAGCGGGCCGAACTGGCCGGTGTACTTGACGGTGTTGTCCTCGCGGAAGTTGGGGCCCGCCTGCAGCACCACCGGTTCGTATTGCGTGGCGTAGGCCGTGGGCGAGAAATTCGCCAGGGCTTCGAAGATCGAGGTGTACTGGCGGCCCAGGCTGAGCTGGCCCATGTTGGCGTGGCGCACGGCGACAAAGGCCTGGCGACCGAACAGGCGCCCGGCTTGCTGCAACGCGCCGTTGTCCACGCCGAAGCCGCTTTCCAGCACAAACGATGCCTGCCATCCGGAACCCAGGTCCTCCATGCCGCGCAGGCCCCAGCGCGAGCCGGACAGGCCGCCCGAGTCCATGCGGAACACCTTGTCGCCCGGCCCGCGGTTGAAGCCATTCGCGGCGACCGGTACGGCGCCGACGCGGTTCACATATTCGACGTTGATGTCGGCCACGCCATACAGCGTGACCGACGATTGCGCGACGGCCGCCAGCGGGCACCCCAGTATCAGGGCCATGACGGTGTTTCTGGTTTTCATCTCTCTCCTCCTTGTTGGCCCGGCCTTGGTGGCCGGATGTTCTTGTCGTGACGCGCGCTGCGGCGCGCTCAGGCCTGCTGCACGACCAGCGCGTCCAGTTCCGCCAGCAGGGCATGGGCGCGCGGCCAGGGACCGTAGCCGGCGGCCGGGTTGAGGTGGCCGACGTTGCCCAGGTCCACCAGCCCACTGCCCCACGCGGCGGCCATTTCAGTGACGCGCGCATGGCTCGCCAGCGGATCGTTGCGGCTGGCCGCCACCAGGCTGGGAAACGGCAACGGCGCCAGCGGCGTCGGCAGCCAGCCGGCTTGCGCCAGCGCTTGCTGCGCCGGATAGCCCGGCGGCAGCGGCTGCGTGAAGTCCGGCGGCGTCACCAGCAGCGCGCCACGTATTGGGCGGCGGTGCAACGCCGCCCAATGCACGGTGATCATCACGCCGGCGCTGTGCGCGACCAGCACCACCGGCCCGTCGATGTCCGCCAGAGCGGCATCGAGCGCGGCGACACGGGCGGTGCGGCTGAGCTTGTCGTGCTCCAGCGGCGGCACGCAGCGGGCATCATGCCCTTGTGCCTGAAGCTCGGCCTGGAGCAGGGTCTGCCAGTGCTCGGCGACGTGGTCGCGCAAGCCCGGCACCATCAGGATGGTGGGCGAAGGGGTAGCAGTCATGGTGGGATCAGAAAAAGTCAGACAGGAACGGCGTGGGGCACGGGTTGGCCATCCAGGCGCCGCAGGTCCGCGGCATAGTGACGGCGGCCGATGCAGAACAGCAGCGTGGCGGCGGCGCCGGCCAGCGGCATCCATTGCAGCGCGCCGCTCAGGCCGATGCGGTCGGCCAGCACGCCGGTCAGGAACGGGCCTGGCGCCAGGCCTAGCAGGTTGTTGATAAGCGTCAGCGTCGCAAACGCGGTGGCGTGGATGGCAGGCCGCGTCAGGTTGGCCACCATCGCGCTGGCCGGGCCGGCGCAGCCGCCCACCACCAGCATGCCCGCGCCGATCAGCACCAGCTGGGCCGTGCCGGCGGGCAGCCGGAACGCCGTCATCAGCAATACGCAGCAGACCAGGCTGTAGGCGATGGCCATGTGCCATTTGCGCCCGGGCGCGCGCCGCGCCACGCGGTCGGTCAGCGCGCCGCAGGCCACCATGCCGGCGCCCGCTACCAGCACCAGCAACGCCGCCGCCACACCAGCCCGCCCGGTTGCCATGCCGTACTCACGCGCCAGGAAGCTCGGCAGCCACGCCAGCAGCGCGGCCATCACCAGCAGTTGCAAGGCGCTGCCGGCACAGGCGCACAGCATCGAGGGCAGCGTCAGCAGTTCGCGCACGATCCGGCGCGGCGCCAGCTGGCACGCCGTGGCCGCGTCGCGGTTGCCGTCCTCAGTGGCGCCAATACGCTGCTGCAGCCGGCGCAGCCGCTGCTCGCTGATCGTCAGCGCATAGCAGGCCACCATCGCCAGCCCGAACGCGGCCATCCCGGCAAAGGCCATGCGCCAGCCGAAATGTGCGGACAGGATGCCGCCCAGTCCCATGCCCAGCACCGAGCCGAACGCGCCGCCGGCGATGAACGCAGCGCTGAGGCTGGCGCGCAGGTGGCGCGGGAACACCGACACCACCACCGCGATGCCGACGCTGCCGTAGGCGGCCTCGCCGATGCCGACGCACAGCCGCGCCAGGAACATCTGCCCAAAGCTGCCCGCCAGCGCGCAGCCCAGCGTGGCCAGGCTCCACAGCGCCGCCATCAGGATCAGGCTGCGCACGCGGCCCCAGCGGTCGGCCAGCAGCGACAGCGGAAGCGCCAGCACGCCCACCATCAGCGCCACCACCCCGCCGAGCGCGCCCAGTTCCGTATCCCCCAGCTGCCATTCGGCCTTCAACAGCGGAAACACGGCATTGAGCACCTGGCGCGACATGTAGTCCGACAGCAGCAGCGCAAAGGTCAGCGCAAACACCAGCCACGCATAGCGCGGTCCGGCAGCCGCGGGCGCGGCCGGCGTGGGCGCGGCGGATGCGGCGGCAAGGGCAAGGCGGGATCTGGGCATGGGCGTCTCCGGAAGCCGGCCGGCGGTCTTGGCGCCGCCGTGTGTTCAGTACCCGCGCGGAGTGGCGGGTGAGCGCAGCCAGTATCTGGCGATCGGGACTACGCGGTTTGATATTCCGGGACGTTCGCTTGACATTACGTGACAGGTGGGGAAAACGCCGAGACAAAAAAAACCGGCACCCTCAGGTGCCGGTTTCTGGCGGCCCCCGCCGTCAGGCGGGGAAGCGCGAAGCTCAGTCTTCCAGCTTCGGCAGCGAAGCGCTGACCTGCGTCGACAGCAGGCCGGTCTTGGCATACGTCTGCAGCTTCTCGCGGGTATCGACGATGTCCAGCGTGCGCATGGTCAGCTGGCCGATGCGGTCCAGCGGCGTGAACATCGACTCGCCCTTTTCCATGGTCAGCCGTTCCGGCTTGTAGGTCAGGTTGGGCGAGGTGGTGTTCAGGATCGAGTAGTCGTTGCCGCGGCGCAGTTCGATGGTGACCTCGCCGGTGATGGCGCCGGCCACCCAGCGCTGGGCGGTTTCGCGCAGCATGATGGCCTGCGGGTCGAACCAGCGGCCCTGGTACAGCAGGCGGCCCAGGCGGCGGCCGTTGTCGCGGTACTGCTCGATGGTGTCTTCGTTGTGGATGCCGGTGATCAGGCGCTCGTAGGCGATGAACAGCAGCGCCAGGCCCGGGGCTTCGTAGATGCCGCGGCTCTTGGCCTCGATGATGCGGTTCTCGATCTGGTCGCTCATGCCCAGGCCATGGCGGCCGCCGATGCGGTTGGCTTCCATGAACAGGTCGACGGCATTGGCGAAGGTCTGGCCGTTCAGCGCGACCGGCTGGCCTTCCTCGAAGCGCACCGTGACTTCCTCGCGCTTGACTTCGACGTCATCGCGCCAGAACTGCACGCCCATGATCGGCTGGACGATGCGGATGCCCGAATCCAGGTGCTCCAGGTCCTTGGCCTCGTGGGTGGCGCCCAGCATGTTGGAGTCGGTCGAGTACGCCTTTTCGGCCGACATCTTGTAGTCGAAACCGTTCTGGCGCATGAACTCGGACATCTCGGCGCGGCCGCCCAGTTCGTCGATGAACTGCTGGTCCAGCCACGGCTTGTAGATCTGCAGGCCGGGGTTGGTCAGCAGGCCGTAGCGGTAGAAGCGCTCGATGTCGTTGCCCTTGAAGGTGCTGCCGTCGCCCCAGATGTTGACGCCGTCTTCCTTCATCGCGGCGACCAGCATGGTGCCGGTGACGGCGCGGCCGATCGGGGTGGTGTTGAAGTAGGTGATGCCGGCGGTGGAGATATGGAAGGCACCGCACTGCAGCGCCGCGATGCCCTCGGCCACCAGCTGCGCGCGGCAGTCGACCAGGCGCGCTTCCTCGGCGCCGTAGGCCTTGGCGCGGCGCGGGATGTCGTCGTAGTCGGGCTCGTCCGGCTGGCCCAGGTTGGCGGTGTAGGCGTAGGGGACGGCGCCCTTCTGGCGCATCCAGAGGAGTGCCGCGCTGGTGTCAAGGCCGCCGGAGAAGGCGATACCGACGCGCTGGCCGGTAGGAATGTGCTGCAGGATGGTAGTCATCGCCAGAAAATCAATGTGAATTTGTCGGCTCTTGGGCGGGCTTCCACGGCGTCGACCGCAAGCGGCCGGAGGCGGCGGGAAGCACGGCGACGCGGCCGGCCGAGTCACGTGCCGAGTCAGTGCCAAACGCGAATTGTGACACGGCAGCGCCCACGCGCCAAACGCGGGGGCCGGCGGGGGCGCCGGCGCCACCCCGGCCGCGCCGGACGCGACCCGGCCATACCGTTCAAATCCGACGAACGCGCCTTTCAAAACTCTCGACTGGTTCGGCCCGATACCCCTCCCTATACTGCGCCGCACTGTTGTCGGAAAGCGGAGTCGTCATGCTGCATCGCGCCCTGGAAGGTGTCCGGGTCCTGGATTTGTCGCGCATCCTGGCCGGTCCCTGGTGTACCCAGAACCTGGCCGACCTGGGCGCCGAGGTGACCAAGGTCGAACACCCCGAACGCGGCGACGATACCCGCGGCTGGGGCCCGCCCTACCTCGACGCACCGGCCGGCACCGAAGGCGACCCGCGCCTGTCCGGCTACTTCATCTGCTGCAACCGCGGCAAGCGTTCGCTCGCGATCGACTATGGCACGCCCGAAGGCGCGGCGCAGGTGCGCGAACTGGCGCGCACGGCCGACGTGCTGGTCGAGAACTACAAGGTCGGCACGCTGCGCCGCTACGGGCTGGACTACGACACGCTCAAGGCCATCAACCCGCGCCTGGTCTACCTGTCGATCACCGGCTTCGGCCAGAGCGGGCCGATGGCGGACAAGCCTGGCTACGACTACGTGTTCCAGGGCATGGGCGGGCTCATGAGCTACACCGGCCAGCCCGACGGCACGCCCGGCGCCGGCCCGCTGCGCACCGGCGTCGCGGTGGTCGACCTGAGCACCGGCATGTATGCCACCTCCGCGGTACTGGCCGCGCTGTACCAGCGCCAGGCGACCGGCGTGGGCGCGCACCTGGACATCGCGCTGCTCGACGTGGCGGTGGCGATGAATGCCAACCAGGCCGCCAACTACCTGGTGTCGGGCCAGAACCCGCAGCGCAGCGGCAACGCCCATCCCAACTGCGCGCCGTATGAAGTGTTCCGCTGCGCCGACGGCCACCTGATCCTGGCGATCGGCAATGACAGCCAGTTCGCGCGTTTCTGCGCCGTGGCCGGCATGCCGGATCTAGCGCAGGACCCGCGCTACGCCACCAATTCCGCGCGCATCGAACACCTGGACGCCTTGCGCGCGCGGCTGACCGAACTCTTTCCCACCCGCACCCGTGCCGCCTGGACCGAGGCCTTCGACGCCGCCGGCGTGCCCTGGGGCCCGATCCACACCATGGACGAAGTCTTCGCCCATCCGCAGGTCAGGCACCGCAAGCTGATGCAGGTGGCCGAGCACCCCGTGATGGGGCGCGTGCCGATGGTGCGCAACCCGATGCTGGCCGGGCACGAGGCCCCGCCGGCACCGCCCCCGCTGCTGGGCGAACACAGCCCTCAGCGCTGACCGTTCTGCCACGACATCTATAACCCCGACCCGGAGACATCCCGATGAAGCCAACCCTTTTCGCCATGGCCCTGCTCGGCATTGCCAGCAGCGCGCACGCCGCCTATCCCGAGCGGCCGATCAAGCTGATCGTGCCCTACGCGGCCGGCGGCACCACCGACATCATTGCCCGCATCGTCGGCACCCGCCTGGGCCCGGTGCTGGGCCAGCCAGTGGTGATCGAAAACCGCCCCGGCGCCGGCGGCGCGGTCGGCAGCGCCTACGCGGCCAAGCAGCCGGCAGACGGCTACACGCTGGTGATGGAGGTGGAAAGCTCGCACGCGGTCAACCCCAACGTCTACCTGAAGACCGCCTACGACCCGGTCAAGGACTTCGCGCCGATCAGCAACCTGGCCGACGTGCCCAACGTGCTGGTGGTCAATCCCGCCTTCCCGGCGACGGACCTGGCATCCTTCATCAAGCAGCTCAAGGCCAATCCCGGCAAATATTCGTTCGGCTCGTCCGGCAACGGCGGCCTCAGCCACATGAACGGCGAGCTGTTCATGAATACCACCGGCACGCGCATGCTGCACGTGCCGTACAAGGGGCTGGGCCCGGCGCTCAACGATGCTGTGGCCGGGCAGATCCAGGTGGTGTTCGACAATATCCCGTCGTCGTCCGGACTGATCCAGGGCGGGCGCCTCAAGCCGCTGGCGGTGGCCGCGAAGCAGCGCCTGAAGGTGCTGCCCAACGTGCCCACCTATGCCGAGGCCGGCCTGGCGGCGATGAACAACCCGTCGTGGTTCGGCCTGGGCGCGCCGGCCGGCACGCCCGCCGCCATCCTCGACCAGCTCAACGACGCGGTGCGCAAGGTGCTGGCCGAGCCCGAGGTGGTCGCCGCCATCGAGAAACAGGGCGCGATCCCGGCACCGACCTCGCGCAAGGCCTTTGGCGACCTGATCCGTGGGCAGAACGCGCACTGGCAGCAGGTGGTCGAGGCCATCCACTTCACCAAGCTCCAGTAAGCCCAGAGGACCGACATGAGCACACTTCAGCAGGAATCGCACGCCGGCGTCGAGATCGACGCGCGCGGCATTGCCACCGTCACCATCCGCGAGGCCGGCTCGCTCAATATCCTGAGCACGCCGGTGATCGCCTCGCTTACGCGCGCGATCGAAGCGCTGGCCGCCCATGACGCGCTGCGCGTGCTGGTGCTGCGCGGCACCGGCGACAAGGGTTTCATCGGCGGCGCCGACATCAAGGAGATGGCCGCGCTCGACCGCGCCAGCGCCGAGGCCTTTATCAGCGGCCTGCGCCGGTTGTGCGATGCCGTGCGCCACCTGCCGGTGCCGGTGATCGCGCGCATGCCGGGCTGGTGCCTGGGCGGGGGGCTGGAACTGGCACTGGCGTGCGACCTGCGCATCGCCGCCGACACCGCGCAGCTGGGCATGCCCGAGGTAAAGGTCGGCATCCCGTCGGTGATCCATGCCGCGCTGATGCCGCGCCTGATCGGCAATGCGCGCACCGCGTGGATGCTGCTGACGGGCGAGATCTCCAACGCGGCCGAGGCGCTGCAGTGGGGGCTGGTCAGCCGCGTGGTGCCGCTGGCGGAACTGGATCAGGAAGTCGAGCGCGTGGCCGCGCTGCTGGCGGGCTTTGGCCCGGTCGCGGTGCGCCAGCAGAAGCGCCTGCTGCGAGAGTGGGAAGACGCGCCGCTGGAGGTCTCGATCGGCAACAGCGTGACCGAGTTCGGCAGCGCCTTCGACACCGGCGAGCCGCAGCAGCACATGGCCACCTTCCTGAACCGCAAGCGCTGACGGGCTAAGCGTGGGACAGGCAGTTACGGCGCCGTGGCCGCCACGGCGCCGCCTTCGCGCGTGGCTGCCACGCGCGGATCGTTGAGCAGGAACTGCGCAAAGGCCTCGGCAAACGCCGGCAGCTTGCCGTCGGCGCGCACGATCAGGTTCAGCTCGCGCAAGGCCCACGGCTCGGCCAGCCGCACCCCGGCCACGCGCGCCTCGCGCAGCGCCTGCGCCGCGACACTGCGCGGCACCAGCGCCACGCCGACGCCGGCCTCGGCCAGCGACAGCACCGCATCGAAGCTGTGCGCATGCAGGCGTACATTGGGGCTCTTGCCGGCGCGCTGCGCCATCTCGCGCAGGAACAGGAAGTTGCTGCTGGTGCGGCTCATGCAGACAAAGTCGAACGCCAGCGCCGCGCCAAAGCGCACCTCCGGCTCGCGCGCCAGCGGATGCTCGGCCGCCATCACCAGGATCAGCTCGTCGCGCGCGTAGCGCACCGAGCGCACGCCGGCAGCTTCGTCGCCGGTATGGAAATCTCCCGCCAGGATGCCGACATCGGCTTCATGCGCCGCCACCGCGGCCAGGATCGCCTGGCTTGCGCGCTCCTCCAGGTCGATGTTCACATCCGGATTGGCCAGCAGGAAGTGGCTCACGCTGGGAATGATGAAGCCGTTGAGCGAGCTGCTGTTGGCCAGCAGCCGGATATTGCCCTTCAGCCCGGCGGAGAAGCGCCCGACCTCGCCATGCATGCGCTCGACGCCCAGCAGCAGTTCGCGCACATGGACCAGCAGGGTTTCGCCGGCCGGCGTCAGCTCCATGCCGCGCGCCGTGCGCACGAACAACGGCGTGCCCATGGCGTGCTCGAGGTTCTTCAGCCGGTAGCTCGCCGCCGACGCGGTGATGTGGGTGGCCGATGCGCCGCCCGACAGGCTTTGCGCATCGGCAATGGCCTGGAACAGGCGGAGGTCGGTCAGTTCGTAACGCAAGGCAACTCCATTCGGGCCGCGGCAGTCGAAACGGTTGGCGCCGGGCGGGCGCTGTCGCCGGCCATTCTAGTGCACCTCCGCCGGCGTTCCGGCAGCCGCCCCACCGCGCCGCCAGCGCGTTTAATGTGGACGCCGTCCATGTTCTTTGCTAAGGTATTGTGGACGGCGTACACAAAGCGTGTCGCCATGTTGCCGAGATCCCGGTGGCCCCTACAGCCCCACAGGCCGCCCCTTCACAGGAGTTGTCATGCAAGTCCAGCCCTATCTGTTTTTCGAAGGCCGTTGCGACGAAGCGGTCGAGTTCTACAAGCAGACCCTCGGCGCCAAGGTCAACGCCCGCATGACCTTTGCCGACAACCCCGACGCCGGCAAGGGCGGCGAAGGCTGCCAGCCCGGCGCGGGCGCGCAGGACAAGGTCATGCACCTGGAATTCCAGGTCGGCGACAGCATCATCCTGGCCTCCGACGGGCAGTGCTCGAACCAGGTCGCGTTCCAGGGTTTCGGCCTGGCGATCACGTTTCCCGACAAGGCCGGGGTCGAAAAGGCGTTCAACGGCCTGAAGGAAGGCGGCCAGGTGCTGATGCCGCTGGACAAGACCTTCTTCGCCGAGCAGTTCGGCATGGTGGCCGACCGTTTCGGCATCATGTGGATGCTGCTGACCGCGCCCAAGTAAGCCGGGGCGCAGGTTCCCGGCCAGCGGCGCGCGCTTCGGGCCACAGCCCGGGGAGGGTTTACAATGCGCGCCGCCCGCCGGAGAAACCTAGCCATGGACGATCGCATCAACGAACTCGAAATCAAGCTCGCCTTCCAGGAAGACCTGCTCGATACCCTGAACAGCACCGTGGCGCGCCAGCAGCAGCAGATCGACCTGTTGCAGGAGCAGTTCCGCGCGCTTTACCAGCAGGTGCGCAGCGCCGCCACCACCGCGGCCGACGCCGACCCCTTGCAGGAAATTCCGCCGCACTACTGAACCGGCACGCTGCCCGATGTGACGGAACGCGAGCCCCGGCCGCGCGGTCTGACAGGCTGATCCCACTTATCGCGGCGCCCCATGGCGCGCCCGACCCGCCACATGCGCCTGACGCCTTGCCTGCTCCTTGCCGCCGCCTGCATCGCCGGCTCCGCTCCGGCCCTGGCCGGCTACAACATCTGGACCGGCGAATATTCCCTGACCCGCCAGGAACTGCAGACCGAACTCGACAAGCGCTTTCCCGCCACGCTGCGCTACGCCGAAGTCGTCAGCGTCCAGCTCAGCCACCCGCGGCTGGTGCTGGATGAAGCCAGCAACCGCATCACCACCCATGTCGACGCACGCCTGAACAATGCCCTGCTGCCCTCGCCTCCGGTCGACGGCAAGCTCGCCCTGAACAGCGGCATCCGCTATGACGCGAGCCGGCGCGCAGTGCTGCTCGACAACCCCACCGTGCAGCAGGTCGAAGTCGCCGGCATGGGGCCCTACCGCGAACAGCTCAACGCCATCGGCGCCGTGGTCGCGCAGCAGCTGCTGAAGGACTACCCGATCTACACCTTCAAGCCGGAGGAGCTGCGCGTGGGCGGCAAGGAGGTGGAACCGGGGGCGATCACGGTGGGCAAGGACGAGGTGCGGGTGGAGGTGAAGCAGCGGTAGGCGCCTTCGGGCAGCGCCCCTCCCCCTGCTCCACCTACCGCTTCATCAGCGCTTGGTGCCGCGGAACACCAACCCCAACCCCGCCAGCACCGCCCCCATCCCCGCCAGCGCGAGCGGTGCCATGCGGTTGCCCAGCAGCAGGTAATCGAGCGCCGCGGTGCCCGCCGGCACCAGGTAGAACAGGCTGGTCACGTTGACCAGGTTGCCGGCGTGGATCAGGCGGTAGAACAGCAGCGTCGCGCCGATCGAAATCCCCAGCGCCAGCCACAGCAGCGGTGCGGCGAACGCCAGCGACGCTTCGAAGGCGAAGGGCTGGAACGGCAGGCACAGCAGGCAGGCCGCCAGGCTTGCGCCGTACTGCAGCGGCAGCACTTCGGCGGGCGGGCGCGGACTGCGCTTTTGCAGGATGGCGCCGACGGTCATGCTGGCCAGCGAGGCCAGCGCGCACAGTACGCCCGCCGGTGACAGCCGGGCCACCAGCAGGCTGTCGGCGACGACCATGGCCAGCCCGGCGAATGCCAGCGCCAGGCCGCCGAGGCGCGCCGCGCTGGCGCCGCGCTCGGTCAGCAGCAGTGTCAGCATCGGCTGCGCGCCCAGCACCGTGGCCAGCACGCCGGGCGTCATGCCGTGGTCCAGCGCCAGAAAGTAAAAGACCGCGTAGCCGCCGATCAGCAGCAGGCCCGCGCCGGCCGTGTGCAGCCGCTCGCCGCGCGGCGGCAGCAGGCGCTTGCGCGCCAGGCCTATCGCGCACAGCACGGCGCAGACCAGCGCGAAGCGCAAGGTCAGCAGGGCGAACGGGGTGGCATGGTCGAGCGCCAGCCGGGCGGCGATGGCGCCGCTGCTCCATAGCAGCACGAACAGCGGCGTGGCCCAGAGGGCGGAGGAAGTGGTACGCGTGGTAAGCGTGTTGCGCGCGGCGTCGAAGCGCGCCGCGCAATCTTCTTGGTTGGTCATGGCTTGTCATCTGTCGTCAGCTTGGCAGGCTCCGGCAACGCGCTGCGACATGCGGCCACGGCACGGCGACAGCGCGCACGGGCGTGCGGCGGCCGTGCGCACGGGCGCACGAAGGCGGGATTACCGGAGACGAGAAAGGCTGGGGCGCGTGCCCGTCAGCCGCGCGGCGGCGGCGGGTGCGCACCGCCGGAGAACGGCGGCGGCGGCGCGACAGATGTGAACGCAGGCTGGCGACGCGGGCACGGCAACGCGCGGCCCGGAGGCGCGGCGATGACGGGGCGTTGGCGGTCTGCGGTCATGGTGGGAAGCGGAAGCCTTGAAGAAAGATCGACCGGCGTCGATCAAAGTGGTGTGGCGATGCTATGCCTGCACGGCGCTCGCGTCAACGGGATCCTGCAGTGTCCTGCTCCAGCCGCGACACCAGCGCCTGCAGCGCCGGCGCGCAACCGGCCTCGACCTTCAGCGCCAGCATGGCGTCGGCACGCGTGGTGCCCAGGTTGAGCGCGGCCACCGGCTTGCCCATCTGGCCGGCCCAGACGCAGAAGCGGTAGCCCGAATAAACCATCAGCGACGATCCCACCACCAGCATCGCATCCGCAGCGGCCAGCGCCGCGCGCGCGGCGTCGACACGCGTGCGCGGCACGGATTCGCCGAAGAACACCACGTCGGGCTTGAGGATGCCGCCGCAATGGCTGCAATCGGGCACCTGGAACTGCGCGAACAGCGGCGATTCGAAATGCACGTCGCCGTCGGCGGCGGGCGGCGCGATCACGTCGCGCAACGCGGCGTTGCGGGACACCAGCCAGTCCTGCAGGCCGGCGCGGTCGTGGCTGGCGCCGCAATCCAGGCAGATGGCGCTGGCCAGGCTGCCGTGCAGTTCGATCACGCCCTGGCTGCCGGCGCGCTGGTGCAGGCCGTCGACATTCTGCGTGACCAGCGCCGTCATCCGGCCCTGCGCGCCGAGCCGCGCCAGCGCGTGGTGGGCATCGTTGGGCCGTGCCTGCCCCGCCAGCGGCCAGCCGAGCATGCTGCGCGCCCAGTAGCGCTGACGGCCTGCGTGCGAGCCGAGAAAGGCCTGCAGCGTGATCGGCGGGGAGCGTTGCCACTGGCCACGCGCGTCGCGGTAGCCGGGAATGCCGGAATCGGTGCTGATGCCGGCGCCGGTCAGCACGAACAGGCGCGGGTGGCGCTGCACGAAATCGAACAGCGCCGCCCCGGCTGCCGGGGAGGGCTGCGATGGCTGCGATGGCGGCATGGCCGGGACGCTCAGGTGTGTGCTCAAGCGGCCGGATCCTCGGCATGGCGCGCTTCCCATGCCCGCAGCGCCTCGCGGTAGCGGTCCAGCTCCTGGTAGTAGTAATCGAAGATGCAGGGATCGCAGCCGGAGCCGCAGCACTCGCCATCGGCGGGCCGCTCCGGCGGCTCCGGGCGGGGGTCGTCAGGGGTAAGCGTGGAACCAGTTACAGGGACTACAGAGGACACTTGAGACACTTGCGGATCGCGCGCGCGGCGCCATGGCAGACCAGCCCCCAGTATATTCCGGCGCGCTCGCCGGCGTCCGGCGGCCCCATCGCCCCACCTGGCAGCACCGGGAGCCGATCTGAATGCTTCCGAGCCGCGTGTTGAATTGTTTTTGCGCGCGGCGCGGCGCGGGGCCCGCACAACACGTTTTGCCGGAAGATAGCCGGACTTCCCCCACGGCAACCGGCCTGGTGGCGGTTGCGACCCTGATCGAGCCATGAAGGCAGCTCCACACCATTGCTTGCGCCGCGCCGGCATGATGCGCCTGCTTGCCGCCATCGCGCTGGGCGCCGGTACCGCGATGGCCGCGGAGCCCCCCGCGCCCGGCCACGACGCCGGCACTGCCGCGGGCCTTGCCGCCCCTGCTGGCGCGCCGCCCGCCGCGGCCGGCCGCCCCCGCATCTGCCTGGTGCTGTCGGGCGGCGGCGCGCGCGGCGCCGCGCATATCGGCGTGCTCAAGGTGCTGGAGGCGATGCGTATTCCGGTCGACTGCATCGCCGGCACCAGCATGGGCTCGCTGGTCGGCGGCGCCTACGCTACCGGCATGGGGCCTGCTGAAATGGAACAGCTGGTCAGCGGCCTGAGCACCAACAAGCTGTTCAAGGAACGGCCGCCGCGCCAGGACCTGTCCGTGCGGCGCAAGCAGGACGACTTCACCAACCTGTTCACGCCGGAGATCGGCTTGCAGGCAAGTGGCGTGCTGCTGCCGAAGGGCGCGGTCTCCGGCGTGCAGCTGGAGACGGTGCTGCGCCAACTGGCCAGGACCCCGGGCTACCGCGATTTCGACCGCTTGCCGATCCCCTACCGGGCGGTGGCGACGGATCTGGTGGCGGGCACGGCGGTGGTGTTCAGCGAGGGCGAGCTGGCCAACGTGATGCGCGCCAGCATGTCGGTGCCGGGGGCGGTGGCCCCGGCGGAATACGAGGGCCGGCTGCTGGTCGACGGCGGGCTGACCGACAACCTGCCGGTGGGCGTGGCGCGCAGCATGGGCGCCGATATCGTCATCGCCGTGAACCTGGGCACGCCACTGCTGAAGCGCGAGGCGCTGACCTCGGTGATCGGCGTGACCGGCCAGATGCTCAACATCCTGACCGAGCAGAACGTGCGCGCCTCGCTGGCCTCGCTGCGGCCCACCGACGTGCTGATCGAGCCCGCGCTGGGCGACTTTTCCGCGACCGACTTCGACCACCTGTCGACCACCATCCCGATCGGCGAGGCCGCCGCGCGCAAGGTCGCCGACCGCCTCGCGCCGCTTGCGCTGCCGCCGGCGCAGTATGCCGAGCTGCGCGCGGCCCAGCAGGCGGTGCAGCCGCCTGACACCCGCCCCGTCGACGAAATCCGGCTGGCGCCGTTGCATCGCGTCAATCCCGACTATGCCAGGGCGGTGATGCAGACCCGCCCGGGCGAGCCGATCGACCAGGCCGCGCTGGACCAGGACATGCGCCGCCTGTTCGGCACCGGCGACTTCGAGCACGTCAACTACGGCATCCTGGAAGAACCGGGCCGGCGCGTGCTGACGGTCAATGCCGTGGAAAAATCGTGGGGCCCCGACTACCTGCGCTTCGGGCTGGGACTGAGTTCGGACTTCCGCGGCGATGCGTACTTCAACCTGGTCGGCAGCTACCGGCGCACCTGGCTCAATGCGCTGGGGGCGGAATGGCGCACCGACGCACAGGCGGGCCAGACCTCGGCGCTGAGCAGCGAGTTCTACCAGCCGCTGGATACGCGCCAGTTCTTCTTCATCGCCCCGCGCATCGAGCTGGAACGGCGCCCGGTCAATGTGTTCCAGGGCAGCACGCGCATCGCCACCTACGACGTGCGCCGCTTCGACCTGGCGCTCGACGTCGGCAGCCAGTTCACCAAGTACGGCGAGCTGCGCGTCGGGGTGCAGGCCGGCTCGGAGCACGCCACGCTCAGCACCGGCCCGGCGTCGCTGGCGCCAGGTCCGGGCAGCATCCGGCGCGGGGCCATCACCGGGCGGCTGTTTTTCGACCAGCTCGACAGCGTGGATTTCCCCCGCTTCGGCTATGCGGGCGGGGTGCGGATCTACGCCTCGCAACCGGGGCTCGGAGCCGACCAGACCTATATCAAGGCGCAGGCCGACGGCATCTATGCTCATTCGTTCGGCGACCATACGCTGTCGTTCGGCTTCAAGGTCGGCGGCAACCCCGGCGGCAAGCCGCTGCCGAACTACGACCAGTTCCAGTGGGGCGGCTTCCTGCAGCAGTCCGGCTACGCGACCGGGCAGCTGATGGGCGCCAACATGCAGTTTGCGCGGCTGGTGTACTACAACAAGCTGGCGCGGCAGACCCTGCTGCAGGGCGTCTACGCCGGCTTCTCGCTGGAGGCTGGCCGCGTGGGGGACCCGCTGGTGCCGGGCAGCCCGACCGGGCTGCTCAAGTCCGGCTCGCTGTTCCTGGCACTCGACAGCCCGCTCGGGCCGCTGTACCTGGCCTATGGCCGCGCGGCGGCCGGCGTGTTCAGCTTCTACCTGTATCTGGGCAAACCGTTCTGACGCGGCGCGGCAATGTGCGCCTGCCGTACCCCTCCAAAGTTGTATGTAATGTCTTAATTCAAATGTCTATACTTTTCCCTGTCACCAAGACCCCCTCTTGAATGACAACCTTCCCCGGTCGCCGCTTCCCCAGCGGCGACTTTTTTATGGGCGCCTGGCCGACCATGGCGCGCCTATAATCCCTGCCTTGGGCTGCACTTTGCGGCCGTTCTCCGCGCCAGCTTCCGCGCGCACCCTTGATGCAGATCGACTTCCAGCATTTCACGCCGTGGCTTTCGCTCGCCGGCGGGCTTGTCATCGGCCTTGCGACGGCGCTGATGATGCTCGGCCTGGGCCGCATCGCCGGCATCAGCGGCATCGTCGGCGGCCTGCTGCGGTTGCCGCAAGGCGACACCGCATGGCGCGCCGCCTTTGTCATCGGGCTGCTGCTGTCGCCATGGCTGGCCTTCGCGTTCGATGCCATGCCCGCGGCGCGCATCGACGCGGGCTGGACCGAGGTGCTGGTGGCCGGGCTGCTGGTCGGCGTGGGCACGCGCTACGCCGGCGGCTGCACCAGCGGCCACGGCGTGTGCGGCCTGTCGCGCGGTTCGGTGCGTTCGCTGGCGGCTACCGTGACCTTCATGGCGGCCGGCTTCCTGACGGTGCTCGTGCAGCGCCACGTGCTGGGAGGCTGAACCATGGGCGCGTTGCTGGCGTTGCTGGCCGGACTGGTGTTCGGCATTGGCCTGATCCTCTCCGGCATGGCCAACCCGGCCAAGGTGCTGGGCTTTCTCGACCTCGCGGGAATGTGGGACCCGTCGCTTGCCTTCGTCATGGCCGGCGCGATCGGAGTCGGCGTGGTGGCTTTTGCGCTGGCACGCCGGCGCCAGCGCTCTTGGCTTGGGCTGGCGATGCAGTGGCCGGCGCTGGCCGCGGTCACGCCGCGCCTGCTGCTGGGCAGTGCCGCCTTCGGAACCGGCTGGGGCCTGGCCGGCTTTTGCCCGGGCCCCGCGCTGGTCGCGCTGGGTGCAGGCTACGCCAAGGCGTGGGGCTTTGTCGCGGCGATGCTCGCGGGCATGGCCCTGTTCGAGGTGGCGGAAGCGCTGACCCGGCCTCGCCGATGACGCAGCGCAGCATGCAAGCAATGCTGGCTCGCGGCGCCAGAGCGGTTTAACATTGCGCGATTATCGAACGACCGTAGACCACTCCCAGCCTCCCATGGATGTCCTCCGCCCCATCGGTCTTGGCCATGCCCAGGCCGACACCGTCCGCGTTGCCCGGCCCCAGGCCGACCTGCTCGGCAGCTTTGCCGGCGATCCCAATTTCATGCTGTCGCTGGCGCGCGGGCTGACCGTGCTGGAAGCGTTTTCCGAGCGCAAGCGCCCGCTGACGATCTCGCAGGTGGCACAGCGCACCCAGCTCTCGCGCGCGTCGGTGCGGCGCTGCCTGTACACGCTGGAGCAGCTCGGCTATGTCAGCCAGCAGGACGGGCAGTTCGCGCTGCGCCCGCGCGTGCTGCACCTGGGGCACGCGTACTTCTCGTCGACCTCGCTGGTGTCGCTGGCGCAGCCGATCCTGGACAACCTGAGCGCGCGCATCCACGAGACCTGCACGCTGGCGATCCTGGACGGCACCGACATCCTGTACCTGGTGCGCTCCGAGGTGCAGCGCGTGCTGAACTATTCGCTCGGCATGGGCAGCCGCCTGCCGGCCTACTGCACCTCGAACGGCCGGCTGCTGCTGGCGCACCAGCCCGCGACCGTGCTCGACGGCTTTTTCGAGCATGCCGAGCTGCGCCCGCGCACGCTGCAGACCAAGGTTTCGCGGCAGGAACTGGAAGCCTGCTTCGAGCGTGCCCGCGAAGTGGACTATGTGATCGTCGATGAAGAGCTGGAGCCCGGACTGCGCGCCATGGCCGTGCCGGTGCGCTCGGCCTCGGGCATCGTGCTGGCGGGGCTGAGCGTGAGCGTGCGCGCCGCGCGCGTTTCCGAAGCGGACATGATCACGCGGCTGCTGGCGCCGATGCGCGAGGCCGCCGCGGCGATTGGCCGGATGATCGGCTCCTGATCCTGCCGCTGGCCGGCGCCAGGGCTTACCAGCCCGCCTGCGCGCGCAGCCGCGCGGGACTGAGCATGGCGGCGGTCACGCCATGGTCAGCGATATGCGCCGGCAGCGGCCGGCCCTGCGCCAGCGCGGCGCAGGCCTCTCCCATCGCCGCCGAGGTCTGGATGCCATAGCCGCCTTGCGCGGCCACCCAGAAGAAACCTTCCACCTCGGGATCGAATCCGCCCACCAGGTCGCCGTCGGCAACGAACGAGCGCAGTCCGGCCCAGGTGCGCGCGGGGCGGCGGATCTTCAGCGTGGTGGCGGCCTCGATCTGGTGGATGCCCGTGGCGATGTCCAGCTCCTCGGGCTGCACGTCGTGCGGCGGCACCGGGTCGGCGTTGGCCGGCGAGCCGAGCAGCATGCCGGCATCGGGCTTGACGTACCAGGTCTCGTCGAAGCCGTAGAACATCGGCCAGCGCGAGACCTCGATGCCATCGGGCGGGGCAAAGACAAAGGCCGAACGCCGGCACGGCTGCAGCCCCACCGGCGCCACGCCCGCGCGCGCCGCCACCACGTCGCACCACGCGCCTGCCGCGTTGACCAGCACCGGAGCGCGGTAGATATCGGCGCCGGCATGGACGTGCCACACGCCGTCGCACCGCTCGATCACCCCGGCCTCGGCGCCGCAGGCGATCACCCCGCCGTGATGGCGCACGCCGCGCAGGTAGCCCTGATGCAAGGCATGCACGTCCATGTCGGCGGCATCGGGCTCCAGCACCGCGCCCAGCACCAGTTCCGGCCGCAGCACCGGCACCAGCGCGCACGCGCCGGCCTGGTCCAGCCGCTGCGCCCGTGCGCCCATGCCGGCCAGCACCTGCCAGTGCGCGTCGAGCTGGTCCTGTTCGCCCGGACGCGCCAGCATCATGGCGCCGCGCGGCGACAGCACCGGATGGTCGGCAAACCCCGTGGGCGGGGCATCGAGGAAGGCGCGGCTGGCCATGGTCAGGCCGCGCACCTGCGGCGTGCCGTAGCTTTCCAGGTAGAGCGCGGCCGAACGGCCGGTGGCGTGGTAGCCCGGCTGCGCCTCGCGCTCGAGCACGATCACACTGCCCGCGCGCGCCAGCCAGTACGCCACCGAGGCCCCGGCAATGCCGGCGCCGATGACTAGGTAGTCGGCCGAAAACTGCTTGCCGCCGGCCGGAGCCGGATCGCTGTGGACCATTGCCGTGTGCCTCCCGTGTCATGCGAACTGGCGGGCAATGTAGCGTAAACCGGCCGGCGCGCGCGCGCGGAGCGCGCCGGATCCGAGGCGGCGTCTCAGCCGCGGTGCGCCAGTTCGAGTGCGAACACCAGCCGCTGCAGGAAGTTCTCCATGCGCCCGTCCGGATTGACGAAGGCGCAGCCGAAGTGGTGGATGGCGCTGTCGTCGTGCCCCACCAGCCAGTGGCCGACCACCTGCATGTCCACCTCCAGCTTGCCCAGCTCGCGGAAGTCCAGCCGGCACTTCGCCACCGTGGTCCCAACCGGCAGATGGTCGGCGGTGACGGCCTTGGAGCGCAATCCCACGCCGGACAGCGACAGGTCGGCGATATCGAGGCCCAGCACGGTCTTGTCCGGCATCGGCATCTCGCACCGGTAGCCCTTGGTCACCAGCGTGCGTGCGCGGAAATGGCGGCGGCGCTGGAAGTGATAGAGCTTGTCCGGAAACTCGACCACGAAGGCGGGGCCGTCTTCGTAACGCGTGGCCGCCGGCTGGCCCACCACGAAGTTGACCGGCACGCCGCGCAGCAGCCCGGAGAACGCGTTCTCTTCGGAGGTCATCAGCGACATCCGTTCAGGCTCGGCATTGCACCAGTCGAACACGAAGGTGCGGTTGACCGGGTCGACATGCAGGATCGAGGTGACGAACTGGTGCGCGGTGCGGGTGCGCACGCTCAGCATGCACTTCTGCCACGCCAGGTCGCGCAGCACCGTGCCGATCTGCGAGTTGTGGGTCAGGCGATAGCGCTCGTCCGCCGGGTCGGCTTCGGCATCGTGATCGGCGGGCCCGGGGGCGTCGTGCTGGTTCATAGGTTCACGCAACATCTGGAGGGGCTGGGAGCGACGGCCATGGCACAGCCGCGGACCAGCCGGAGCCCGTCGGCGGCACCGGCCTGCCGGCCGCGCGCCGCATGTTAAGCGCCTGCACCATAGGCCGGCAAGACCGATGATCTCACTTCGGCAAATCTGTGGCAGAACTTGAGGACAGACTTCCGGGGGGTAGCGCTTGCGTGCCTTTCAGGCCTGCGGCGGCGGTGCGAGCGTGGCGTGCGCGCACTCGCGCAGCCATGCCAGCAGGGCCAGCCGGCGCGTGTCGTGCTCGAACGGCGCGGGCGACAGCAGGTGATAGGCCGAGCCGTCGGCCGCAAAGCCGAACGGCGCCGCCACCCGGCCGTCGGCGATCTCGTCGGCAGCCATCAGCTGCGAAGCCATGGCCCAGCCCAGGCCCGCCGCCGCGGCCTGCAGGCTCAGGTAGAAATGCTCGTACCAGGCGTCGCCGTCCAGACGCAGCCGGCCCGCGTCATCGGGGCACGCCGCCTGCCAGCGCTGCCAGGCCTGCGGCCGCGTGCGCGTATGCAATCGCACCGGCGCCACCGCCGCACCCTCGGCCGACTGTGGCCGGCACACGGGGCCCACGCGCTCCTGCACCACCTCGCGCGCATGCCAGCGGGCGTCGAAGGCAAAGTCATTGCGCCGCAGCGCCAGGTCGGCGCCGCTGCGCGCAAAGTCGATCGGCCCGCCCGCCGCCATCAGGTGCAGCGGAATGTCGGGATGGCGCGCGGCAAAGCGCGGCAGCCGCGGGATCAGCCAGCGCATGGCGATGGTCGGCTCGCACGACAGTACCAGCGCCCGCTCCGCGGGCTGTGTGCGGATGCGCGCGGCGGCGGCGGCCAGACCCTCCATCGACTGTGTCGCCGCCGCAAACAGCGAGCGCCCCGCCTCGGTCAGGAAAACGCCGCGATTGCGCCGCTCGAACAACGCCACGCCAAGCGTGTCCTCCAGCTGGCGGATCTGCCGGCTGACCGCGCCATGGGTCAGGTGCAGCTCCTGCGCCGCGCGGGCAAAGCTCTCATGGCGCGCCGCGGCCTCGAAGAATCGGATCCATCCCAGCCAGTGCATCGGTCAGTTTTTCTCACGGAATCGCGCGAGTATATATCGGTTGTGCGGGCGTTTTGCGGCACGCAGAATTGGGTACGCTTCGATCCCCAACAAGCGGGGATCGACCGGAACACACAACATATCCTGACGCAACATGCCCCCTCTCGCCGAATCCCTGGCGGTCGCCACGGTGACCGTGCTGGCCGTGATCAGTCCTGGCCCGGACTTCGCCATGGTCACCCGCAACAGCTACCTGTACGGCCGGCGTGCCGGCTTGCTCAGTGCATTCGGCATCGCCCTGGGGGTGCAGGTGCATGTGCTCTATACGATGTTCGGGGTATCGCTGCTGATGACGCACGCGCATGGCGTGCTGACGGTGGTGAAGGCGCTGGGTGCCGTCTACCTGGTCTGGATCGGCCTGCAGACGCTGCGCAGGCGCGACGCGCTGACGGTAGACCTGCGCGGCGGCCGCGCGCTGGCCCCGCTGGCGGCGCTGCGCATGGGCCTGCTGACCAATGCGTTGAACCCGAAGACCACGCTGTTCGTCGTCAGCACCTACACCCAGGTGGTGGACGTCCACACCCCGGTACCGGTGCAGTGGGCCTATGGCGGATTCATGTCGGTGGCGCACCTGGCGTGGTTCAGCGTGGTGGCGTGGGTGTTCACCGCGCCGGCGCTGCGCGCGGCCATGCTGCGGCGCCAGCGGCTGCTGGACCGCGCCATCGGCTCGGCCCTGTGCGGGCTGGGCGTGGCGCTGGGCTTCAGCAACCTGGCGTAGGGCCTTGCGCCGCCAGCGGCCAGGCCTGGCGCAGCAGGTGTTGCGGGCCCTGCGGACCGAGCCGGCTTTCGAACAGCACCAGCCGCGCGACGCGCCACGGCGCGCTGGCCAGGGTGCGGTGCGCATCGAGCCACGCGCGCAGCGCGCTCTCGGGCACGGTCGGCTTGCAACGGGCCAGGGTCACGTGCGGATGGAAGCGCCGCCGCTCCGGCGGGAAGCCGGCGGCCTGCGCCAGTGCCTCGCCTACCTCGGCGTGCATGGCGCGCAGCGCGTCCAGTCCGGGACCGGGCGCGAGGCCGGCCCATAGCACCGATCCCGGGCCGCTGCGAAAGCGCCCGGTGCCGTACGCCTGCAGCGTGAACGCGGGGGTGCGCAGCATCGCGAGCGCGGCAGCGAGCTTTTCGACGGCCTGTGCCGCCTCGCCCAGGCCTTCGCCGAGGAAGTGCAGGGTCAGGTGGACCTGGGCCGGTGTCGCGGCGCGCATGCCGGGCACGGCAGGAAGCGACGACAACAGCCCCACCGCCTGTGCGGGCGGCACTTCCACCGCGATGAACAGGCGCGCCATCGCTGCGTGGCCGGCTTCAGCCCGTCGCGGCAGCGATGCCCTCGCGCCGCAGCAGGGCGCGCTTGCGCTCGATGCCGCCGGCATAGCCGGTCAGCGCGCCGGCGCTGCCCAGCACGCGATGGCAGGGCACGATCACCGACAGCGGGTTGCGGCCGACCGCGCCGCCCACGGCGCGCGCATGCGTGGGCGGCAGCCCGAGCGTGCGCGCCAGTTCGCCGTACGAAGCGGTGACGCCGCACGGGATCTCCAGCAGCGCCTGCCACACCCGCTGCTGGAACGGGCTGCCGGCAAAGCGTACCGGCACGGTAAAGGTGTCGCGGCGGCCGGCAAAATACTCGGCCAGCTCGGCGGCGGCCCGGTCCAGCACCGCGGCGTCGGCCGCAGGCACGTCGCGGCTGTCGGCAATGCCGGCGGGATGGTACTTCTGTCCCGCGAAGAAGAGGCCGGTCAGGTGCCCGTCGCGCGCGCGCAGCAGCACGGTGCCCAGCGGGCTGTCGATATGACGATAGCTGGTCATGGGAGGGTCTCCGGTTGCGCCGCGGCCGGCGGCGTGTCCTTCATCGTTTCATAGCGGTGCCACAGGTGGATTGCGGCGTAGGCCCGCCACGGCGCCCATTGCGCAGTGCGTTCGTGCATCGCGCGCACGGTGCTGACGCCCAACACCTTGCGCAGCGCATAGTCGGTGCCGGGGAAGGCATCAGGCCAGCCCAGCGCGCGCATGGCGACATACTGCGCGGTCCAGTCGCCGATGCCGTCGATCCCGCGCAGCGCCGCCACCGCCTGCTCCGGCGCCGCATGCGGGTCGAGCACCAGCGTGCCGTCGGCGACGCGGCGGGAAAGCGCCTGCAGCGTGCAAGCCTTGCCTGGCGACACGCCCGCCTGGCGCAGCGCAGCCTCGGGCAACGCCGCCAGCGCGGCCGCGCTCGGGAAGGTGTAGCGCAAGCCGTCGTCAGGCGGCGCGCCGTCCAGCGCCTGCCCCGCGCACTGTGCCAGCGCGGCCAGGATGCGCCGTGCCTGCACCACCGAAATCACCTGCCCGATCACCGCGCGCACCGCGATCTCGAAGCCATCGACGCAGCCCGGCAAACGCACGCCCGGCATCGCCTCCGCCAGCTCGCCCAGGTGCCGGTCCACCACGTCGGGGCGGCAGCCCAGGTCGCACAGCCGGCGCACCTTGCCCAGCGCCTGCGGAATCACGCGCGCCAGCGACGCCGACAGGGTCACGCGCAGCACCAGCCGGCGCGGCACATGCTCGATGCGGACCCAGCCGAGGTGGGTGCTGCCACCGGCTTCGACGCGCAAGGTGCGGAGGTAGGCGCCATCGCGGATGGCTTCGATGCCGTCGACCGCGCGCGTGGCCAGGAAGCGCAGCCATGCGTCCCAGGCAAAGGGCGGCCGGTAGCCGAGCTCGAACACCAGCCGGTCGGCCACGCCCTCGGCGGCACGCCGCCGCAGCGCCAGCGGCGTCAGGCCGTAGCGGGTCTTCAGCACATCGTTGAAGCGGCGCACGCTGCCGAAGCCCGCCGCCAGCGCCACGTCCGTCACCGGCAGCGCGGTATCGGCCAGCAGCCGCTTGGCCAGCAGCAGGCGCTGGGTCTGCGCGTACTCCAGCACC
Organism: Cupriavidus taiwanensis; assembly: GCF_900250075.1. Classification (NCBI taxonomy): domain Bacteria; kingdom Pseudomonadati; phylum Pseudomonadota; class Betaproteobacteria; order Burkholderiales; family Burkholderiaceae; genus Cupriavidus; species Cupriavidus taiwanensis. The sequence goes on from NZ_LT977071.1 coordinate 644,878, forward strand.
GACACGCCAAACTGCGCGTCGAACAGCCGCCGCAGGTGGCGCTCGGTCACGCCGATGCGCGCCGCCAGCGCGGCCACGCTGCCGTCGGCCATGAAGCCTTCGTCGATCAGCGTGGCGGCGGCCTGCGCCAGCCGGCCGGAAATATCGGCCAGGCCATGCCCCGGCGCCAGTTCCGGGCGGCAGCGCAGGCACGGGCGAAAGCCATGCTTCTCGGCCGCGGCGGCGCTTTCATAGAACGAGCAGTTCTCGCGCTTGGGAGTGCGTACCGCGCACACGGGGCGGCAATACACGCCGGTCGACGAGACGCCCACGTAGAAGCGCCCGTCGAAGCGGCGGTCGTGCGAGGCCACGGCCTTGTAGCAGGTGTCGGGATCGAGGTTCATGACGGCATGCTACCGCCAGATGCCGGCGTGCATCCGCTGCTTTCGGACATTTCCCTCTGGCGCGCGGGGGTCGGTTGGGGCACAGTTGCCCTGCCCTTATCTTTCCCATCGGAGACCCCATGCGCCGCACCGCCCTGCAACTGTCACTGCTTGCCACGCTGGCCTGCCCGCCGGCGCTGGCGCAGCCTTCGGCAGCGCCGGTACAGGCAGTGCAGGCGGTGCAGGTGGCATCGGTCGAAGGCATTACCGAACACCGCCTGCCCAACGGCCTGCGCATCGTGCTGGCACCCGATGCCGCCAAGCCCACCACCACCGTCAACATCACCTACCTGGTCGGCAGCCGCCACGAAAACTACGGCGAGACCGGCATGGCGCACCTGCTCGAGCACCTGCTGTTCAAGGGCACGCCGTCGCTGCCGGGCAAGACCATCCCGGGCGAGTTCGCGCGGCGCGGCATGAGCGTCAACGGCACCACCGCGCAGGACCGTACCAACTACTTCGAGACCTTCACCGCCAGCGACGACAACCTCGACTGGGCGCTGCGCATGGAGGCCGACCGCATGGTCAACAGCGTGATCGCGCGCGCCGACCTCGACCGCGAGATGACGGTGGTGCGCAACGAGATGGAGATGGGCGAGAACAGCCCCGGGCGCATGCTGATGCAGCAGACCATGGCCGCCGCCTATCGCTGGCACAACTACGGCAAGGCCCCGATCGGCGCGCGCAGCGACGTGGAGAACGTCAGCCTCGACAACCTGCGCGCGTTCTACCGCCGCTATTACCAGCCCGACAACGCGGTGCTGGTGGTGGCGGGCAAGTTCGATCCCGCCGCCACGCTGGCGCGCATCGAGCGCTATTTCGGGCCGATTCCGCGCCCGCAGCGCGTGCTGCCGCCGGAGCCCACCGTCGAGCCCGCGCAGGAAGGCGCGCGCGAACTGGTAGTGATGCGCCCCGGCGACACCCGCCTGGTGGCCGCGCAATACCATGTCAGCCCCGGCGCGCACCCCGACACCACCGCGCTGTCGCTGCTGACCATCATCCTGGGCGACACCCCCGGCGGCCGGCTGTACAAGGCGCTGGTGGAGCGCAACCAGGCTACGTCGATCGGCAGCGCGTTCTATGCGATGAAGGACCCCGGCGCGCTGCTGTTCATGGCGCAGGCATCGAAAGACCAGCCGCTCGCGGCCGCGCGTGCCGGCCTGATCACGCAGATCGAGGGCTTTGCCGAGGCGCCCGTGACCGAGGCCGAACTGGAGCGCGCGCGCGTGCGCATGCGCAACGCCTACGAGCAGTACATGAACGACCCCGGCGCGCTGGGGATTGCCCTTTCCGAGGCCATCGCCAAGGGCGACTGGCGCCTGTTCTTCCTGGCGCGCGACCGCATCGAGACCACCACGCTGGCCGACGTGCAGCGCGTGGCGCTGAACTACTTCCAGGCCTCGAACCGCACCCTTGGCGTGTTCCTGCCGGCCGAGCAACCGCAGCGCGCGCAAGTGCCGGCGGTGCCCGACATCGCGGCCATGGTCAAGGGCTACCAGGGCCGGCCGGCGTTGCCCGCGGTGGCGGCATTCGATCCCAGTCCCGCCAACATCGAAGCCCATACCACGCGCCAGACGCTCGCCAACGGCATGCAGCTGGCGCTGCTGCCCAAGCCCGCGCGCGGCGAAGTGGTGCACGGCGTGCTGGTGCTGCGCATGGGCGACGCGCACAGCCTGCAGGGGCTGACCACGGTGGGCGCGCTGACCGCCGCGATGCTCCGCCGCGGCAGCGCCGGCATGGACCGCCAGCAGATCGCCGACCGCATCGAGGCCCTGCGCGCGCGCGTTAGCATCGCGGGCGGCCCGGAGCAGGTGACGGTCAGTTTCGAGACGCGCCGCGCGCACCTGCCCGAGCTGCTGGCGCTGCTGCGCGACCTGTTGCGCGCGCCGACCTTCCCCGAAGCCGAGTTCGAGACCCTGCGCCAGACCAGCATCGCGGAGCTCGAAAGCGTGCAGCGCGAACCCGGCGTGCTGGCCGCCAATGCGCTGGGCCGGCACGGCGACCCCTACCCCGCGGGCGACCCGCGCCACGCGCGCACCATCGCCGAGAATATCGACGACCTGCGCGCGGCCACGCTGGTGCAGGTGCGCGACTTCCATGCGCGCTTCTACGGCACGGGGCATGCGCAGCTGAGCCTGGTCGGCGATTTCGATGGCGCGGCTGCCGCGGCGCAGGCGGCCACCTTGTTTGGCGACTGGACCGCGCCGCAGCCGTATGCGCGCGTCGACCGTCCGTTCGTGCCGATCCCGCCCGCCGAGTTCACGCTGCCCACGCCCGGCAAGGCCAACGCCGTGTACCTGGCCACCGCCCCGATCGACCTGACCAATGATGCGCCCGACTATGCGCTGATGATGATTGCCAACCGCGTGCTAGGTGGCGCCAGCCTGCGCAGCCGGCTGGCGGACCGGCTGCGCCAGCGCGAAGGCATGAGCTATGGCGCCAGCAGCTGGGTGCAGGTGGGCGCGCTCGACCGCGCCGGCCGCTTCGGCGTGCGCGCGCAATATGCGCCGCAGAGCCTGGCGCGGGTGCAGCGCGCCGTCAGCGAGGAACTGGAGCGGCTGGTGCGCGACGGCATTACCGAACAGGAACTGGCCGAGGCCGTCAGCGGCCTGCTGCAGCAGGGCATGGTCAGCCGCAGCAACGACGCCGCGCTGGCCGGCGCGCTGGCCAGCCAGCTCTACCTGGGCCGCACCATGGCCTTTACCGCGCAACTCGAGCAACGGCTGCGCGACGCCACCACGGAAGCGGTCAACGCCGCCATCCACCGCTATATGCAACCTGGCACGCTGTCGCGCGCCTATGCCGGCGACTTCGCCGGCGCAGCGGCGCAGGGCGCGGCAACCGGCCAGGCGGCGGGCACGCCCGCCAGCACGTCGACCGGTCCGACCGCCGGCGGCAATGAAGCCGGCGACACGCCGCCCGCGCGCCTCTGACATGCCCCTGAAATACATCGGCAACCATACTCGCCGGGCGGTGGCGCCATCCGCGAGCGCGGGCGACCCGGCGTCTTTGCGGCGATGGTGCGCGGCTGGTCCGATGCGCACCGCGCCAGGGGCCTTGCCCCGACCCCGGGTTGACTGTATATTCGTACAGTATAAGTCGATACAAGAGGTGTGGATGTCAATCGTGCGAGCTGGCAGCAAGGCAGAAGCGCTCAGGCTTCTGGCCTCCGAAGGCGTGCTGGCGCTTGAGCTGGACTACGAGACCGGATGGCAGGACGCCGTCGAACTCGGCAGGCTCGGAGAAAAGCGCGGTATCAAGGTGCAATATCGCGGACAAGAAAGCATCGCCGTCCGTTCCCGCGAAGCCCTGATCGAAGGGCTGGCCAAACCCAAGGGCACATTCCGTCAACGCAATCTCTATTGCCAGTTCGATCTCGGCACGCTGGCGGACCATGAACTGCTCGACCTCGAGGCCAAGGCCACGCGGCTCGGGGACTACATTCTCGCCGGCCACCTGCTGCGCGAGGTCGATGGCGTGTGGCCGCAGTAAGCGGCCTAAGCTACGTAAGCGCCCCTGCGATCACCAGAAATAAGGAAGCCGCCCTGCAGGCGGCTTCCGTTACGTTGCGCCGGTCACGCCGGTCACGCCAATCACGCGGATCAATGCCAGAGCCGGGTCGCGTTGGCCCAGCGCGCCGCGCATGACTGCGCCACCGGCGCGTCGATGATGTCGTTGGCGGCATCGTCGGCCGGTGTCGCCGCGGCAGTCTCCAGCGCGGTGCGCCACAGCACCGCCGACACCAGCGTCTTGCACTGGCGGCGCTCGCCATGCGCCAGCGCCAGCAGGCGCTCGTAGCCGTCGATCACGATCAGGCGGTCGCCATGGCGCGGCTGCAGCGTAAGCGTGAACAGGTGGTCGCACTCGCACTGCATGCTACCGCCGCTGACCGCCACCACGATGGCACCGGGCAAGGCGATGCCGCTGTCCTGCACCTTGGTACGCAACCGCGCCAGGTGCGCCTGCACGCGCGGGTCCGGGGCAGCGCCGACGCTGGCCGCCATCTGTGCCGGCAGCGCGGAGAGCGCCATCAGCTCGGCCGGCGATACCGCCAGCGTGTACGCCTGCAGCGTGGGGCGATAGGTCGCCACCACCGCGCGCAGCCGGTGCGGCGCGCCGTCATCATGTCCTGCCTGCGGCGCACCGTCGCGCCCGCGATACTGCATCGTGTCCATGTCGACTCCTGCCACGCGGGCCGTTGGGGGTCAGTCGCGCAGCAGATGCTTGGCGATGATCATCTGCTGGATCTGCGTGGTGCCTTCATACAGGCGCAGCAGGCGCACATCGCGGTAGAAGCGTTCGGCCTTGTACTCGGCGATATAGCCCGCGCCGCCGTGGATCTGCACCGCGCGGTCCGCAACGCGGCCCACCATCTCGGTACAGAACATCTTGGTGCACGAAGCCAGCATGCTGACTTCCGGATCGCTCTTGCCGGCGGGCTTGGCATCGTAGCGCTGGGCGCAATCGCGCACCATCGACAGGCCCGCGTAGAGCTCGGCCTGGCTGTCGGCCAGCATCGCCTGGATCAGCTGGAAGTCGCCGATCGGGCGGCCAAACTGCTTGCGCTCCTTGGCATACGCCACGGCGTCGGTGATGAGCCGGTGCGCCATGCCGCAGGCCAGCGCCGACAAGTGCAGGCGGCCGCGGTCCAGCACCTTCATGGCGGTCTTGAAGCCCACCCCCGGTACGCCGCCGATGATGTTGGCGGCCGGCACGCGCACGTTCTCGAGCACCACGTCGCAGGTCTTGGTGCCGCGCTGGCCCATCTTCTTGTCGGGCTTGCCCAGCGAGATGCCCGGGGTGTCGGCCGGCACGATGAACGACGAGATGCCCCCGGCGCCCGGGCCGCCGGTGCGCGCCATCAGCGTGAACGCGCCCGCGCGCGGCGCATTGGTGATGAAGCGCTTGGTGCCGTTGATGACATAGTGGTCGCCGTCCAGCTCGGCCCTGGTCTGCAGCGAGGCCGCGTCGGAGCCGGCGTTGGGCTCGGTCAGCGCGAACGAGATGATCATCTCGCCGCTGGCGATGCGCGGCAGGTACTGCTGCTTCTGTTCCTCGGTGCCATCCATCAGGATGCCCTGCGAACCGATGCCGACGTTGGTGCCGAATACCGAGCGGAAGGCGAACGCGGTATGGCCGAGGTCATAGACCACATCGCATTCCTGCGACATCGACAGGCCGATTCCGCCGTAGTTCTCGGGGATGGAGATGCCGAACAGCCCCATCTCCTTCATGTCGGCGACGATCTCGGCGGGCACGTCGTCGGTTTCCTCCAGCGTGTCTTCGGCGGGCTTCAGGCGTTCGTCGATGAAGCGCTGCACCGAGGCGCGCAGCAGGGCAAAGGATTCTTGGTCTAGGGCCATGGTGGTTCTCCGGGTCAAGCCAGTACGTCAGTCTGGCCGCCTATGGTACGCCGGTGGCAGGATTTGACAATCCACTGGATCTTGGACAGAAGCGTCAGCGAAATTTGACAATCAGCCGCCCCGACCTCTCAGCTGACGGAGAGCAGGCCGGCCATGCCGATGCCCAGCGCCGCCAGTGCATCGCCGGCAATCAAGCCCCCGCCAAGCAGCGACGCGGTGTTCATGTCGCGCGGCAAGCCCTGCCCGCGCGTCCCGCGCGCGCCGACTACGGCGCCCACGCTGGCCAGCACACCGCCTGCCGCCATCCATGCCGCCGCCGTCAGGTTGACGAAACCGCCGAACGACGACGCATAAGGCGAGGGCAGGATCACGGCATCGAGCACGAAATCCGCCGCCTGCCCGCCTCGTCCGGAACGCGCAAAGCGCTGCCACGCAGGGTGGCCGAGGATGGCGCGGCGCAACAGCGCCGTGGCCAGCCCGATCAGCAGTCCCGCTCCGACCGCCAGATACTGGCCGGTCCGGTCCTGCGACAAGCCATGGAGCACGCCCACGATCTTGTAGGTCATGGCCGAGGTCCAGCGCGCCGGCTGCTGGTCGGCCGGCAGGCTGGTCTGGTCCAGCGCCAGCACCGGATAGGCCTGCAGGAACAGGCGTGCCATCGCCACCGCGACCAGTGCGCCGACCACGATGCCCGCCACCTGGTAGCCGAACTGCACCATGCGGTCGCTGCCCAGGCGCCAGCCGGTGGAGCGGTCCTGCTGCATGTCGCTGGCTTCGGCGGTGGCCACCAGCAGCACCGTGGCGGCGATCAGGCCGACTTCGGGCGCGCGCAGGCCGGCGGCCGCCATCAGGATCACCGACAGCACGAATGCCGATGAAATCGGATTCTGGTCGACCATCCCGACCGAGATGCCGTTGACCAGCGCGAACACCAGCGCCAGCAGCACGGCAATCAGCTGGAAGGCCAGCGGCTGCCCGAACCACAGCACGCCCGCCGCCACCGTGGCCGCACCCCACAGCAGCGCCCACGCCGCCACCCAGCCCATGCCCGGCCCGCGCCGCGGCGCGGGCGGTTGCGGCTGGCGCCGTGCCCGCCAGCGCCGGCATGCCTGCACCGACAACTGCGCCAGGTCGACCACGGCCGCGCCCATGATCATGCCGAGCGCCACCAGGAACGTGGCCTTGCGGTAGGGCTCGCCCCGCGCGAGCCAGCCGGCGTCGACGAACCATGGCGTCATGGCCCATCCGGCCAGCCCGCCCACCAGCGCGGCAACGCCCACGCGCGCGCCGACGATCATGCCGGCGCCGAAGGTGGCTGCGGACAGGTCCAGCACGGCCAGCCACGGCACGCGCCCGGCCCCAAGCCCGCTGGCCAGGCCCAGCGCCATGCCGCCGCCGAGGCGCGCCACCGAGCGCCGCAACAGCACCGGGTCGGTCAGCGCGCGCAGGATGTTGGCCACCGCCAGCCCCGACGGAAAGGTCAGCTGCATGCGGTCGACCAGCAACGGCGTGTACAGCATGCCCACGCCCACCCCGAACATGCCGATGCACAGCAGGTACAGCAGCAGTTGCCACAGCGGCGGCTGCGCCATGCCCAGCCACGCCATCGCCTGCAGTACCACCGCCATGCCGCCCATGCCCGCCACCGACGCCGCCGCGGTCTGGATGTAGTTGGCGCCATGGCGGCCGGATGCGCCATAGCCGGCCGTCACCACCGAGCCCAGGATGCCCGCCAGCACCTGTCCGCCAACAAAGAACCCCAGCGAGAAATTCATGTACGCCGCGGCGACGCCACCCAGCGGCCCCAGCACCAGCATGCCGGCCGCACCCAGCATCAGGTGGTATTGCCAGCTGCCGGGCGATGGCAGCCAGGCCACGCGCGGCGCGGCATCGGAGGGCAGGACGGGCATGGCGCGGCCCCTTCAGCAGTGTGCCTGTTGCGAAGCATAGGCGAAGCCCAGAAGAAGGGGCGCGGCGGCCGCGGCTGGTTTGCGCTTGCGCAGTGCCGGCCTTGTCCGGAGGGGTTTACACTAGTTTCGCACGCAACTATATGGCCGATATAGTTGCGCCCACAACCATCTCGCACAAACTATCGCCCGTCATGCCAGATCCCCACGCGCCTCACCTGCCGGTGCCGCCCGCGCCACCGCCCGATTCGTCCCGTCCCTGGCCACAGCGCATCCCGGTGCTGATTGCCGGCGGCGGCCCGGTCGGCCTGACGCTGGCCGCACTGCTGGCGCGCCAGGGCATTGCCACGCTGGTGGTGGAAGCCGACCACGGCTACTGCGCCGGCAGCCGCGCGATCTGCATGGCGCGGCGCTCGCTGGAAATCCTGGGCTGGGCGGGCGCCGACCGGGCCACGGTAGCAACCGGCCTGCCGTGGGTCGGCGGGCGCAGCTACTACCGCGACACGCAAGTGCTGCACTTCAAGATGCCGAGCGAGCCGGACGAGCGCTTTGCGCCGATGGTCAACATCCAGCAGTACTACCTGGAGGCCTTCGCCCACGATGCCGCACTGCGCGGCGCGTCGCCGGCCGACGTGCGCTTCGGCGCGCGCCTGCGGACGCTGCGCCAGCACCCCGGCGGCGTGGTCGCCGAGATCGAGACCGGCGACGGCGCGGTGGAGATCGATGCGCAATGGCTGGTGGCGTGCGACGGCGGACGCAGCACGGTGCGCGAGCAACTGGGCCTGCGCATGGAAGGCACGCAGTACGAAGGCCGCTACGTGATCGTCGACATCGTGCAGAAAACCCGGCGCGAGGTAGAGCGGCTGGCCTGGTTCGACCCGCCCTCCAATCCCGGCTCGACCCTGCTGATGCACCGGCAACCCGACGACGTCTGGCGCATCGACTACCAGATCCGCGACGACGAAGATCCCGACGAGGCGATCAGGCCCGAGAACGTGCTGCCGCGCGTGCAGAGCCACCTCGACATGATCGGCGAGACCGAGCCGTGGCGGCCGCTGTGGATCTCGATGTACAACGCCAAGTGCCTGACCCTGCAGGATTACCGCCATGGCCGCGTCATGTTCGCCGGCGACGCCGCGCACCTGGTGCCGATCTTCGGCGTGCGCGGGCTCAATTCGGGGCTGGACGATGCCGGCAACCTGGCCTGGAAGCTGGCCTGGGTGCTGCGCGGCCAGGCCGGCGACAGCCTGCTCGACACCTACTCCGCCGAGCGCCTGCACGCCACGCGCCAGAACCTTGCCTACGGCGCCAAGAGCACCGAGTTCATGGCGCCGCCCGACTTCGCCTTCAGGCTGATGCGCGAGGCCACGCTGCGGCTGGCGCCATCCGAGCCGGCGGTGCGTTCGCTGATCAATCCGCGCCAGTCGGCACCGATTGCCTATGTCGATTCGGCGCTGAACGGTCCCAGCGACTTCGGCGACGACTGCCCGGGCGCGGCACCAGGCGTGCCCGCGCCGGAGTTGCGCGTGGACGGGCCGGACGGCATCCGGCATCTGACGCAATGCTTCGGGCAGCGCTTCACGCTGCTCTGGTTCCGGCATGGCGCCGCTCGGCCGGCGCTGCCCGAACCGCTGGCCGCGCTCGCGCAGGAATATCCACAAGCCCTGCAAGCGTACCAGGTGGTCACCGGCGCCCCGGCCGGCGCCGCCGCGCTGGCCGACGTCGACGACCAGGCCCACGCCCGCTATGGTGCCAACCCTGGCACGCTGTATCTCATCCGTCCCGATGGCTATGTGCTGGCACGCTGGCGCGAACCGTCATGGGGCGCCGTGCGCGCTACCCTCGCCCCCCTGCTGCAGACCGGAGCCCCCCATGCGAGCTGAAGAACTCGACCAGGCCTATACCCGACTGTGCGAAGCCATGGGCCGCACCGGCGAAACGCGTGCGCCGCTGTTGCTGGCGATGGTGTGCCTGGGCCTGATGAGCCGGCAGCAAGCGCTGGCGCCGGTGATGGCGCTGATCGACGAGGCTGAGGCACGCAGCCGGCAAGGCCCTGGCGGCTCTACAATGCCGACGCCCGAAACGGAAACGCCATGAAGCCACTGCCACGCCTCGAACAGTTCCTGACCTACCGCCTGCACCAGGTCAACAAGCTCAGCGACAAGGACAGCGCCGCCGCCTACCTGGAGCAATGCGGGCTGCCGCTCAGCGAGGGGCGTTGCCTGGCGGCGATCGGGGCCTTCGCGCCGCTGTCGGTCAACGCCCTGGCGCAGCGCGCCAACCTGACCAAGGGCCAGGCGAGCCGCTCGGCACAGGCGCTGGTGGCGCGCGGGCTGGTCAGCAAGGAAGCCAGCGCGGCCGACGGGCGCGGCGTGGTGCTGTCGCTGACCCCGCAGGGCAAGCCGCTGTACCGGCAGGCGATCGCCATGATCGCCCGGCGCAATGACGAGATCTTCGGTTGCCTGAGCGAAGCCGAGCAGGCGCTGCTGGGCAGCCTGCTCGACCGGCTGGTGGCGCACGCCGGCCAGCAGGACGCGCAAGGCCCCGACGACGACGCGGACGCCTGAGCGCTCAGCGGCGCAGGTTGTCCACCTGCGCGCGGGCGCCGTCGCGGCGCGCGGCGTCCGCCATCTCGTTGCTGACCACGGTCTGTCCGATCGGTGCCAGCGCAATGCCGGCCAGCTTCAGGTGCTGGATCGCGAACGGGATGCCGATGATGGTCACGAAGTTGGCGAGCGCCGCCATGACATGGCCGATGGCCAGCCACACGCCGGCAACGACAAACCACAGCACATTGCCCACCAGCCCGAGCGCTCCGGTGCCGACATCGTCGCGCCCGGTCAGTTCGCGCCGGCTGATGGCCTGCTTGCCGAACGGAAAGAAGGTGAAGCTGCCGATCACGAAGCAGGCCTTGCCCCAGGGAATGCCGATGATCGAGATAAAGGCCAGCAGCCCTGCCAGCCACCAGGCCAGGCCCATCACCACGCCGCCAAGAATGAACCAGAGGAAGTTGCCGATCGCGCGCATGCTGTCGTTGCACCAGTGATGGGAGGAACACGCATGATACGCAATGGCGCCGCGCCGGCATGGCGCTGAACGGCCTGCGCCGTAAAAGCGTACCCGTTTCTGCGTGCCGCGGCGGGTCCAGGCAGGCCGCGTCACTGCGCCCCCCTTTCTCCGCGATAACGCTGGATTTATCGGCACGGCATGCGCCCCCAGGAGCGCCGCTGCGCCTGGCCGCGCAGGCCAGGCGTACCCGTTTCTGCGTATCGATCCAGGGTCTGTCGCTTTCGGCAAGCCTGGTGCCGCGGCGCTAGAATGTGCCCCTGCCGCTGTCCGAGCGCCGGTATCCGCCCGCGCTGCTGCGATCATGGCCGCGGCCCGCTCGTCCCACTACCTCCTGCTCCGCTGTCCCCGCCATGAAGCCCACGCTGTTGATCCTGACCCAGGTCGCATCACACCACCGCGATGCCATTGCGGAACGTTTCGAGATCTTCTATGCCCCCGATGCCGCGAGCCGAGCCGACCATGTCGGGACGCATGGCGAGCGCATCCGCGCGGTACTGACCATCGGCGCCACCGGCCTGAGCGCGGCGGAAATCGACGCCATGCCGGCGCTGGAACTGGTGTGCGCGCTGGGCGCGGGATTCGAGAACATTGCCGTGTCGCATGCCCGCGCGCGCGGCATCGTCGTTGCCAATGGCGCGGGCACCAATGACAGCTGCGTCGCCGATCACGCCTTTGCGTTGCTGCTGGCGACCGTGCGCGCGGTACCGCAACTGGACGCGGCCACGCGCGCCGGCACCTGGCGCACGGCGCTGCCGCTGCGGCCCAATGTGTCGGGCAAGCGGCTGGGCATCGTCGGCCTGGGCACCATCGGCCGGCGCATCGCCCGACGCGCCGAAGGCTTCGACCTGGAGATCGGCTATCACAACCGCACGCCGCGCGACGGCGCCGGCTACCGCTATTTCGACAGCATCGGCGCGCTGGCCGAATGGGCCGACTACCTGGTGGTGGCCACGCCGGGCGGACCCGGCACCCGCCATCTGGTCGATGCCAGCGTACTGGCGGCGCTGGGGCCCTCCGGCTTTCTCGTCAATATCGCGCGCGGCAGCGTGGTGGACACCGAGGCGCTGGCGCGAGCGCTGCGCGCAGGCCAGCTGGGCGGCGCCGGGCTGGATGTCTACGAGAGCGAGCCCGCGCCGCCCATGGTATTGCTCGACTGCCCCAACGTGGTCCTGACACCGCACGTCGCCGGCTGGTCGCCGGAGGCCATCGGGGCCTCGGTGGCACAGTTCCTCGAGAATGCCCGGCGGCATTTTGCGGGGGAGCCGGTGTTGACGCCGGTGCTGTGAGGGCCAGCGCTCATGCCTGTTCGAACACCACCCTGACCCGCAACCCCGGCCCGGCATCCTCAAGCACCACCCGCGCGCCATGCGACTGCGCGATCTCGGCGACGATGGCGAGGCCCAGGCCGCTGCCGCCGGTCGGCGCATCGGCGACGCGATAGAAGCGGTCGAACACGCGCGCGCGCTCTTCGGCGGGGATGCCCGGGCCGTTGTCGCTGACCACCAGTTCCACGCTACGGCCGTCGGCACCGCGCCGCACCGCGACGTCGATGCGGCCGCCGGCGGGGATGTATGCGAGCGCATTGTCCAGCAGGTTGGTCAGCAGGATGCGCAACGCATCGGCGTCGCCGCGTACCACGGCGGGGGTAGTGTCGGCGCTGCCGTCCAGGCCCAGGTCGATGTCGCGATCGAGCGCGGCCTGGGCCATCTCGGCGACCACGGCCGCGGCCAGTTGATGCAGTTCCACCGGTTCGTGCGGGGGCACGGCCGCGCCCGGTTCCTGCCGCGCCAGCGTCAGCAGCTGGGTCACCAGGTGGGTCAGCCGCTCCAGCCCCTGGCGCAGCTTGGCGATGGCTTCGTCGCGCGCGGCGCCGTCGTCGGCACGCTCGACCAGTTGTGCCTGCAGCTGCAGCGCGGTCAGCGGCGTGCGCAGCGCGTGCGCGGCATCGGCAACGAAGGCGCGCTGGGTGTCGATGGCATGCGAGAGCCGCGCCAGCAGCTGGTTCAGCGCCGCGCTCAGCGGCGCGATCTCGTCGGGCATCGGGCGCACCGCCAGCGGCGCCAGCGCGTTGGCGTCGCGCGCGCGCACCTCGGTGGCGATCTCGCGCAGCGGGCGCAGGCCGCGGCCCACCGCCATCCACACCAGCCAGCCCAGCAGCGGCAGCAACAGCAGCAGCGGCGCCACCGTGCGCAGCGCCATGCGCGCGGCCAACGTGCGGCGCGCGCTCATCGGCTGCGCGATCTGCACCACGGCGGGCCCGAGCTGCATGCTGTACAGGCGCCATTCGCCCTGCTGCGTGGTCACGTTGGCGAACCCCAGCTCGGCGCGCGCGGGCAGTGCCGGATGCGAGTGCGACAGGTAAAGGCTGCGCCCGGAGCCGTCCCAGATATGGATCACCACATCCTCGTCGGCGTGCGCGAGGTCGCCGGGCGCGCCGACGAAGGGCGGCGCCACCGGGTTGGGAAACTGGCTCGGCAGCGCCGCGGCCATCTGCTTCATCTGGTAGTCAAACAGCGCGTTGGCCTCCTGCCGCGCCTGCCCGTAGATCAGCGCGGTGGCGATGGCGATCCCGGCTATCAGGCCGGCCGCCAGCCAGGCCAGCAGCGTTCGCTGGATCGAGCGCATCAGCTGCCCTCCTCCTCGCCATCGGCCGCCGCTTCGCCGTCGAGGCGCGGCACCACATAGCCCACGCCGCGGATATTGCGGATCAGCGCCGCGCCGAACTTCTTGCGCAGCGCGTGGATGTAGACCTCGACGGTATTGCTGCCGACCTCGTCGTCCCAGCCATAGAGCCGCTCCTGCAGCTGCGGCACTGACCACACTTTGCCCGGGCGCGCCATCAGCGCCGACAGCAGCGCGAATTCGCGCGCCGACAGCCGCACCGGTTCGCCGCGGCAGGTGGCTTCGCGCGTGCCGGGGTTGAGCACGATGTCGCCGTAGGTGACCAGCGGTTCAGCACGCCCGGCGGCGCGGCGTGCCAGCGCGTGCATGCGCGCGGCGAGTTCCTGCAGGTCGAAGGGCTTGACCAGGTAATCATCGGCGCCGGCATTGAGCCCCGCGACACGGTCGGCGACGGCGTCGCGCGCGGTCAGGATCAGCACCGGCGTGGGCACGCCGCGCGCCCGCAGCGCGCGCAGCACCTCCAGGCCGGGGCGGCGCGGCAGCCCCAGGTCGAGCAGGATCAGGTCGTAGCACGCCTGGCCGTCCGCGGCGGTGCTGGCCGCGGCCAGGCCCGCATCGCCGTCGCGCACCCAATCGACGGCAAAGCCTTCCTGGCGCAGCGCCAGCTTGACGCTCTCGCCGATCATGGCGTCGTCTTCGACCAGCAGCACGCGCATGGCTAACCGTTCCCGCCCGCGCCGCCGAGGCGTTCGGCCAGCGCCTGCGCCAGCCCCGCCAACGCCGGATGGCTGGCGGTGATGACATGGACCGGCACCGCCTCGAGCCAGCCGCGCATGCGACCCTTGGCGACAAAGCGCTCGGCGAATACCGAGTCCCGCAGCGCCGGCACGAAGCGCGGCAGGATGCCGCCGCCCAGATAAACGCCGCCGCGCGCACCGATCACCAGCGCGATATCGGCCGCGACCGAGCCAAGCAGTCCGAAGAACACCGCCATGGCGCGCTGGCACAGCGGGTCGTTGCGCTCGAAGGCGCCCGCGGTGACCTGCGCCGGCTGCAGCGGCGCCAGCAAAAGCGTACCCGTTTCTGCGGCCAGCGCGGCATGGATATGCGACAGGCCGCTGCCGCTCAGCAGCCGCTCGGCCGAGACCCGGCCGACGTTGCGATGGGCCGCGCGCCACGCGATCCATTCGTCGTCGGTGTCCGGCATCAGCTCGATATGGCCGCCTTCGCCGGCCAGCGCCACGGCCTGCCCGCCCGGCGCCGGCACCAGTCCGGAAACGCCCAGGCCGGTGCCGGGCCCGACCAGCGCCAGCGGCGCGGTGCGCACCGCGGTGCCGGCGCGCACCTGCGCCAGCCCGTCGGCGGGCAGATGCGGCAGCGCCAGCGCCAGCGCGGTGAAGTCGTTGATGGCCACCAGCGTCTGCAGCCCGAGCGCGCGCCGCATGCCGTCGATCGAGAAGGTCCAGTTGTGGTTGGTCAGCCGGACCTGGTCGCCGGTCACCGGATTGGCCAGGCCGATCGCGGCGTGACGCGGCGTGGGCTGGCCGGAGCCGGCGAGGCCGTAGAGGTACTGGCGCAGCGCCGCCTCCAGCGACGGAAAATCCGCCACCTTCAGCGCCGTCACCGGCCCGATCCGCATGGGCGCGGTCTCCAGCGCAAAGCGCACGTTGGTGCCGCCTACATCGCCGAGCAGGCGCGGGAAGTCAGCGGAGAAGGATGCGGTAGTGGCCATGGCAGCGGATCTCGTTCCTTGCGCAAAGGTGGGCAAGCGGGGCGGTCAGGTCTTGAACACGTCAAAGCCGTGCCGGTGCCGCGACAGCACCAGGCTCACCGGCAACGACGGCGTGGGGCCCTGCAGCGCGCGCTCCAGCACCGCGGCCTTGGCCGCGCCGGAGACGGACAGGAAAACGCGCTCGGCGGCCAGCAGCGCGGCCAGGTTCAGCGTGATGCGCGCATGCGGCGCCACCGACGGATGGGTGATGGCGTAGCCCGGCTGCGGCTCGCTCAGCGCGCTCTGCAGTTCGGGCGCATCCGGGAACAGCGAGGCGGTATGGCCGTCCTCGCCCATGCCGAGCACCACCACGTCGGGCTGGCGGAACGCGGCGTTGGCGCGCGCCACCGCCTGTGCGGGCGCGGCGGCGTCCTGCGCGTCGGCAATCAGCGGCACGAAGGCGGCGCTGGCCGCGGCCTCGCGCAGCAGGTGGGCGCGCACCAGTGCGGCGTTGCTGTCGGCGTGGTCGGGCGGCACCACGCGTTCGTCGACCAGCGTGATCGTCACCGCATCCCAGCGCACGTGCCGGTGGCGCAGCCGCTCGAACATCGCCACCGGCGAGCGCCCGCCCGAGACCGCCAGCACCGCCCAGCCCTTGACGCGCACGGCGAGCTCCAGCGCATTGCCGATCGAGATCGCCAGGGCCTCGGCCTGGTCCATCGGCGTGGGATGTTCAAACAGGCGCATGGCGGCTTCCTTTGCAGGGGTGCGAGCCCATGGCTCAGGCTTCCTCGTGCCACAGGCCGCCGTCGCGCGACATCAGCGCCGACGACGCCGCCGGCCCCCACGTGCCGGCGGTATAGGGCTTGGGCGGGACCGTGCTGGCTTCCCAGGTATCGATGATCGGCTCGACCCAGCGCCACGCCTGCACCTGCTCGTCGCGGCGCACGAACAGGCCCAGCCGGCCGCGGATCACGTCCAGCAGCAGCCGTTCATAGGCGCCGGCGCGGCGCACCTTGAACGAGTTGGCGAAGTCCAGGTCGAGCGAGGTGGGCGTCAGTTCCAGCGTATCGCCGGGCTGCTTGACCAGGCAGTACAGGCGGATGCTTTCCTCGGGCTGCAGCTGGATCACCAGCCGGTTCTGCGGCGACTGCGTCAGCGGCCGCGGGAAGATCGCGTGCGGCACGTCGCGGAAGTGGATCACGATCTCGGCCACGCGCGACTGCATGCGCTTGCCGGTGCGCAGGTAGAACGGCACGCCTTCCCAGCGCCAGTTGGCGATCTCGGCCTTGATCGCGACAAAGGTCTCGGTACGGCTGTCCGGCGCGATGCCTTCTTCCTCCAGGTAGCCGGGCACCGGCTTGCCGCCGATCGCGCCGGCGCGGTACTGGCCGCGCACGGTCTTCTCGGCCACGTCCTGCGGCGTGATCGGCCTGAGCGCCTTCAGGATCTTGATCTTCTCGTCGCGGATGGCGTCTTCGCTCAAGCTGGCCGGGGGCTCCATCGCCACCATGCACAGCAGCTGCAGCAGGTGGTTCTGCACCATGTCGCGCAGCGCGCCGGTGCGGTCGTAGAAGTCGCCGCGGGTTTCCACGCCGAGTTCTTCGGCAATGGTGATCTGCACGTCTTGCACCCACTCGCGGCGCCACAGCGGCTCGAACAGCGCGTTGCCGAAGCGGATCGCCATCAGGTTCTGCACCGACTCCTTGCCGAGGTAATGGTCGATGCGGTAGATCTGCTCTTCGGCAAAGAATTTCGCCACCGCGGAGTTGATGGCCTCGTTCGATTCCAGGTCATGGCCCAGCGGCTTTTCCAGCACGATGCGCACGTTGGGCGCGTGGCGCGTGTTCAGGCCGGTGCGCGCCAGCTGCTCGCAGATCGACACGAACAGGTGCGGCGCGGTGGCCAGATAGCACACCACCACCTCGGGCTTGCGCGACAGCAGCTGCTCGGCCAGCGCATCGAAATGCGCCGGCACGCGTGCATCGGCCTGCACGTAGACGATACGTGCGCAGAACCTGTCCCATGACTCGGGCGGCGCATGGGCCAGCGCGGGCCGCACGCTCTGTTCCAGCGAGGCGATGTAGTCCGCGCTCGACATCGGCTGGCTGCCGGTGGCGAGGATGCGTGCGGCCGGATGCAGCAGCCCCGCGTGGTGCGCATCGAACAGGGACGGCAGCAGCTTGCGCCGCGCCAGGTCGCCGGTGCCGCCAAACAGCACCATGTCGAAATCAGGCATGCTCACCCTGCGCTCCTTGAGGATTCGAGTTGTCGCGGCCAGCGCGCGATGGCCGGCCGGGTAGCGGCCAGTTTACGTGAGTCGCTACGGCTTGGCGAGGCAAGCGTACCCATTTCTGCGTGGTTGGCGCAGGCCGCGGGCGGGCCATCAAGCACCGTCCGCCGTGCAGGCCCCGGCAAAGTACGCTAGGCTGAAAGCTCCCCCGCAGGAGAACCCCATGCCACGTCATCCAGTGCTCGAGCGGGTCACCGCCCGCATCGTCTCCCGCAGCACCGCCTCGCGCCAGGCGTATCTTGACCGCACCCGCGCCATGGCCGGGCAGAAGGTCGAACGCGCGCAGCTTTCCTGTACCAACCTCGCCCACGCGGTGGCCGCCATGCCGGACGCCGCCAAGATCCGGCTGAAGGCCGACGAGCGGCCCAACCTGGCCATCGTCTCGGCCTACAACGACATGCTGTCCGCGCACCAGCCGCTGGCGGCGTTCCCGCAATGGCTCAAGGAAGCCGCGCTCGACGCCGGCGGCACCGCGCAGTTTGCCGGCGGCACGCCGGCGATGTGCGACGGCGTCACGCAGGGCCAGGACGGCATGGACCTGTCGCTGTTCTCGCGCGACGTGATCGCGCTGGCCACGGCGGTGGCGCTGTCGCACCAGATGTTCGATGGCGCGCTGTACCTGGGCGTGTGCGACAAGATCGTGCCCGGGCTGGTGATGGGCGCGCTGTCCTTCGGCCATCTGCCCGCGGTGTTCGTGCCCGGCGGGCCGATGACCACCGGCATCAGCAACGACGAGAAGGCGCATACCCGGCAGCTCTACGCCGAAGGCAAGATCGGCCGCAAGGAGCTGCTCGAGGCCGAGACCCGCTCCTACCACGGACCGGGCACCTGCACCTTCTACGGCACCGCCAACTCCAACCAGATGCTGATGGAAATGATGGGCCTGCATCTTCCTGGCACGGCCTTCGTCAATCCCAACACGCCGCTGCGCGAAGCGCTGACGCGCGAGGCCGCGCGCCAGGCGCTGAAGCTGGTGCACGGCGGCGAGCGCTATACGCCGGTGGCCGAGGTGCTGGACGAGCGCGCCTTCGTCAACGGCATCGTCGGGCTGCTGGCCACCGGCGGCTCGACCAACCACACACTGCACCTGATCGCGATGGCGCGGGTGGCCGGCATCGTGCTGAGCTGGGACGATTTCGACGAACTGTCGGCAGTGGTGCCGCTGCTGGCGCGCGTGTACCCGAACGGCAAGGCCGACGTGAACCAGTTCCAGGCCGCCGGCGGGCTGCCGGTGGTGATCCGCGGCCTGCTCGCACTCGGTCTGCTGCACGACGACGTCACCACCATCGTCGGCCAGGGCCTGCAAGACTACACGCGCGAGCCGGTGCTGCGCGACGGCCAGCTGACGTGGATCGATGGCCCGGCCGCGCCGCTCGATGACAGCATCGTGCGCGCCGCCGACGTGCCCTTTGCGCCGGACGGCGGCATCAAGCTGCTCGACGGCAAGCTGGGCCGCGCGGTGATCAAGACCTCGGCGGTCAAGCCCGAGCACCAGGTGGTGCAGGCGCCGGCGATCGTGTTCGAGCATCAGGACGATGTGCTGCACGCTTTCAAGCGCGGCGAGCTGGAACGCGACTTCATCGCGGTGCTGCCGTGGCAGGGCCCGGCGTCGTGCGGCATGCCGGAGCTGCACAAGCTCACGCCCACGTTGACGGTGCTGCAGGACCGAGGTTTCCATGTGGCGCTGGTGACGGACGGACGCATGTCGGGCGCATCGGGCAAGGTCCCGGCCGCCATCCACGTCTGCCCGGAAGCGCTGCGCGGCGGCGCGATCGCGCGCGTGCGCAGCGGCGACATGATGCGCGTCGACGCGACCACGGGCACGCTCGACGTGCTGGTGCCCGACGACGAATGGCAGGCACGCACGCCGGCGCGCCCGGACCTGAGCGCCAATCGCCATGGCGTCGGCCGCGACCTGTTCGCGACCTTCCGCCGCCAGGTCAGCACGGCCGAAAGCGGGGCCTGCACGCTGTTTTCGGACGAGGGCGAGGCGCAGGACGCGCGCGGCTAGCCCGGTTGGCGCGCGGGCTGGCGCGTCGGCTGGAGCGACGGCTGGTGCGACTGCGGCGCGGCCGGTCGCGAGGCTGCCGACGGGGCGCTGTCGGCCACCTTCACCACGCCCGGCACCGACGATGCGCCCGGCACGTGCAGCTCCTGGATCGGCACCGCCAGCTTGCTGCCGGCCTGCTCCAGCACCTGCTTGATGCGCTCGTAGAAGGCGAAGCGCACGTTCCAGTAATCGTCGTTCGAGGTCCAGTAGCGCACGTTCAGCGTGATGCCCTGCTGGGTGTAGTTGACCACCATGGTTTCGGGGGCGGGCTCGGCCAGCAGCCGCGGCTCGCGCGCCAGCATCGCGCGCAGCGCTTCCAGGCTGCGCTGCACGTCGCTGTCGAAGGTCACCGTGGCCTCGATGTCGGCGCGCCGCGTTGCGTTCTCGCTGTAATTGGTGATGGCGCTGCCCCACAGCTTGCCGTTGGGCACGCGCAGGCAGACGCCATCGAAGGTGGTCAGCTCGGTCATGAAGAGCCCGGTCTCGCGCACGGTGCCGGCCACGCCCTGCGCGTCGATGTACTGGCCCACGCGAAACGGGCGCAGCAGCACCAGCATGATGCCGGCGGCAATGTTCTGCAACGTGCCCTGCAGCGCCAGCCCGATCGCCAGGCCGGCGGCACCGAGCATGGCGATGATGCTGGCGGTCTGCACGCCGAACTGCGACAGCACCAGCACGATGGTCAGCACGCGCACCATCCACTGCAGCGCATTGGCCAGCAGCGGGCGCATGGTGGCGTCGACATGGGTGCGGGCCAGCGCAGCCCGCGCCGCAGTGCCGACCCGGCCCGACAGCCACCAGCCGATCATCAGGATCAGGATGGCCGCCAGGCAGTTCATGCCCTGGTTGATGCCGAAGCGGACCAGGTAGGACCAGCCCGCCTCAAGCTGGTTGGCATCGATGAAGTCGAGATTCATGGGAGCGGCTCCGTTTGCGGTTGTTGTCAGGGTTGTCGACGGTGCTGGCCCGGGGACGGCGATGCGTACCCGTTTCTGCGTGCCGTGGCGATGCCCGGGCAGACTTGCCGGAACGCTGGACAGCGGTTCTACGTTTGACAAATTGATGAACATTGAACGCAAGATGTCAGACGATCACCGACAAAGCCGGAAGCACGACACATAGGAGGGGACAAGCGAAGCGGAAGCGGGTTCCCAGGACTCGGACGCGGATTTGTGGGCTGTGGGCGCCGGCCCTTGCGCTGCAACGGCTGCCGCCGGTCGGACCACAACCAGAAAGGCTACGCGCCCGCGCGCCAGGCGCCGGGTGTCATGCCGAACGCGGCCTGGAAACGGCGGCTGAGATGGCTGGCCGAGGCAAAGCCGGCGCGGGCGGCGACTTCATGCAGCGGGCGGCGCGGATCGGCCAGCAGCCGTTGTGCCCGCTCCAGGCGGGTCTGCAGCACCCACGCATGCGGCGGCATGCCGAACGACACCCGGAACATGCGCGCGAAGTGGAATTCCGACAGGCCCGCCAGCGCCGCCAGATCGCCCAGCGTCGGGTTGCTGTCGGGATGGCTTTCGATCCAGTCGCGCACGATCCGCCGCGCCTGCGCGGACAAGCCGCCGCGCCAGTCGGTCGGGGCGGCGCGGCCGGCGTGGTTCAGCACCAGGTGGCTGAGCGCCTCGTGCGCCAGCGCGTTGCCGGCCATGCGGGCCTCCGGCAAGTGCCAGTCGAGCGTGGCAAGCCGCTGGCTCAGGGCATGCAGGCGCGGATCGTCGGCAAAGGTCAGGTCGCGCAAGGCCACCGAGCGCGGTTCGCGGTCGAGCAGGCGCACGCAGTGCCAGGCCAGGGTTTCGGGGCGGAAATACAGATGCAGGAAGCGCTGCGGGCCGCCGACATGCCAGCGCGACTCATGGTCGGCCGGCAACAGGCACAGCCTGCCCGGGGCGCCTTTGTTGCCGGGCTGGTCGCGCCGGTAGGTGGCGTGGCCGCCCTGCAGGTAGACCGACATGGTGTGGTGGCCGGGCCGCGCATAGCCGGTGCTGTCGTTCCGGTTGCGCCACAGCGCCACGCCCAGGCCATCGCCCAACGGGGCGGCGCGCTCCAGCGAAGCGCGCGAGCCGCTGAGCGCGGCGAACACCGCGTGGCGCTGGAGCGGATCGGTCGGCAAGGTCATGTGGCGCAAGGCGTGGCGGGATGCGGGCGGGGATGCGGGCGGTGATGCGAGCGGCAACCATCGGGCGCGACTTTCAGCGACGAAAGTTGGCGCGCGAGGCATCACTATACCGCCGTCAGCCCCGCCCCCGCGCACGCAGAAACGGGTACGCTCCGGGCATCGCCATGCAGGCCCGCACGCGCCATGCGGCCGTTCAGGCGGGATGTTCGTGCAGCTTGTCGCGCGCCGCCAGCGCCGGGAACAAACGCATCCACACCGCCACCACCAGCAGCGTGCCGACCCCGCCCAGGACCACCGCGCCCACCGGGCCGAACAGCGCGGCGGTGACGCCTGACTCGAACTCGCCCAGCTGGTTGGAAGCGCCGATGAACACCGAATTGACGGCGCCTACGCGCCCGCGCATGTCGTCGGGCGTATCGAGCTGGACCAGCGTGGATCTCACCACCACGCTGATCATGTCGGAAGCGCCCAGCACCACCAGTGCCGCCATCGACAGCGGCAGCCAGGTCGAGACCCCGAACACCACCGTGGCGACGCCGAACACCGCCACCGCGGCGAACATCACGCGTCCGGCGCGCCGGTTCAGCGGATGGCGCGCCAGCCACAGCGCCATCGCCAGCGCGCCGATGGCCGGCGACGAGCGCAGCAGCCCCAGCCCCCACGGTCCGGTATGCAGGATGTCGCGCGCGTAGATCGGCAACAGCGCCGCGGCGCCGCCCAGCAGCACCGCCACCATGTCCAGCGAAATCGCGCCTAGCAGCACCGGGCGGCTGCGGATATAGGCGAAACCGGCAAAGACGGTGCGCACGCTGACCGGCGCGGTCAGCCGCTGCGCCGCCTGGCGCAGCGTGATGCCGCCCACCAGCAGCGCGGCGATCGCAAACAGCGTCGCGCTCAGCGTGTACACCACCCCCGGGCCGGCCACATAGGCGAAGCCGCCGATGGCCGGGCCGATGATGATGGCGGCCTGCCCCGCCGAGCTGGCCAGCGCCACCGCGCGCGGCAGCTGGCGCGGCGTGACCACGCTGGGCAGCAAGGCCTGCAGCGTGGGGTTCTCGAACGCGCGCGTGGCGCCGATCAGCGCGACGAAGACAAAGATGTGGTGGCTGTCGATCCAGCCGCCCAGGCTGGCGGCGGCCATGCCGGCGGCCAGCAGCGCCTCGAGCGACTGGCAGGTGCGCACGATGCGGCGCCGGTCGAAGCGGTCGGCCACGTGGCCGGACATCAGGATCAGCGCCACCGACGGCAGGAACTGCACCAGCCCGACCATGCCCAGCATCAGCGGGTCGCGCGTCAGGTCGTACATCTGCCAGCCCACCGCCACGGTAAAGATCTGGTAGCCGATGGTGGTGCACAGCCGCGCGAACCAGTAGCGGCGAAAGACGGAATCACGGAAGACGCTGTCCGGCTCGGCGGCCGGAACGGTGGCAGGGGAAGACATGGACGGGGCAGGAAGGGGAGCTTGCGCCCGGGAAGCGGGTTCGCCGTGCGCAAAGGGCAGATTCTAAAGCGTGCGCTTAATTGCTGCATGCAGATGCCCACGCCTGCACACCGGTTATTCGAAATGTGCGGAATGAAGCGCGAATCTTGCCTCGTTGTCAGCACAATGATGCAGAGACGCGACACGCGCATGCGGCGCAACGCCAGACTTCTCGCTTTTGAGAATCACTCGCATTTATAATCGCCGCCCATTGGCGCGACCGTCCGGACCACCGCTTCCGGCGCAGCGGGACGCGCCGCTCTCCCAGGAAACTCACCTTGCAGCCCGCTTTCCGCCTGACCGGGGGTGCCATCGGCGCCGCCCTGCTGTTCGCCCAGATCGCCGCGATGCCGGCCCACGCCGCCGAACCGGCTTCCGCAACGCCCGCCACTGCCACCGCCGCCAATACCGAAGCCACGCTGAACACGGTCACCGTGGTGGGCAACTGGCTGGAAAACGCCAATGAGGCCAAGGTGCTGGAGCATCCGGGCGCGCGTACCATCGTCGACCGCGAGACCTTCGCCGAAGCCGGCGCCAACAATGTGCGCGAAGTGCTGCGCCGCATTCCCGGCGTGCAGGTGCAGGAGAACAACGGCACCGGCGGCAGCGATGTCTCGCTCAACGTGGGCGTGCGCGGGCTGGCCTCGCGGCTGTCGCCGCGCTCGACCATCCTGATGGACGGCGTCCCGCTGGCGGTGGCGCCCTACGGCCAGCCGCAGCTGTCGATGGCGCCTTTGTCGCTGGGCAACCTCGAGACCATCGACGTGGTGCGCGGCGCGGGCTCGGTGCGCTACGGCCCGCAGAACGTGGGTGGCATCATCAACTTCGTGACGCGCCCGATCCCCGCGACCTTCGCCGCCGATGCCTCGGTCTCGACCGACATCTACAGCCACGGCGGCAACGTCAAGACCAACCCGACCGCATTCATCGGCGGCACCAACGAGCAGGGGCTGGGCGGCGCGCTGCTGTACTCGGGCATCCACGGCAACGGCTACCGCGCCAGCAACGACCACGTCAATATCGACGACCTGCTGCTGAAGGGCGCGTACCGGATCTCGAAGACCGACTCGCTCAGCGCCGCCTTCCACTACTACGAAGGCAAGGCCGGCATGCCCGGCGGCCTGACGCCGGCGCAGTACGCGGCCGACCCGTTCCAGTCGGTGCGCCCCTACGACAACTTCAGCGGGCGGCGCCACGACTTCAGCCTGAAATACAGCCACAACGACGCCGACCGCAAGTTCGAGGTGCTGACCTACTACACCGACAGCTTCCGCGGCAGCAATATCGAGCAGGAAGGCACCGGCGCGCAGGCCGGCCGGCGCCGCCTGACCGCGGCCCCGCGCAACTACCATACCTTTGCGGTCGAGCCGCGCTACTCGCAGCTGTTCCGCGGCGACAGCATGAGCCATGAGGTCAGCGTCGGCTACCGCTTCCTGCGCGAAGCCAGCGACGAGCAGGCATCGCGCACCGCGTTCTATGTGCCGGGTTCGATCGATGCCACCACGCTGCCCTCGCCGGTCTACCAGTGGCGCACCGGCGGCACCACCGCCAACGCGGTCTATATCGACGACACCATCAACGTCGGCAACTGGACCATCACCCCCGGGCTGCGCTATGAGTTCATCCGCTCGTACGTGACCGACAACTTCAGCGGTGTGCGCCGCGACGTGTCTTCCAACGAGCCGCTGCCGTCGCTGGCGGTGATGTACCACGTCAGCGACCAGTGGAAGCTGTTTGCCAACGCCGGCGTGTCGTTCGGCCCGCTGCAGTATTTCCAGATCGCGCAGACCACCAACGGGCTGACGCCGGAAAAGGCCAAGACCTACGAGATCGGCACGCATTTCAACGCCAATGGCTGGGGCGGCGAGCTGACGTTGTTCAACATCGACTTCGACGACGAACTGCAGCTGCGCGGCGGCACCGCCGGCGCACCGGATGCATGGACCAACCTCGGCGCCACCACCCACCGCGGCGTCGAATCGTCGCTGCGCTATGACTTCGGCGCGCTCGACAAGTCTTTGATGGGCCTGTCGGCCTACGCCACCTACACCTACACCGAAGCCACCTACAACCAGGGCAACTTTGCCGGGCGCGACCTGCCGTTCTATTCGCGCCACGTGGCCACGGTGGGCATGCGCTACGCGCGCAACCGCTGGTCGTTCAATGTCGACGGCTTTGCGCAGTCCAAGCAGCATTCGCCGGGCGACCCGAGCAATTCGACCACCTACCAGACCGCGGAAAGCGCCAATGGCGCGCTGGGCGATATCCCGGGCTATGCGCTGATGAACCTGCGCGTGGGCTATGACTTCGGCAAGGCCGCGCAGAACCTGAAGCTGGCCGTGGGCGTGAAGAACGTGTTCGACAAGCGCTATTTCACCCGCTCGACCGACAACAATGCCGGCAAGTATGTGGGCATGCCGCGGACGTTCTATATCCAGGCGTCGCTGGCGTATTGATTGGCTGCAAAAGCGCCAGGCAAACCCTCAGAACAGCAAAACGGCTCGCCATGGCGAGCCGTTTTGCTTTGCACGAGGACGATGATCAGACGATCTCGCGCGTCTCCAGGAACTGCAGCTCCGGGAACCGTTCCTGCGTCAGCCGCAGGTTGACCATGCTCGGCGCCAGGTAGACATGGTCGCCGGCACCGTCCAGCGCCACGTTATGCCCGGCCTTGGCGATCAGCTTCTCGATCTCGGCCGGCGTGCCCTTGAGCCAGCGCGCGGTGGCGCATTCATGCGATTCGAAGATGGCGTCGACGCCGTACTCATGCTCCAGCCGGTGCGCCACTACGTCGAACTGCAGGATACCCACGGCCCCCAGCACCAGGTCGTTGGACGCCAGCGGGCGGAACATCTGCGTGGCGCCCTCTTCCGCCAGTTGCTGCAAGCCCTTCTGCAGCTGCTTGACCTTGAGCGGGTTGTTCAGGCGCGCGCGACGGAAGAATTCCGGCGCGAACGACGGGATGCCGGTGAACTTGAGCGGCTCGCCTTCGGTGAAGACATCGCCCAGGCGGATGGTGCCGTGGTTGGGCACGCCGATGATGTCGCCAGCGTAGGCCTCTTCGGTGGTGTTGCGGTCCTGCGCCATGAAGGTGATGGCGTTGTTGATCGCCACGGTCTTGCCTGCCGAAACGTGCAGCAGCTTCATGCCGCGCTCGAAGCGGCCCGAGCACACCCGCACGAAGGCAATGCGGTCGCGGTGGCGCGGATCCATGTTGGCCTGGATCTTGAACACGAAGCCGGTGAACTTGGGCTCCTGCGGCTCGACCACGCGCGAATCCGTGTTGCGCGCCAGCGGCGGCGGCGACAGTTCGCACAGCGCATCCAGCAGCGACTGCACGCCGAAGTTGTTGATGGCCGAACCGAAGTACACCGGCGTCTGCTTGCCGTTGAGGAAGGCCTCCTTGTCGAAGGTATGCGAGGCCCCGCGCACCAGCTCGATCTCGATGCGCAGCTCTTCGGCCTGGCTGCCGAGGATGCGGTCCAGCTCCGGATTGTCCAGGCCGTCGAGGATCGCGGAGGTGCCCTTGTCGCCGTGCGGGTCGAACAGCTGCACCTTGTCGTCGATCAGGTGGTACACGCCGCGGAAGGCCTTGCCCATGCCGATCGGCCACGTCATGGGCGCGCACTGGATCTGCAGCACGTCCTCGATTTCATCGAGCAGTTCGATCGGCGAGCGGCCTTCGCGGTCGAGCTTGTTGATGAAGGTGAGGATGGGGGTGTCGCGCAGCCGGCAGACGTTCAGCAGCTTGATGGTCTGCGCTTCCACGCCGTTGACCGAGTCGATCACCATCACCGCCGAGTCCACCGCCGTCAGCGTGCGGTAGGTGTCTTCGGAGAAGTCCTCGTGGCCGGGGGTGTCGAGCAGGTTGACGATGTTCTCCTGCGCCTTGCCGTCCGCGCTGTCGCGTCGGTAGGGGAACTGCATCACCGACGACGTCACCGAAATGCCGCGCTGCTTTTCCAGCTCCATCCAGTCCGAGGTGGCATGGCGGTCCGCCTTGCGCGCCCGCACTTCGCCCGCGACCTGGATCGCGCCGCCGAACCACAGCAGCTTTTCGGTCAGGGTGGTCTTGCCCGCGTCGGGGTGGGAGATGATGGCGAAGGTGCGACGACGCGCAATTTCAGGAACGAGCGAGCTCACGGCAGCGGAATCAGACTGGGAAATATTGGGATGGCCCGGCGGTGGCCGGAACCAGGACCGGCAGCGCCGCGGGCGGCCGCAGGGCCGGGCCCTGCGGGCACGCGAAGGGATGGGGCGTTATTTTACCGGTTTGGGCGCCGCTACGGGATTTGCGTTGTCGCCTGCCGGGTCCACACCCGAGCCATGTCTGCTCCATGCCCGCTCCGGCGTGCTGCCGCTACTCGGCCAGCTTGTCCGCCGGCTTGCCGCGCAGGCTGCCGAACTGCAGCGCGTACTGGCGCGTCAGCTCTGCGCCGAAGAAGAAGATCTGTGCCGAGTAATACACCCACAGCATCAGCGCCACCACGGAGCCGGCAGCGCCATAGGACGAGGCCACGGCACTGTTGCCCAGGTACAGCCCGATCAGCCGCTTGCCGATCGAGAATAGCAGCGCGGTGATGACCGCGCCCATGGTGACGTCGCGCCAGGCGATACGCGCATTGGGCAGCATCTTGAAGATCACCGCGAACAGCGCGGTCACCACCGCGAACGAGAACAGCGAAGAGATCGCTTCGGCCACCGGAGCGAACCACGACTGCGTCCATAGCTGGCCCCAGATGCGCTCGACCACCGCCAGCGCCGCATTGACGATCAGCGACACCAGCAGCATGAAGGCCAGCACCAGCACAAGGCTGAACGACAACAGGCGCGTGCGCAGCAGCTGGCGCCAGCCGGCGGTGTCGGGCACCGGCACGTGCCAGATGTCGTCCAGGCTGCTTTTGAGTTCGGCAAAGGCGCTGGTGGCGCCGACGAACAGGATGCCGGTCGCGATCAGCGCGGCCATGCCGCTGCCGCCGGCGCGGTGCGTCGCGGCCAGGATGCCCTCGATGGCGGCGGCGCCCTGGTCGCCGACCAGCCCTTCGAGCTGCGCGAAGATCTCGCCGCGCGCCGCCTCGGCGCCGAAGAACAGGCCGGCGATCGAGATTACCAGAACCAGGATCGGCGCCAGCGAGAACAGCATGTAGAAGGACAGCGCCGCGCCCTTGCTGGCGGCGCGGTGCGCGAACCACGAGGTGATCGCGGCGGCCACCACGCGCAGCGTGCGCGCGCCGGTGTGGCGGTCGGGCAGCCAGTGGGGGCGGTGCCGGCGGGGCGGCGGCACGCCGTCGGCGGCAGACGATGAGGAAGGTTCGGTCTTGTCAGTCACGGCCTGGTGCTGGCGCGATCCGGCGCGGGGACCGCGGATGGATTGCGCCTGCCCGCGCGGCCGGCGCTGCGTTCATCATACTGCGCATCGCGCCGCTTGCCCAAGGCGCGCCTGGCGCGGCGCGCCGCAGGCGACCTGCTACAGTAAGACCAGGCATACCTGCCGGCGCATCCGTTGCCCGCGCGCCGGCGCAAGGAGGCACCCGTGACCTGCAACCTCCGCGCACGCCCAGCGGCCGTGCTGGCAATCATCGCCATGCTCGGCTGCGCCGGCTGCGAGCGCAGCCAGCCCGGACCCAAGCCCATCTCCGGCACCGCGTCGGGCGCCGTGCCCTCGGCAGCTCCTGCCGCGACACCGTCCAGCCCCGCCAATCCCCCTGGCACCTCGGGCCAGCCGCGCTGACTGCTCGCGGGCCGCGCCACCGCGCGTACCCGTTTCTGCGTCGCCACGCACGGACCCGTCTCACTGGCGCGATGCACCGCGGTTACTCGCGTGCATGACAGATGTAAGCCCAGTTTCAACCGTGCAACCGGCTGCGAGGCCGTAGCGCCACGCCTCGCGCCCACGGCAAAGCGCCGGCCAGTGCGCGCCAGCGGACACCAGCGCCATGCCTGCGCCGCCACGGCGCCAGCGCAACGCGTTGCAGTGGCGAAACCGATTGGTCCAGAGTCGCCGTGCAGTGGCGGCCAGGTACCGCGAAGCGTCTCGCAAAGCCGCGTGGCACAAGCGTTTGCGGCCCTTGGCACACTTG
The DNA here is from genome assembly GCF_900250075.1 of Cupriavidus taiwanensis. NCBI lineage: Bacteria > Pseudomonadati > Pseudomonadota > Betaproteobacteria > Burkholderiales > Burkholderiaceae > Cupriavidus > Cupriavidus taiwanensis. The sequence goes on from NZ_LT977071.1 coordinate 673,991, forward strand.
TCGCTCTGGCTTGGCCAGGGCGCACAGCAGGCTGGCGCCAGTTCCGTCAAACCCGTCGTTTGCGCGCTGGAGATCACCACATGCGTAACCCGCCTTCCCGCATGACGGCGCGCCGGCGCGCATACCGCCTGGCCGGCCCGCCGCCGTCAGAGACGGACCTGGTGTCGGCGCCGCTGCTGCCCTATCCGCGCGCGCGGGTGCAACTCGCGCGCAGCGCGCACGGCATCGCATGCATGGCGATCCGCAGACCGGCGCAGGCCAGTCCCTCCTGCCGGCGTCATGCCGGCAAGCGGCGCGCGTGACGGACTAATACAACAAGCGGGCACGCGAGCCAGCGTGACCGCGCCGATTAGTGTTCCGTCCCCCGGCGGACACTTTTTTTCCACAGGGAGAAGCCGACCATGAAAGCTGCAATGCTCGCCACGGCGCTGGCGATCGGCTCGGGCAGCGCGGCGGCGGCCAGCTACGCGTGGTTCGATCGCCCCGACGCGGATGACGCGAACAGCCACGCCGCGGTCAGTCATGACGTCTATGTGCGCGGCTTCGGCTGGGCCTGGGGAGAGCTGCGGCTGGATCCGGACACGACCGGCGGCGAAGCGCTGGCGCCGCCCGTGCGGCACGCACGCGACGGCCAGCGCCGCCGCGACATGGTGCCATGGCCAGCGCAGGATGCCTGCGAGCCGCCGCGGCGGGCGCGCGGCAAGATCAGCATGAACCTCGCCACCGCGCCCGCGCAGGCGTACGGCGGCGGGTTCGCGGACGGGTTCGCGGACGGGAAGTGGGCCGCAAGGCCCCCGCGGGTGGTGCGCTGACGTGCCGGCCGGCACGGGGAAAGGCGGAACCGGCGAGCGGACGTCGCCGGTTCCCCTTTCCCGCTGGCGCCTGTGCTGGTCGTGGTAGTGGCCGCGGTACCGGCCGTGCCGGCAACCGACACGTGACCGGAGCTGTTGACTGCCGCTACTCCCCCGCCGAGGCGTGGCTCTCCACCCGGATGTTGTGCTTGTGCATGAGCCGGTACAGGGTCACGCGCGACACGTTGAGCTCGCGCGCGGCCGGCACCACGTGAAAGCCGTGGCTGGCCATCACGGTGCGGATCGCTTCGCGCTCGGCCTCTTCGCGAATCGCATCGAGGGTCTTGCGCGGCAGCTCGGCGCCGTTGTGCAGCTGCAGGTCTTCGGCGGTGATCTTGCGGTTGTCGGTCATCACGATGGCGCGGCGCACGCGGTTGATCAGTTCGCGCACATTGCCCGGCCAGGCGTACTGCATCATCGCCTGCGTCGCGCACGCGGAGAACCCGCGGATGCGACGGTGCGCCTCGTGGCCGTGCTCGGCCAGCACTGCATTGGCCAGCAGCAGGATGTCCTCGCCGCGCTCGCGCAGCGCCGGGATCGACAGCGTCAGCACGCACAGCCGGTGGAACAGGTCCGAACGGAAGCGCCCGTCGCCCTGCGCCGCCACCAGGTCCACGTGCGTGGCCGAGATGATGCGCAGGTTGAGCGGGATCGACTGATGGCCGCCCAGCCGCGTGATCGTGCCCTGCTGCAGGAAGCGCAGCAGCGCCACCTGGCTTTCGAGCGGAAGGTCGCCGATTTCGTCGAGAAACAGCGTGCCGCCCTCGGCCTGTTCGATCCAGCCGATCTTGCGCTGGTTGGCCCCGGTAAACGCGCCCTTTTCATAGCCGAACAGCTCTGACTGCACCAGGTGCGAGGGAATGGCACCGCAGTTGATGGCGATGAACGGGCCCTTGCGCCGGCTCGAGGCATCGTGGATCGCCTGCGCGGCCAGTTCCTTGCCGGTGCCGGACTCGCCCGAGATAAACACCGGCGCCTCGTTGTGCGCCACCTTGGCGAGCGAGCGGAACATCGCCCGCATCGCCGCGCATTCGCCGATCATGGTGCCGCGCGACGCGCTTTCCTGCGGGCGCGTGCCGTGCAGCGACGCCATGCCGCGCGCATGCCGCAGCGTGTACAGCAACTCCGGCATCGAGAACGGCAGGCGCACGTAGTCGACGCAATAGTCGCGGATCATCCGCCGTACGCGCTCGTTGGCCAGCATCGCATCGGAGGTGATCGCCACCCACGTGATATGCAGGTACTGCAGCGCCTGTTCCAGCTGCGTGAACTCGGCCTCGCTGTAGTCGGACTGCAGGTCGATCACGCCGGCCGTGGGCGGGCAGGCGCGCACCGTGCGCTCGGCATCGCGGACCTGCGCGACACGGCGGATTTCCCATTCCGTGCCGATCACGGACGGGTCGAAACCAAAATCTTCATGACGCGACACGACCACGAGCTGTGCAGTGCGTGGCGCCTTGCACAGTCGGTCCATCACGATCTCCCGGACGTTAGGCTTGTTCTTGGTGCCGGCACCCGTGGCCGCCGCAGCGGCGCGCGTCCGTGGCGGACGGTGGGGCTGAACTGGCTGCGGGCATGCGCCCGCGGTCGACGTCGGTGTCACGAGCTGGACAGACTGCGGGTGGATTCATCAGGCGCGGCAAGGTAATCCGCGCCCGGCTGGAGCTGCTCGCGGATGCGCCGCCGCACAGCCTCCTTCTCGCGCATCAACTCCACGCGAGGCGCCTGCGGCGACTGGCCGGAGTATTGGTAGTAGAGCGTCTTGTAGGTCAGCTGGCTCAGGATCCATTCCTGCAGCAGCGTGCGCTGGCGCGCCAGTTCCCCCTCGAGCAGCCGATGGCGGCGCAGCAGGTTGGACACCGCCGCACGGGCGCTGTCGCTGAGTTCGCTGTCTTCGGCAAGCAGGGCGACAACCTTGGCGATGGCCGCGTCGCTCACGGCCCGTTTGGCGGGCACTTCACCTGCGGCTTCCCCCACGGCAGCCCAGGCTGGTTGCATAGATCGGATGGATCGGTTACTGGACTCCCTGACAGGCCCGATGACGGGTCGCCGGATCTCTCCTGCGGTCATGATTATCCCCGTTGAACAACATCCCCCGGCACTGCACGTCTACGTTTACCACTTTTCAGTCTTGGAATTTTGTTGTCTGCGTGGCGCGCATGTTGTCCGCACGCTCCCGGATTGTGGGCGGCGCCGTCATTGATATTGACGGTCTCTGTCCCGAAAGCGCTGCCGCCCTGGCGCATTGCGCCGACGCGCTTTCGGTCTGGCTCCGGCACCCTGCCGCATACACCGGAGTCAAGAAGGGGCGCTTGCCGCGCCCCTCTTTGCCACGCCTATAGTTCAGTGCATTTGCGGCGGTTTGTCCAGCCCCGTGTGGGTGACTTACAGCCAATCTCATCCATTGGTATGAGCCCTCGCGCACACACGCGAGAGCGCTGGCAGCGGCACGCCGAAGCGCGCTTGCGCGTGATGCGACGCGGACATACTACGCAGAAACGGGTACGCTCCGACACCCCACCGCGGCAGGGACATGACCATGCCGGAGCCCTGAATCGCTGTCTCGGCCTGCACGCAGAATCGGGTACGCTGCGCCGGCCTCGCGTGCATCGGCCGCGCGCAGAAACGGGTACGCAGCAGCTACGTGCAAACTGCGCTGCGTGTCATCACGGCGATAAAAAAGGCGGCCCTTAGGCCGCCCTGCTCACGAGACTGGTCGTTGATCCGGCGCGTGCCGGTCAGTGCCCCGGAAGGTAATAGAACTTGAAGACGAACACGACGGCAATGATCCACACCATCACCGGCACGCTGCGCGCGCGTCCCGTCAGCAGCTTGAGCGCCGCATAGCTGATAAACCCGAACGCCACGCCGTTGGCGACGGAATAGGTGAAGGGCATGCCCAGCGCCGTCATCACCGCGGGCACCACCTCGGTGACGTCATTCCAGTCGATCTCCAGCAGTTCGCGCAACATCAGGCACGACACATACAGCAGCGCCGGCGCGGTGGCATAGGCCGGCACCGTTCCCGCCAGCGGCGCGATGAACAGTGCCGCGAGAAACAGCACGGCCACCGTCACCGCGGTCAGGCCGGTACGTCCGCCCGCCTGCACGCCCGAGGCGCTTTCGATATACGCGGTGGTGGACGAGGTGCCGAGGAACGAGCCCGCCATGATGGCGGTGCTGTCGGCCATCAGCGCCTTGTTGAGCCGGTCCATCTTGCCGGCCTTGAGCAGTCCCGCGCGGTTGGCCACGCCCATCAGCGTGCCGGTCGCATCGAACAGCTCGACCAGGAAGAACACCAGCACCACGTTGATGATGCCGATCGACAAGGCCGCGGTGATATCGAGCTTGAACAGCGTCGGGCTCAGCGACGGCGGCGCGGAAAAGACACCGTGGAAGGTGTTGCCGGCGAAGGCGAAGCTCAGCAGCGTGGTGAGCAGGATGCCGATCAGGATGGCCCCCTTCACGCGCAGGTGGTCCAGCGCCACGATCACGAAGAAGCCGACGATCGCCAGCACCGCCGAAGGCTGGTGCAGGTCACCGATGGTCACCAGCGTGGCCGGGCTCGCGGTGACGATGCCGGCGTTCTTCAGCGCAACGATGGCCAGGAATAGGCCGATGCCCGCGGTGATCGCCACGCGGATCGAATGCGGAATGCCATTGACGATCATCTCGCGCACGCGGAACAGCGTCACCAGCAAAAACAGGCAGCCCGAGATAAAGACCGCGCCCAGTGCCGCTTCCCACGGGAAGCCCATGCCCTTGACCACGGTGTACGCAAAATACGCGTTCAGGCCCATGCCGGGCGCCAGCGCGATCGGATAGTTGGCGTAGAAGCCCATGATCAGCGTGCCGATCGCCGCGGCCACGCAGGTGGCAACGAACACCGCGTCCTTGGGCATGCCCGCATCGCCGAGGATGGAGGGATTGACGAAGATGATGTACGCCATCGTCAGGAACGTGGTGATGCCGGCCAGGATCTCGGTACGGATATTGGTATGGTGCTCGCGCAGCCTGAATACCCGCTCGAGCAGCGACGGTGCGGCGTGGGGCGCTGCGGGGGTGGACGTGCCCGGCTTGGAAGCGGGATCCGGCATCGACATGAATGGTCTCCTGGTGTCTTATCGTGTCCGCGGCAACTGGACCCCGTGGGTCAGTCCCGGCGCCGGTCGGGGCTGGGGCTGGCGCGGCGCCTGCCCCGAGCGGCAAGCGTACTCTGTACCGCCCGGCCCGGCGCCGTCACGGCGGTCACGAATAAGCAACATGCAAAAGGCGTGATGATCCCACGACGCGCACGCGGCGGGCCAGTCCGGCACGCGCGCGGGCGGCAGGGCATGGGGCCGCCCCCATCTTGACGCTGACCGCAATCCCCCGTATAAACGCGCCTAGATTCAAGCGACGAGGCAACAGTTCATTCGTTAGCCACCGTCTGGTACTTCGGTTGTCCATGGTGTCCTTTCCTTGAGTTCCCCGTGTCGGATGACGGGTTCGTCATGCGATCTTTTTTGTCCTTTTTCTGGAAAGCAAATCATGCAAACCGGTATCGTCAAGTGGTTCAACGACGCCAAGGGCTTCGGCTTCATCAAGCCGGACGCGGGTGGTGACGACCTCTTCGCTCACTTCTCGGAAATCCGTGCCGACGGCTTCAAGTCGCTGCAGGAAAACCAGCGCGTGCAGTTCGAAGTCAAGAATGGCCCGAAGGGCCTGCAGGCCGCGAACATCACCCCGCTGTAAGCCTTGACGCCACGGCGCACCTGGTGTGCGCCACACAGCGTAAGAACCCCGCCCCTGGCGGGGTTTTTTGTTTTCTGTCGCATCACGGGCCGGCCCCGGTTCCCCTTCCCCATCCCCTTCACCCACCGCTTTCTCGTCCTTTCACGCGTCTCGCACTGATGGGTACGCAGCGCTTCGCCGCGTATCCCCTTTCGCAGAAACGGGTACGCAATATTGCAGCGCAGGGCGACAGGCCCTTGACCAGCGCACGCAGAAACGGGTACGGGCTATCCCCCTGAGCCTCACCTCTTCCGCCGAATAATCACGCAGAAACGGGTACGCACTCGCCGGCTGGCCCACCCTGGGCGTCCCTGCAGTACGCAGAAACGGGTACGCGGTGAAAATTTTTTGTGCCCCCGTCGACCCTTCCCAACGCCGTCCAACCCCTGACCTATCCACATCCCAGGCTCCGGCGAGCCGCCGCAGAAACGGGTACGCGCCGTGTTGCAGCGCAGAACCGGGCCTTTGGTGCCTCCCGCTGACGGCAGTTCGCAGAAACGGGTACGGATTTGAGCCGATGGGCTGGCAGACGCCTTCGCAGAATCAGGTACGCACCGACGCAGCGTTTTCGTGGGGCAAGTCGCGGAGGGCAGGACGCCCTTCACCGGAGCCGCAGAATTGGGTACGCCGCTGCCAAGCCCCTCGCATCACGTATACGTTGGGTGTGAGTACTAGCTTTTGTTGTAGCGCTCATGTATAATGGAAACTTGGTGGAAGATGCGCCCGAATCCTGGGCAGAGTTGGCGCAGAATCGGGTACGCCCTGCCGGGCCGCTTCAACATCCGGGCACGCAGAAACAGGTACGCTGGCGATAAGTACCGGGCGCGAAGCTCCGATCGCAGAAATGGGTACGCCGCAGAAACAGGTACGCGAGCGAATCCAGAAGCTGGCGACCTGAGGTCGGCGCAGAAACGGGTACGCTTTGGCAGGGGTTTTCGCAGAAATGGGTACGCGGGCTCGGTTCGAGGTGCCGGTTGTGCACCGGCGCGCGAACCTGTTTCTGCGTGGATAACCGCCTGGCGGCGCAGTTATCCACCGTTTTCGGGCGGGAACCGGCGCTCCAGCGCACGTGGGGGCCGGGGACGTCGCAGAATCGGGTACGCTTTGCAGCGTCTGGCCTGTGGAGAAGCCTGTGGGCGACGGCGGTTATCCCCGCAGAATCCGGTTCGCGCCGGCCGCAGATACAGGTTCGGGTAGTCGCAGATACGGGTTCGGCCCTTCGCTGAATCGGGTACGGATCGCCGCAGAATCGGGTTCGCGGGGCGGTGATTTCCCCTTACGAATCAATGGGCTTGGCTTCACGTATACGGTTTACAAGTAGTTAACCCGTATCGGTATCGTTTACTGGTAGCTGATGGCTGGCGAACCGTGGACAACCCTGCCGGGTTGCCCACCGTCCGCCACCATGCGACCAGCCATTAGATCCTCCCGGCTGGCAAGAACCCCGCTGGCAATGCGGTCGCTTGTGTACCTGTTTCTGCGTGACAAGCTTTGCGGCTTCGAGTACAAAGGCGGGTAATCCGAAGCAAGCCACTATGCCCATCAAACGCTCCCCGGCCGCCACGGGGGATCGAAGCGTCCTCGACCTGGACGCCGAACCCTCCCGCATCATTGTTCCCGGCAACGAGAACAACCTGGTTCCGTCCGAGAAATTCCAGCGCCTGTTCGACGAAGCGCAGGCCATGGAGCGCGAAGACGCCTGGCAAAGCGGCGAGGTCGGCTTCCTCAGCCGCGCCAGCGTCCAGGTCACGCTGCCATACCGCGCGCCCAAGGGCGCGCCGCCGGTCTGGACCCGCACCAGCGGCAATATCTCGCTGATGATCCAGCCGGGCTATTTCACGCAGCAACGCTCCGAGCGCGCCGCCAATGGCCGCCAGAAGCTGGTGTCGGAGACGGTGTCGCTGGGATACCCGTATGGCTCCTATCCGCGCCTGATGCTGGCCTGGATCGGCAAGGAGATCATGGCGAAGAAAAAGCGCGGCGAATTCACCGGCACGGTGGAAGACCGACGTATCTCGCTTGGCAATTCGCTGTCGGAGTTCATGTACAACCTCGGCATCCCGATGGCCACCGGGGGCAAGCGCGGCACCATGACGCTGGTACGCCAGCAGATGATCCGCCTGTTCTCGGCGACCATTGCCATCGTGCAGAACAAGTCCACGCCGAGCCAGAACCAGAATCCCAACCACGAGCCGCTCTCGATCGATCGCGTGGGCTACCTGCTGGCCGACCAGCTGTCGACCTGGTGGGATCCGATGCAGCCCGGACAAGGATCGATGTTCGAGAGCTTCGTGGTGCTGTCCGAGCCGTTCTTCAACGAGCTGGTCAACCGGCCGGTGCCGGTGGACATGCGCGCGCTGAAGGCCCTCAAGCAGTCTCCCTTCGCGCTCGACGTGTATTCGTGGCTGACTTATCGGTTCTTTACGATTCAGCGCCGCACCGAGATCCCGTGGGAAGCCCTGCAGATGCAGTTCGGCACGGAAACCGAAAGCGAACGCAAGTTCCGGGCACTGTTCCGCAAGGCGCTGAAAGACGTGCTGGTGGTCTACCCCGGTGCCAAGGTGGACGCCGATTCGTCCAAGGCGCTGATCCTGCAGCCGTCGCGCACGAGCGTGCGCAAGCTGGGCTGATTCGCACACGGGCGGACCGGCCCGGACGCAAAAAAGGCAAGCGTGAAACGCTTGCCTTTTTTGTTACCCGTCGCGAACGCGTCGCGGCGGGCGAGGGGTCAGCCGAGGCTGGATCAGGCCGGCTTGATGGCCGAAGCCTGCAGGCCCTTCGGGCCTTGCTTGACTTCAAACGTCACGCGCTGCCCGTCCTTCAGGGTCTTGAAGCCCGAGCCCTGGATCTCCGAGAAGTGCGCGAACAGATCTGCACCACCGTCGTCCGGGGTAATGAAGCCAAAGCCCTTGGTCTCGTTGAACCACTTGACCGTACCGGTTGCCATAGGAATTTCCTTTTCGAAGCAAGTTCTTGTACACAACGCAAACAACCGTTCAAGCACGTTGAGTTCTCGTAGATACCGAACGGAAGCCGACGAGGTGACACGACTTGACTCGACTGTAGCGCGCATCATAACCACTTTGGATTACGGTGTCATGTGCGGCGTAATGCGCACTACAGATACTTTAGGCACATTCCGGTCCGATTTTCAAGCAATTTTACCGACTTGCGTGATTTCCCCCGTCTTAAGGACAGTTCCCCGCCCACAGTCAGGAAACACATTTTTTGTTAAATTGGAAAACGGTTGATGCGTCACCTGGTTTTGGCTAAAGTTGCGCCTTAAGAAACAACCGCGCTTTCAGCGCTGAAAGAGAGGTCGCAGTGCCAGCCAAAATCATTACGGTCTTCAACCAGAAGGGCGGTTGCGGCAAGACGACGGTCAGCATGCATCTTGCCGGCACGCTGGGTCTGCGCGGTGCGCGTTCGATGCTGGTCGACATGGACGAGCAAGGCACGGCCACCCGATGGGCGGCCCAGGCCAGCGACGAGCGGCCATTCCCGGCCTCGGTCATCGGGCTGGCGCCCTCCGGCGGCGCCATGCACCGCGAGGTTCGCAAATTCGTCCAGGATTATGACTACATCGTTGTGGATTGCCCGCCGGCAGTCCATTCGGCGGCGCCATCCAGCGCGTTGCTGATTTCCGACCTCGCCATCATTCCGGTCGTGCCGTCGCCGCCCGACCTGTGGGCGGCGGTGGCCGCCAAGACGCTGGCCCAGCACGCGCAGGTCCAGAACGAATCGCTGCTGATCCGCGTCATGGCCAATATGGTCCAGCGCCGGGTGTCTATTGCCCGCCAGGCGATCGAAATTCTTGGCGATGATGGCGACGTCCCGCTGTTGAATTCGATGATCGGCTCGCGTTCGGCATTTCGCGAATGCCAGGCGATCGGCTGCACCGTCCATGGCGTGGCTGGTGCGCGCGAGGCGGTGCAGGAGGTCGACATGATGGTCGATGAAGTGTTGTCTTTGATTGAGCAATAGGCATGGCTACCAAACTAAAAAGCCTGAAGGCCGGCATGCTTGCCGGCATGGCGGCCGAGAAGAGCCGGAACGATACGATGGACCGCTTCGCGCGGGCGGAAGCGGCCATTTCCCAGCATCCCAACGGCCTGCTGCAGGGCAGGGGGGCTGCCGAAACGCCGCCCGGTTTCAGCGCTGAAAGTCTCGACGACGTCGCCGCGGGCCGGCAGCTGATCCGGATTCCACTGACGCAGCTGCATGACAATCCGCTGAATGCGCGCCGCATCTACGATCCTGCCGTTGTGCAGGAGCGGGCCGCGTCCATCGCCACGCATGGCCAGAAGACGCCGGGCCTGGCGGCGCCGGATCCGGCGCGCCCGGGCCACTACATCCTGATCGACGGTCATTACCGCAAGCGAGCCCTGGCATCCGCCGGCAAGCTCGAAATGGAATGTTTTGTCGAGAACGACCTGAGTGACCTGGATTTCTACCGCCTGTCGTTCATGCTGAACGAGCAGCGCTCGGACCAGTCCGCGCTCGACAATGCCATTGCCTGGCGCCAGCTGCTCGATGAAGGCAAAGTCCAGAAGGAAGAGGAGATCTGCGAGCTGACCGGCATTTCCGCGGGCACCGTGAACAAGACCCTCGCGTTGCTGCGCCTGCCGGAGTCGGTGCTGGGCGTGATGCGTGAATGCCCGAGCGCGATCGGCATCGCCGCGGGCTACGAGCTGACGCTGTACTTCAAGCTGGCGGGGGAAGAGCGGACCCGCGAACTGGCGGGACGCATCATCCACGACGGGCTGTCCAGCCGCGAGGTCGAGGCGATCCGCAAGCAGGCGCAGGAAGGCAAGGCACGCAAGGTCAAGGAGATCAGCCGCCAGTACAAGATCCGCACTGACAGCGGCCAGCTGCTCGGCACGATCAAGGAATGGGATTCCGGACGCGTGATGCTGGACGTGCAACTGACCGACCGCAGTGCGCGCGAGGCGCTGGTTGAAGCTTTGAAGTCTCGCTTCGGACTCGACAAGACGTTGCTTTGATACTCTGAAACGGGTGGCCGCCGGTTCGCCGCCGCGGTGACGCGGGCGCCGACATGCCAGGCGGACAGTATGCGGGGGCAGTGGCGACACTGCCCCCCATTGTTTTCAGGCCATCAGATCCCGTGGCGAACGTGCCGCGAATGCCGGATCACAGCGCTTGCGATAGCGCTCCAGCATGGCCGACAGCAAGGCATGCAGGCCGCGCACCGAATACCCGCCCAGCGGTTGTGCCGCGCGCTTGCGGCGGGCTCGCCCGGTGGGCGGCGCTGTCGCCGGGCCGATCAGGCATGCGTCTGCCATGCCTGGTCCCTCCCATTGCAGATTGCGGTCCTGCCAGTGGCGCGCCAGCGCCGTCCGTGTCGCGGGCGCAAGGCCGTTGCCCGGGCAGGGCGCGTGCGCGTGATCGCCGAAGGTTGATGATTCGATGGCCATGCCGTCTGCGGGTCCGGCTAAGGACAGCGATCGCAGCGTCGCCGATGACAACTGATCCAGGCTGAGCCCTTGCTCGCGCAACAGCAGGATGGCGGCGTGCGCGGCGCGGTAGCGCTGGCCGTCGCTGGCCTCGGCTTGCGATGCCAGCCATGACAGGAAGGCGGCGGCGCTGTCTTCCGGCAGCGGAGCGCGGACGGACGGCGTAGCCGCCTCTGCGTCCGGGGCCGTCGCCATTTCGGCCCCGATCTGTGCCGGCCAGCGCGCCGCGCAAGGGTAGCCGTTATCGTGCATCCACCGGAACAACGCGGCCAGCACGCGCAGACTGTGGCGCTGGCTGGCCGCGCCCAGCGGGCCCGTCAGCGGCCGCCAAGCGGCCTGGTTTCGAGGCGCGCGCGGCCCGCACCAGCGGCTCGCGGGTTCGGGGCTGGCCAGGAACCCCAGGTAGGCCTGGCGGTCATCCAGGTCCAGTTGCGACAGTCCCTTGCCGCGCTCCAGCGCCGCCCACAGCAACAGCCGCTCCGCCTCCTTGCGATACGCGGCAAAGGTGCTGCCCTGGCCGTCGGTGGTATCGCGCAGCCAGGCCTTGACCACCGTTACGCCGTGGCTGTACGGACAGGCATCATCGGGGCCGGCAGCCGCCGGCGCCTCGCTCAGCCACTCGAGCGGCAACGGCTGGCGCAGCGCCGGACTCAGCGCCGCCGCTTGCAGCGGCGCCCGGTTGCCGACGTGCGCGCGCAGCAGCGGCGCGCCATCCGCACCCTTGAAAACCGTGCGCTGCTCGCCCAGCCAGCGGTTGATGGTGGTGCCGGCGAGCGCGCCAATGCGCGGCACGCCTCGCCACCAGGCGGTACCGCGCTGATTGGCCAGATCCAAAAGAGATTTAAGCGTCACAATATTGGCATTGCGCAGACGCCGCGCCAGTGCCGGAGCAAACCACAGTTCCACACTGTGCTGGGCCTGCGGAGCCGCCGTGCCCAGTCTTTCGAGTTCGCCGAGCGCCTCCACCCGACGATCCATGCCGCGGTTCGAGCGCCCGGGGCCGGCCAGCAGCAGTTCGGCCAGGTCCGCGCGCCCGTGCAAATGGGCCAGCTGGACCATGCGATCGCGCAAGGCCAGCAGGATGCGCAGTGCCGACTCGGCGCCGGCGTCATCGTCATCCGTGTCGTCGGCGAGATAGCGGGGCACCACCATCGCGGCTGGCATGCCCTGGACATAGGCACGCACGGCGGCGAATTCGCTTCGGGTCAGGCTGACAGAGGGCGAGGCAGGAATCATTCGACAGCTTGCGCAGTATCGCTAACTTATTGATTTATAAGGCACTCGGGCGGAGGCAGAAATCGTCCGACCCGAAATGCATAGCAAAATGCAATGCCGATAATTCTATGCGCGATGACGCAAGCTGCACAGGCCCGCGAGCACGGTTTCATCCATATGCTGCAATCAGCCGGCATCAGACCGGCGGGCGTGGCGCAAAGCGCCGGTTGGGGATTACCCGCTGCAGCGCACCATTACCTTGCATTCGCGGGGCACGTTTCATATGCTGCAGCTCAGGAGTTATAAATACTTAGATCAGACTTCAGCCGAATCTAAGGCTCTTGCAACAGAAGCGTTTCACACGCACACCGGGGCGATCCGGTATCTCCAGGGAAAGGATGACCTGCAGCCAGACGGGAAGGCTGTGCGGCGTCCCCGGAGCACTGGCGGATCGTAGGGAGGTGCAACCGCAGGATAGCGGGGCACGTCCGACAAGCAAGCACGGATTTTCGCGGGGTCCGCGCTTGCCGCAATAATAAGAGAGCGGCCATGGCCACCATCCTCTTGATCGAGCCTCACCCCCTCCTGCGCCTGGGTCTGCGCCACCTGCTGGCCCAAGCACACCTCCACGGCGACCTGCTGGACCTCGATCCGCTGGCGCCCATCGATTCCGACCTGTGGCTCAACGATGCCGACCTGATGGTCTACGGACTGCCGTCCGACCAGGCCAGCGGCTGGTCCATGCTGGAAGAACTGTGCCAGCGGCTGCGGCCACAGCGGGTGCTGATCCTCAGCGAGCAGGCGATGCCGGCGCTGCCCGAGGGCGGCCTGCCGGAGCCGGTGCGCGGCTGCGTGCCCAAGCATTGCAGTGCCGACGCGCTGGATGCGGCGGTGCGGCTGGTGCTGGCCGGCGGCGAATGCTTCCCGGCGTCGAGCCAGCCGTTGCCGGGCCGGCACGCCGGCACGGACGCTGCCGCGGCACGCCTCGCGCCGGCGGCTCCGGGCGATGCCAGGGTGGTGACGCTGCGCCCCGGTGTGGACGATGCCGGTCACGACAGCGCGGCGCCGGTGGCGCAACGCCAGTTCGCCGCGCACGCCACCGCGTACGAAACGCCCTCGGCCGGCGCGCACCTGCTCAACATCACCGAGCGCCAGTACGAAGTGCTGGCATTGCTGGCGCGCGGCTATCCGATCAAGACCGTCAGCCGCATGCTGAATATCTCGATCGCCACCGCCAAGACGCATGCCTGCACCCTGTATCAGCGCCTCCATGTGCGCAACAAGGGCGAAGCGGTCTACGTGGCGCTGCAAAGGGGGGCCACGCTCAACTGGGCGGGACCGGACCCGGCTGCCGCGCCGGCGCGCATGCCGCCGGTAGGCCAGGCGGCCTGAGCCGGTGGCGCGCGCCCGTGCGCCTCATCCTTCTGCTGCGTGATGCTCCGCCAAAAGCATGAGGCAGGGGTGGCAGCGGCTTGCTACCTTCTGAGGGAAGACATCCGCACAGACCGACGCCGGCGGTTGGCGCTGGTGCGATGTCCTCCGCGCCGGGCCGCCCGCAGCCCGGCTCCGACCGCGCGGCCGATGCCATGGCCGCCCGGGTTGCCGCCGGATCGAGTCAATGCCGACCTACCTGATCGCCAGCAATGAAATGATGTGCCGGGTGCTGGCACGACGCCTGCACGCGCTCGACCTGCCCAGGCCGATCAACTGCCGCACGCCGCAATGGCTGCGGGCCCCGGCGCACGCCCCGTCATCGGCTGCGCCGGCGCAGACCGCAACGCACGACCTCCAGGCCGATCCCGGCCATACGTCCACGCAGGCTGGCGCGCAGCTGCCGCCGGATCCTGCGGATATTGCCGTGATCGATTGCAGCGGCCTCGAAGGCGATCCGCGCGCATGGCTGGACCAGCTGCACGCGCGCCTGGCGCCGCGGCGCTGGCTGGTGTTGTCGGACCGCCTCGATCCCGCGCTGATCCTGCATGCCGCGCTGCTCGGCGCCAGCGGCTGTCTCGCGTTGCCCGCGGCGATGGACCTGGTGTGCGCGGCCACCGCGCTGGTGTGGGCCGGCGGCCAGTGTTTTCCGCGCATGGCGTTGTCGCTGGGCGGGGCGCGTGCGCCTGCGCCCTCCCTCCTTTGTGCGACCCGTCCTACAACCACCGGATGAGGGCGCAATATTGCTGATGGCCTATGCTTGATTCGCCCGGAGGCAGAAGCTGGCCCTCATTTGCAGGCTGGCCGTCCCGGGAAGAAGGGGGTCGTATGGAGGCCGGACTTGAGTTCCTCGTGGTGCGCGGCTTTGCGGTGCGCGAGGGCCGGGGAAAGTGGGCGTGCTGCTTCGAGATCAGGCTCGCCGCCCATCATGAGCAAGGTTGCGGCGCGGATGGCGCCGCCGGCAGCGATGAGCCGCTGCTGTACCGGGGAGAACTGCACGGGCGCCAGTTCGATTGCGAGCTGGCCGCCGCCGATGCCGCGCGCGCGGCCGGCGAGCGCGAGGCCTTGCTGCGTGTGGAAAGCCTCAAGGCGCTGATCATCGCGCAGCATCGGCACCGCGTGCCGCCGTCACTGGTGAGCTGAACCTGCAGGCACGCGCAGCTGTTGTGCAGCGGCACCCGGCGCGAGCGCCCGGTGCCGCTGTGCGTTTGTGCGTTTGTGCGGGTCGCATTGGGTTGGCGGCATCGGTTGGCGGCATCGATTGGCGGCACGGACGGGCAGCACGGATGAGCCGCATTGCCTGGGCCGCATGGGTGTCGTCCGCATGATCTCGCCGCTGCTGCCGCCGTCTCGATCATGCCTTCCCGGCGGGCAAAAAAAGAAGCCCGCCGACCGGGGGACCATGCGGGCTTTGAAAACGCTGCCCCGATGATGCAAGGGCAGCGATCCCGATTGAACATATCGAATTGCGCAAAGACTCTCTATCCACCAGACGGCCAATGCAGTCATGCACTCTCAACCTGTCTGCACCCCGACCGGCGCCGGCCGGGGCCGCGTTGCGCGCGCGGGCGGCGCTGGACCAAGCGGTCGATGCCGCCACGCGCGAGGCGGTGGTACCCTGCCGCACCAGACCCTGACGCTTACCGCATGCGCCTGCCCATGAGCCACTGGCATCTCGTATCCCTGTTCGGCGAATCCGCGTACCTGCTGCCTTGCGCCGTGTTCCTGGCGTTGTGGCTGTACTGGCGCGGCGCGCCCGGCAGCGCGCGCCACTGGGGGCTGGCGTTCGCCGCGGCCGCGCTGCTGGTGCTGGCGTCCAAGCTCGCGTTCATGGGCTGGGGCATCGGCAGTGCGGCGCTCAACTTCACCGGCTTCTCCGGCCACGCGATGATGGCGGCGTCGGTGCTGCCGGTGCTGCTCTACCTGGCGGTGCCGGCCGCGTGGCGGCGCCTGGGCTGGCTGGCGGCGGCCGCGGGCGTGGGCCTGGCGTTGCTGGTGGGGGTGTCGCGTCTGGCGCTGCATGCGCACTCGGTGTCTGAGGTGGCGGGCGGCCTGGGCGTGGGCCTGTGCGTGAGCCTGCCGTTCATCCTGCGGCGCACCACCCCGCACGGTCCGCTGGCGATGGTGCTGGCGAGCGTGGTGCTGGCCACCGCGCTGGTGATGCCGATGACCGGCACCGTGGGCGCCTCGCACGGCCTGATCCAGCAGCTTGCCATGCTGCTGTCCGGCCGCGACCGCCCCTTCCAGCGCGGCGAATGGGCCATGCACGGACGCGCGACCGGGTACGCCAAGGTGCACGCCGGCCCCTCCCTGAGCGCGGCCGCGCGCTGATTTCCCTGCCACAGGCTGTGTGCGCCCGCCAACAGACACTGGCGGGCGGCTCGGCAACCATCGCTGCATCGAGTATTGCATTCGCGGTGGGCAGCCATGGCATCCAGTTCGACCTTTGCGGCAGAGCGCCACACGGCGCTGCACTTGTTGTACCGGCTGGCCGACGCGGTGCTGGTCGGCGTGTGCGCGGTGATGATCGGTGCGCTGTACTTTCCCGAGGGCATCCGCGGCGCCGCGCCGGTGCACGGCTTTCTTGCCGCGCTGTGTTCGATCGGGGTGCTGGCGGTGTTTCCCGCCTTCGGCATCTATGAATCGTGGCGCGGCCGCAGCCGTGCGGCGCTGGTGCTGCGCCTGCTGGCCGCGTGGGCCACGGTGTTTATCGTCGGGCTGATGACGGCGTTCCTGATGCACCAGATCGCCGCGGTGTCGCGGGTCTGGTCGCTGGGCTGGTTCGGTTCCAGCCTGCTGGCGCTGGCAGGGGTGCGCGCCGTCATGTTCCGCATGCTCGGCAATGTGCGCGAGCAGGGCATCAACGCCAAGCGCGTGGTGATCTTCGGCTACGGGCCGCTCGGGCGCGAGATGTACCTGCGCGTGGACCAGATCCGCGCCGCGGGCTATCGCGTGGTCGGCATCTACCATGAAGAGCCGATCGCGGTGCCCGACGGCGTGGTCTCGCTGCGCACCATGGAAGAGGTCAACCTGTTCGTGCGCAGCCAGGCGGTCAGGGAGATCTGGCTGACGCTGCCGATGGTGGCGTGCCGCGACCTTTACGACGTGGTGCGGCAGTTCCGCAACGAGTTGATCGACATCCGCTGGATCCCCGACGTGATGTCGGTGGAGCTGCTCGGCCATCGCTTCAGCGAGTTCCTGGGCCTGCCCGTGATCGACCTCAACAGCCCGCCGGTGTCGGGCATCACCGGCCTGCTCAAGGCCAGCTTCGACCGCGCCTTCGCGCTGGCCGCGCTGATCGGACTGGCGCCGCTGCTGCTGGTGGTGGCGGTGCTGGTGAAGCTGTCGTCGCCCGGGCCGGTGCTGTTCCGACAGCGGCGGCTGGGCATGGACGGGCGCCCGTTCGACGTCTTCAAGTTCCGCACCATGCGCCAGCACGCCGACGTGGGCGTGACGCAGGCGGTACGCGGCGATGCGCGCGTGACGCGGATCGGCGCCTTCCTGCGCCGCACCAGCCTGGACGAGCTGCCCCAGTTCTTCAATGTGCTGCGCGGCGAGATGTCGGTGGTGGGACCGCGCCCCCATGCGATGGAGCACAACGAGCTCTACAAGGAGCTGATCGACCGCTACATGCTGCGGCACCGGGTCAAGCCGGGCATCACCGGCTGGGCCCAGATCAACGGCCTGCGCGGCCAGACCGATACCGTCGAGAAGATGCGCCGGCGTATCGAGTTCGACATCTACTACATCCAGCACTGGTCGTTCCAGCTCGACCTGCAGATCATCCTGCGCACCGCGCTGCACGGCTGGACCGGCGCCAGTGCGTATTGAGGGCAGCTGCGGCGGTGCCGGGGGGCGCATGGATTGGTGCGCAAACGTACCGAAGCCGCAGCCGGTTAAGCGTGCAATAGGCCGCACTCATAAAAACCGGAGGTGTTCCATGAAAGCAACCATCCGCAGCATCCTGGGCGAAGTTGCCCGGCTCGATGTGCCGCTCGCCGACCTGGCAGACAGCGATGACCTGTATGCCGCCGGCCTGTCGTCGCTGGCCACCGTGCACGTGATGCTCGCGCTCGAGAACGCTTTCGACATCGAGATCCCGGACCAGATGCTGACGCGCCAGCTGTTCCGCAGCATCGATTCCCTGGCCGCCGCGGTCGAGCAGATCCGGCAGCAGCAGGAGGCCGCATGATCCCCGTGGCCAGGGTGGCACTGGCGCATTCCAGCGCGGGCGCCGTGCGCGCGCGCGCCGACGCGCTGCTCGCCGCCGCCGAGGCCGCTGCCGCGGTTGCGCAGGCGCACGCCGACGCCGTCGACCGCGACGCACGCTTTCCGCAGGAAGCCTTAGAAAGCCTGCGCGAGCACGGCCTGATCGGTGCCATGGTGCCGGCCGCCCAGGGCGGTGCCGGCGCCTCGCTGGCGACGGTGGCGGCGATCTGCCGCGTGCTCGGCGCGGCGTGCGCGTCGACCGGGATGATCTACGCCATGCACCAGATCCAGGTGGCCTGCGTGCTCGAACACGGCACCGCCAGCCCCTGGCACCAGGGCCTGCTCGCGCGCATTGCCGCCGAGCAGCTGCTGCTGGCTTCGGCCACGTCCGAGGAAGCCATCGGCGGCGCACTGCGCAGCAGCGGCTGCGCGCTCAACGTCGACGGCGAACGCTTTCACCTGCTCAAGATGGCGCCGACGATTTCGTATGGCGCGCATGCCGACGGCATCCTGATCACCTCGCGCCGCCATGCCGACGCCGGGCCCTCGGACCAGGTGCTGGTGTGCGCGCTCAAGCCGGACTACACGCTGCAGAGCCTGAACACGTGGGACACGCTGGGCATGCGCGGCACCTGCAGCAACGGCTTCCGGCTCGAGGCCAGTGGCGCAATGGCGCAGGTGCTGCCGGTGCCGTTCGGCGAGATCGCCGACGCCACCATGACACCGGTGTCGCACATCCTGTGGAGTGCGCTGTGGCTCGGCATCTGCAGCGATGCGGTGGCGCGCGCCAAGACCTACTTCCAGGGGCAGGCACGCGCGCGGCCAGGCGCGCTGCCGCCGTCGGCGGCGCGCGTGGCCGAAGCGGTCAGCCTGCTGCAGCTGATCGAAGGACGGCTGGAGCTGGCGCTGGAGCAACAGCGTCGGCGCCATGCCGAGCCGCCGGTGGCGAGCGCGTTCGCGCTGGCCGCGGGCATGAACGGGCTCAAGACCGCGGTGTCCATGCTGGCGCTGGAGGCGGTGCAGCAGGCCATGCTGGTGTGCGGCATGGCGGGGTACAAGCACGGCACGCCGTTCAGCCTGGGCCGCCACTTGCGCGATCTGTGGTCGGCGCCGCTGATGATCAACAACGATCGCATCCTGACCAACACGGCCAATCTGTTGCTGGCCGATCGTTCCTGAGGGAGATCGCATGGACCTCCATACCCTGACCGACGGCACCGCCCAGGGTGGCGCCGCGGCCGAGCCCGGCCCCGCCACGCGGCACGGCAAGCCGGCGCCGCACGCATCGGGCCCCACGTTCCTCGAGCAGCTGGTGGCCGAGGGCCTGATGATTCCGACCGGCGTGCCCGGTCTGTATGGCCGCAACACCACCTTCGAATCGATCTGCGAAGGCATGAACAACGTCATGACGCACCTGGGCCAAGGCCTGGGCGCGGAAACGCTGCACTTCCCGCCGGCCATGGGCCAGGCGGATTTCGAAACCAGCGGCTACATGAAGAGCTTTCCGCAGCTGGCGGGCACCATCCACAGCTTCTGCGGCGACGACAAGGGCCACCGCCGCCTGCTCGCGCGTCTGGAGGACAAGGACGACTGGACCGACCAGCAGCAGCCGACCGGCGTGGTGCTGACCCCGGCGGCGTGCTATCCAGTCTACCCGGTGATCGCGCGGCGCGGCCTGCTGCCCGAGGACGGCAAGGTGGTCGACGTAATGTCCTACTGCTTCCGCCATGAGTCCTCGCTCGAGCCGACGCGCATGCAGCTGTTCCGTCAGCGCGAATATGTCTGCCTGGGAACCCCGCAGCGCATCGCCGCGTTCCGCGAGCAATGGCTCGAGCGCGTGCCCGAGCTGGCCACGGCGCTGCAGCTGCCGGTGGAGATCGACGTCGCCAACGATCCGTTCTTCGGGCGCGGCGGCAAGCTCGTCGCCGAAAGCCAGCGCGAGCTCAGGCTCAAGTTCGAGCTGCTGATCCCCATCAACGACGGCGCGCCGCCCTCGGCGTGCATGAGCTTCAACTACCACATGGACCACTTCGGCCATATGTGGGACCTGCGCAGCGCGGACGGCGCCACTGCGCACACGGGCTGTGTCGGCATCGGCGTCGAGCGCATGGCGCTGGCGCTGCTGCGCCACCACGGGCTGGATCCGGCACGCTGGCCCAAAACCGTCCGCGACACGCTGTGGGGGGGGTAAATGTACGGCGACGGCAGGGCCAGGGTTCGCGCAGGCCGCTCCACCTGGCATGGCGGCAATCCGGTCTGGTCTCATGCGAACCAGCAGATCGACCTGTGGGTCGAGCTGCTGCAGGGCTGGGACCTGGAACCCATTGCCGCGCTGCCGTTCACCGTGGCGCAGGATTTCGAAGGCGACCAGTTCACGCTCTCGGCCTTCCCCGCCAACGACCTCGAGCGCCTGTACGGCATCGTCACGCACGAGCTGTCGATGTATGACCGGCTCGAGGCGCACGTGGCCACCCAGACCGCGCGCGGCAACGTGGTGCTGCTCGAAGTCGACAGCTACCAGTTGCCGCAGCCGGCCGGCACCTACCGCCGCCAGCATATGCGCTCGTGCATCGGCATCGACGTGCTGGTGCCCGAGGCGGCCGCCGTCGGCTATTTCCATGGCGACGGCTACCACACCGCCAGCGGCGAGGACTATGCCGCCATCTTCCGCCCGGCGACCGTGGGCTATGGCGAGGTGGCCGCGTTTCCGCATGCGTCGGTGGCGCGGCGGCGCTTTGCCGCGCTGACCGATGCCGCGCTGATGCGGACCTCGCTGGAGCTGCTGCGCCATCACCTGTCGCGCCGCCCGCAGCACAACCCGATCAGCGTGTTCCGCATGGCGTTCCCGGGGCATCTCGAACACCTGATGGCGCGCGGCGAGCCCAACTTCCAGGTTTATGCGGCCAGCGTGCTGCGCCAGCTGGGCGTCAATTTCGAGCTGCTCGGCCGCTACCTGCGCTGGCTCGTGCTGCACGGGCACTCGCTGCCCGATTGCATCGGCGAGGCCTGCTACACCATGGCCTCCGAAGCCATGGTGATGCAGTTCCGGCTGATGCGCGCGGTGATCAGCCGCAAGTCCGACCCCTGCCAGGACTGCCTGGACCAGCTCGAGCAGGCCTACCAGGGCACGGTGCCGGCGCTGGCCTCGCACTTCGGCGCGAGCGTGGCATGAGCGCGCGCGACCCGGCGGCACTGGCGCCAGGCCAGGCCGCGGGAATGCCCGGTGCCAACGCCGCCGCCCCATCCCTTGCCGCCGCCTCGACCGACCTGGCGCTGGCTCCCGGCGTGGCCGTGGGCCCGTGCGCCCTCGCCGGCGAATGGTGCTGGCTGGAAACGCTCGCGGGCGCGGCACGGGCGCCGGCCGACCTGTCGCCCGATGCGCCATGGCTGCCCGCGCCCGTGCCAGGCACCGTGGCCGCAGCCATGCGGGCGGCGGGCCGCTGGGACGACAGCGCGCCGCCGCCGCTGCACCGGCACGACTACTGGTACCGCGTGCGCTTTGCCGGCAGCGGCGTGCGCATGCTGCGCTGCAATGGCCTGGCGACGCTGGCCGAGGTGTGGCTCAACGGGGTGCTGGTGCTGACCACGCGCCATATGTTCGCCGCCCACCAGGTGGCGGTGCAGCTGGCCGGCGACAACACCCTGCACCTGTGCTTTCGCGCCTTGCACCCGTGGCTGCGCACGCAGCGCGGCCGGGCCCGCTGGAAGCCGCGCATGATCGTGCCGCCGACGCTGCGCGCGGTCCGCACCACGCTGCTGGGCCATATGCCGGGCTGGTGTCCGCCGGTCCATGCGGTCGGTCCGTGGCGCAGCATCGAACTGCTCGATCCGGCCAGCGCCGATCCGCTGCACGGCGTGCGCGCCGAGGTCAGCACGCAACTGGACGGCCCCGACGGCATCATCGCGCTGGCGCTGCATTTCCCGGGGCCCGCGCCGGCGCAGGCGCGCTGGCTGGCAGCGCATGGCGACAATGAAACCTGGGGCAGCCTGGCGCGCACGTCGGAGCAGGTGCTGGCCGGCACGCTGCGCGTGCCGCACGCGCGCCTGTGGTGGCCGCATACGCATGGCGAGCCCGCACTGTACCGGGTCGAGGCCCGCCTCGGCACACGGGCGCTGCAATGCGCGCAAGTGGGCTTTCGCACCGTCGAGCAAGACCGCGACGCCGAGCCCGGCGCCTTTGCGCTGCGCGTCAACGGCGAGCGCATCTTCTGCCGCGGCGCCTGCGTGTCCAGCCATGACCTGCCCGGACTGGCCGACAGCGACGAGGCCGTGGGCCGCTGGCTGCGGCTGGCGCGCGACGCGGGCATGAACATGGTGCGGGTCAGCGGCGTCACCTGCTACCCCGGCGAAGCCTTCTACCGCGGCTGCGACGCGCTGGGCCTGCTGGTGTGGCAGGACTTCATGTTCGCCAATTTCGACTACGGCGCGGACGGGCAAGCGTCGCGGGGCCTGATGGACGATGCCGCGCGCGAAGTCGGCCAGTGGCTGCAATCGACGCGCGCGCATCCGGCCATCGCGGTGCTGTGCGGCGGCAGCGAAGCCGAGCAGCAGGCGGCCATGCTGGGCACGCCGCGCGGCGACTGGCGCCAGCCGCTGTTCGACGAGCTGATCCCCGGCCTGGTGGCGCGGCACCGCGCCGACGTGGTCTATGTGCGCAACTCGCCCAGCGCAGGCGCGTGGCCGTTCCAGCCCGACACCGGCGTCACCCATTACTACGGCGTCGGTGCCTACCAGCGCCCGCTGGCGGATGCGCGCCTGGCCAATGTGCGCTTTGCTTCCGAATGCCTGGCCTTTGCCAACGTGCCGTGCGCGCGCACGCTGCGCGAATACGGCCTGACCCAGCCGCTGCACGATCCGCGCTGGAAGGCGCGGGTGCCGCGCGATGCCGGCACGGCGTGGGATTTCGAGGATATCCGCGACTTCTACCTGCGCGCGCTGTACCAGGTCGATCCGCCGCGCCTGCGCTATGAACGCCCGGCGCGCTACCTGGCGCTGTCACGCGCGGTGGTGGCCGAGCTTATGACCGAGGTCTTCAGCGAGTGGCGCCGCGTGGGCTCGACCTGCGCCGGCGGGCTGGTGTGGCTGTTGCAGGATCTGCTGCCCGGGGCGGGCTGGGGCATCGTCGACGCGTGCGGGCGCCCCAAGTCGCCTTGGCATGCCTTGCGCGCGGTGTGGCAGCCGCTGCAGGTGCTGCTGACCGACGAGGGCCTGAACGGCCTGCATGTGCATGTCATCAATGAAACCGCGCAGCCGCGCACGGTGCGTCTGACGCTGCGCTGCCTGCGCGACGGCGAGGTGGTGGCGGCGCAGGCCCAGCAGGTGCTGACGCTGCATCCGCGCGAATCGTGCCGGATCGCGGCGGCGGCGATGCTCGACCGGTTCTTCGATTTCACCTACGCCTACCGATTCGGGCCGCCCGCTCACGACGTGGTGCTGGCCACGCTGCATGCCGATGACGACAGCACCGGCACGCCGCTGAGCCAGGCGGTCTACCTGCCTGACCGCAGCGCCGCCGCGCTGCCGGCGCCCGAGCTGCATGGCAGCGTCGAATGCGTGCAGGGCCAGTGGTGGCTGCACGTGGCCACGCGCCGCTTTGCGCGCTGGGTGCATATCGAGGATCACGCCTTCCTGCCGGACCAGGACTGGTTCCACCTTGGCCCCGGTGAAACGAGGCTCATCCGCCTGATGCATGAGAGCGGCGCGGCCACGGCGGCCGGCGCCATCCCTTCGGGCGAGATCTACGCCATCAACGCCGACCGGCCCGCCAGCTACGACGCACCGTCCGCATAGGGCGTACAGGCCCCACCAGCCCCCACCGCCGACCGGTTCCTCCGTTGTCATGACTAGCCTGGCAGCGTGTCGCCGCCTGGCCGACGCCGGCATGCCGGCGCCCGGCTACTTGCATTCGCCGCCAGCCGCGGGCGCCACGCCGGCCTGCTACCAACCAACCAAAGGATGAACGAGTACCAACCGTCTGCCTACTGTCGCTTCAGTGCGCCATAGCACTTAATACAGTCAAACGACGAGGCAGGCACACAGCGCACCGCAGGGCTTGCGCGTCGGGACGGAAAGCGGATCGTGGCCGTCATCAGTCAGTCATATGCGGTGTCAACAAGTCGGTAAGCATCAGTCACGGGTGGAGCGGTACAGCCGGGCTTTGCACCACGCAGCCAGTGCGCGAGCGGCGGCCCAGTGCCGGTCCCGGGTCAACGGGGAGAATCAGCATGATCACGCAACGGTCGGACCTGCATGTCAATCATCTGCTCAATGCCCTGCCGCGGCAGGAATGGGAAACGCTGTCGCGCCACTTTGAACTGGTCCGGCTGCGTGCCGGCGAACTGCTGACTGACACCAGCCAGCGCATCGTGCATGTGTATTTCCCCACCACCTCGGTGGTGTCGCTGCTGTCGCTGCTCGAGGACGGCGCCACGGTCGAGTTCGCCGCGGTGGGCAATGAAGGCCTGGTCGGCATTCCGGTGGTGACGGGCGGCGATACCATGCCCAGCCGCGTCGAAGTGCGCAGCCCGGGCTTCGCCTACCGCATTCCCGCGCGCGCGCTGCGCGCCGAGCTGTCCTATCTGCCCACCCTGCAGCGCGTCACGCTGCTGTATGTGCAGGCGGTGCTGACGCAGATCGCGCAGACCGCGGCATGCAACCGCCACCATTCGCTGAACAAGCAACTGTGCCGCTGGCTGCTGCTGGCGCGCGACCGCATGAACTCCAACGAGCTGGTCATCACCCAGCAGGTCATCGCCAACATGCTGGGCGTGCGCCGCGAAGGCGTTACCGAAGCGGCCGGCAAGCTGGAAAACCTGGGGCTGATCCACCACAGCCGCGGCCATATCACCATCCTCGATCATTGCGGGCTCGAGAAGCATTCCTGCGAATGCTACAAGCTGGTCAAGCGCGAGTACGACCGCCTGCTGCCTGCGCTGGCACACGCCTGAAGCGCCACGGGCGCGCGGCCCGGCAGCGGCCGTGCGCCAGCGGCGCTTGCCGTTGGCGTCAGGCACGGGCCGGCTGTGCGGGATCGGTGGCGCCGAACGACGACAGCAGGCCGGCGATGACCGTTTCATAAGCGGACTCCATGGTGTCCAGGCACTCGCTGCAGCGGTCCGGACGGCCGCGCGCGGTGGCCCGGGCCAGGCGGAACTGCAGCACCTTGCTTTCCGCGGCGATGCCGTTGGCCGCCCGTGCGACGCGCGCAGGCACATCGTAACCATGCTCGCCGAACCAAGCGAGGCAGTGATGCAGCATCTCGAAGTTCGCCCCCAGCTGGCGCGGCAGGTTGAAGCCGTAGTGCTGGAAGTAGGCATCGCCGCGCGCCAGTATCACCGCGAGATGCTGGTCGAAGTCGGCGCGCCAGCGCGTGACCGGGTTCAGCGCGGGACGGCGGCCCAGGTGGTGGCGCATCAGTGCCGCGGCGGCATCTGCCGCGGCCGCACCCCGCAGCGGCGCGCGCACGCGCTTGGCGTATTCGGCGTACGGGAACAGGATGTTGCCGTCGCGCAGTTCGGGCGTCAGCCGCAGCAGGCCGCGATAGTCGTCGCCGGCGGCGGTGTGGTAGCCGAGGCTGTGGTAGTAGCACAGCCGCTGCGCCGCGGGGTCGATCCGGTCGATGGCAACGGTGGTCTTCACGTGCGCCTGGCGGTAGGCGGTGGCGCGCGTGTCGGGCAGGTAGTAGCTGTCCATCTCGACCAGCACCGCATGGCCGCGCCCGACCTGTTCGACCAGGTGGGCCTGGAGCGTGTCGTAGACCGCCATCTCCTGCACCACCGTGCCGTACAGCAGCTCGATGTCCGCCGGGGGGTACTTGAAGAAGGTGAAATGGTCGCCCTCGTAGTCCTGCGCCACGGTGAACGCCAGCGCCGCGCGCGGGTCGAGCCCCCAGCCGTACAGCAGCTCGATCCACAGGTCCATGTAGCAATTGCTCTCCTGCCAGACCGAGGCTTCATCGTGCAGCCGTCGCTGCACCGGCCTGGCCACGCGGCACGGCGACTGGCGCGTGTAGTGGTAGCCGCCGCGGTCGGTGGCCGTGGTCGCCGTGCTCGTTGCCATTGGCGCGATCGTCGCCGTCGTTGCCACCGCCCGCTCCATGTCGTTCCTCCGCAGTGCGCGCATGCCGCCGGGCCGCGATCGCAGGCGCTGCGCCTGCACGGCCCACTGTATTGCAACGCCGGCGGCCGTGGCTATCGGTGCGTTCTCCAACAGAGTGCGCGCGATCGCAAGCTAGTGCGGCACGCCTGCGCGCGGCCTGCCGCGGCGGCGCAAGTAGCGTGTGCGGAATCGAACAGATTGCGCCAGAGCGCCTGCCTAGACTGGCTGGCATCCCCGTCATGGCGGTCAGGGACCGCTGCCGGGCGTACCCGTTTCTGCGAGACCGCCGCGGTGGTTGCACAGGGCCGGGCCTCACGCGCGGGTAGCGCGGGAAACTTGGAACCGCCGACACGCCAGGAGGCATGATGCGAATTCGGACCCGGGAAGAGAACCAGACGCCGCCGCCGGTCAACGGCGAAATCCATGCAGCGCTGCAAGGGCTGGGCGACAGGGCGGCGCATTGCGCCGCGTTGCCGGTGGTGCAGCCCGTGATCCTCGCCGGCGGCGCCGGTACGCGCCTGTGGCCGCTGTCGCGCGAGCAGTTCCCGAAGCAGCTGCTGAACCTGATCGCCGAAGACACGCTGCTGGAAGCCACCGCCAACCGCCTCGCCGGCGTGGCCGCGCTCGCGGGCCGCCCCGACGGCATGGAAGCGGCGCAGATCGTGGTCTGCGGCGAAGAGCACCGCTTCATGATCACCGACATGATGAAGCGCGCCGGCAAGCCGGCGCGCGTGCTGTCCGAGCCGTGCGGGCGCAATACCGCGCCGGCGCTGACGGTGGCCGCGCTGCATGCGCTGGCGGCTGCGGGCGAGGGTGGCGATGCGGTGCTGGTGGTGACGCCGGCCGACCACAGCGTGGCCGACGTCGCGGCCTTCCGCGAGGCCATCGCCACGGCGATCCAGCATGCGGACCACGGTGCCATCGTCACGCTCGGCGTGAAGCCGGTGGCGCCCGAGACCGGCTTCGGCTACATCCGCGCGGCCGGCGGCGCCGACCAGGGCGCCTTCATGCTGGACCGCTTCGTCGAGAAGCCGCATCTGGAGCTGGCCAAGCACTATGTCGAGTCCGGCGAGTTCTGGTGGAACAGCGGCATCTTCGTGGTGCGCGCCTCGGTGTGGCTGCGCGCGGTGGCCGAGCTGCAGCCCGAGATGGCGCGTCAATGCCGCGCCGCCTACGCGGCAAGCGAACACGCCGCCTGCGCCGGCGAGGTGCTGTGCCTGGGCAAGGAAGCGTTCCACGCGTGCCCGTCCGACTCGATCGACTACGCCGTGATGGAGAAGCTCGAGACCCTGCCGGATATCGCCGGCATGCTGGTGCCGCTGGACGCCGGCTGGTCCGACGTCGGCTCATGGGCGGCGATCTGGGATATCGCACCCAAGGACGCCAGCGGCAATGCCGGGCGCGGACGCGTGCTGTTCGACGGCGCGAGCTCTTGCCTGGCGCATTCCGAAGGCCGCCTGATCGCGTGCGTCGGGGTGCAGGACGTGGTGGTGGTCGAAACCGCCGACGCGGTGCTGGTGGTGGACAAGGCCCACGTGCAGGACGTGAAGAACATCGTCCAGCGCATCCGCTCCGAGCATGGCAATGAAGTGGTGAACCATCGCAAGGTGCGCCGGCCCTGGGGCTGCTATGACTCGATCGACCGCGGCGACCGCTTCCAGGTCAAGCGCATCGTGGTCGAGCCCGGCGCCAGCCTGTCGCTGCAGATGCACTACCACCGCGCCGAGCACTGGGTGGTGGTGCGCGGCACCGCGCGCGTGACCTGCGGCGACAACATCAGCATTCTTTCGGAAAACCAGTCGACCTATATCCCCATCGGCACCCTGCACCGGCTCGAGAACCCGGGCAAGACGCCGCTGGAGATCATCGAGGTGCAGTCGGGCGCTTATCTGGGCGAAGACGACATCGTGAGGTTCGAAGACAACTACGGGCGCAAGTAAGGGGTCGGCGGCCAGTGCAGGCAAGCGGGCGCCGGCAGGCGCGCGGGGGCACGCACCGGCCGCTGCATGACGGGTGTGAGGCAGCGTTTGGCGGGAGAGATGTCGTGAGCAGAATGTCATTTGCCGGAGCCGTACCGGTACCCGACCAGGTGTCGCCGCGCAGCGGCGCGAACGCGCGCGTGCTGCTGGACCACGCAGGCTGGATCCTTGCCGCCGGGCTGACCGGCGCGGCCCTTGCCTGGCTGGCGTGGTTGTCCACCCCTGACATGTACCGTGCCAAATCGCTGGTGCAGCTGCAGACCCGCGACGCCGCCGGCCGCCTGGCCACGCCGCAGCTCGACCTGGGCATGCTGAAGAGCCGCGCCGTGGTCGGCCCGGTGGTCGAGCGCCTGCACCTGGACATCGAGATCCAGCCGCTGCGCGCGCCGCTGCTGGGCAGCCTGGTCAACCACTTTGCCGAGCCCGGCAAGCTGCGCGGGCCGTGGCCGGCGGAGCTGGGCTATGCGTGGGGCGGCGAGCGCGTGGCGGTGGAGCGCCTGAACGTGCCGGCGCGCCTGCTCAACGTGCCGCTGACGCTGGAGATCCTGCCCGACAACGGCTTCCGGCTGAGCGGGCCGGACGCGCAGCTCGAGGGCCGCGCCGGCCAGGTCGCCGAGGCCGGTGGCATCTCGGTTCTGGTGGGACGGATCGAGGCGCGCCCGGGCACGCGCTTCCTGGTCACAAGGCGCGACCTGACGCTGACCGTCGATGCGGTCACGCGCGAACTGCGCGTCGACAGCGAATCGAGCGAAGCCACCACGCTGCGCATCAGCTGGCAGAACCGCGACCCGGCCACCGCGGCCGCGCTCGTCAACGGCATTGCCGATTCCTATATCAAGGGCCAGGCCGAGCAGCGCCAGGACGACACCGCGGCGACGCTAGCCTTCCTGTCGGGCGAACTGCCGCGCGTGAAGGCCGAGCTCGAGCGCGCCGAGAGCGCGCTGACACGCTACCGCTCGCGCTCGGGCTCGCTGGCGCCGAGCCAGGACGTGCAGTCCTACCTGAACGGCAGCATGGAATACCAGCGCCAGATCGCGCTGCTGCGGCTGGAGCGCACCAAGCTGCTGCAGCGCTTCACCACCGAAGCCAACGAGGTCCGCACCGTCGACAGCCAGATCCTTCAGCTTACGCGCGAGCGCCAGGAGATGGATGCGCGCATGCAGAACCTGTCGGCGTCCGAGCGTGAATCCGTGGCGCTGACGCGCGACGTCAAGGTGGCCGAGGACATGTACATGACGCTGCGCAACAAGGTCGAGCAGCTGTCGCTGGCGCAGCTCGACCGCACCGGGCAGGTGCGCATCGTCGACAACGCGCTCACGCCCACCGTGCCGGTCGGGCTGGGGCCATGGACGCCGGCCGCGGGCGGCGGCGTGCTGGGCATGCTGCTGGCGGTCGGGGCGCTGACGCTGCGCCAGCGCGTGCGGCCCACCGTGGCCAGCGCCAATGACGCCGAGGACAAGCTCGGCATCACCATGCTGGGCGACATTGCCTTCAGCCGCGAACAGGCCGCGCTCGAGCGCATGGTGTCGGCCAAGGCTTTGCTGGGCGTGGCCGCGGGCTACGCCGCGCCGCCGTCGGCGCGCCTGGAGCGGCCGCGGCCGTCGAGCGCGGTGATCGACGTGTCAGACCTGGAGGATGACAGCGCCGAGCGGATGCTGCGGCTTGGCCTGCACGACCAGTTCCTGCTGGCGCGCAACGCGCCGCACTCGCTGGCGGTGGAAGGGCTGCGCAATATCCGCGCCGCGGTGCATTTCGCGCTGCGCAGCGCGCCCGACCATGTCATCGCCGTTACCAGCCCGGCCCCTGGCGCGGGCAAGACCTTTGCATCGGTCAACCTGGCCGTGCTGTTCGCGGAAGCCGGCCAGCGCGTGCTGCTGATCGATGCCGACCTGCGCCGCGGCCGCGTGGCGAGCTGGTTCGACCAGCCCGCCGAATCCGGGCTGGCCGAACTGCTGACCGGGCATGTGCCGCTGTCCGCCGCGGTGCGGCCGACGGTGGTCAACGGCCTGTCGATCCTGCCGGCGGGTTTGCCGCCGCCGAATCCTTCCGAACTGCTGATGCGCCCGGGCATGGCCGAAGCGCTGCGCCAGTGCGCGGCCCGCTTCGACCTGGTGCTGATCGACACGCCACCGGTGCTTGCGGTGGCCGACGCCAGCCTGGTCGCGAACCTGGCCGGTTCGACCCTGGTGGTGCTGCGTGCCGATACGACGCTGCCCGGCCAGGTCGATGAAACGCTCAAGCGTCTGCAACGGGCCGATGCGCGCCTGCTCGGCGGCATCCTCAACTGTGTGATTGCCAAGCGCAGCAACCGGGCCGAGTTCAACAGCGTGAATCCTTACCTTGGCATGCCGGCGACGGCACCGATTTCGCGCCGGATCGGGCAGGCGCTGCACCGCGAAGAGAAAAAAGAATAAGGGGGACGCGGAAGCGGGCAGCGCCGCCTGAGCGTACCCGTTTCTGCGTGCAAAGGCGGGTCTGGCTCCAGCCGCTCGGCGGCTGGCCATCCGCTCGCCAGGAGGCGACATGAGGCGGCTTATGTTTGAAGGCTGTGCCGGCTG
Organism: Cupriavidus taiwanensis; assembly: GCF_900250075.1. Taxonomy (NCBI): domain Bacteria; kingdom Pseudomonadati; phylum Pseudomonadota; class Betaproteobacteria; order Burkholderiales; family Burkholderiaceae; genus Cupriavidus; species Cupriavidus taiwanensis. The sequence goes on from NZ_LT977071.1 coordinate 704,578, forward strand.
GCTGCACGAGGCACAAGGAAAGACCGGGGTGGTACTGTGCGCCCCGCTGGGCCACGAGGCGATGTGGTCGCACCGGGCATGGCGGCATCTTGCCGACGATCTCGCCGCGGCCGGCATGCCGGTGCTGCGCTTTGATTATCCCTGCACCGGCGATTCCGCCGGCGCCTGCGAGGCCGCGCATTTCCTGGGCCGCGCCGCCTCGAGCATCGTCGCCGCGGCCGCGCAGCTGCGCGCGCTGGCCGGCGTGGAGCGCATCGTGCTGTGCGGGCTGCGCGCCGGCGCCAGCCTCGCGGTGCAGGCCGCCGAGGCGATGCGCTCGCATCCGGCATGGCAGGGCGGCGTTGCCGCGCTGGTGCTGCTCGCGCCCGTGGTCAACGGCCGCGCCTACTTGCGCGAGCTGCGCGCGCTGCATCTGAACTGGCTCAACAGCGTCGGGCCGACCGAGACGCCGCCACCGCCGCCGGCCGGCGCGCTCGACGTGCTGGCCTTCCGCTTCAGCGCCGACACCGTGCGCGACCTCGAGGCGCTGCGGCTCGACCGCGGCGCCAACTGCCCCGCGCCGCGCGTGCTGGTGCTCGACCCCTGGCCGGGCTCCGCCTCCGCGGCCGGCGCGCTGGCGCAGTACTACACCGATGGCGGCGCGAAGGTCGATGCGGCCGCGTTTCCCGACTACGCCGACATGATGCAATCGGCCGAGTTTGCCGGGGTGCCGGCGCAGACGTGGCGGCAGCTGGTGCAGTGGCTGGCGCCGACACCCGCAGCGGCCGCGCTGTCGGCCGCATTGCCGGCGGCGCGCCGGCACCTGCCCGGTGCTGCGTCGCTGCGCGTGGCGGTCGATGGCGTGGTCGAAGAGTCGGTCTGGCTCGGCGCGCGGCGCCAGTTCGGCATCCTCTGCCTGCCGCGCGACGAGGCGCCCGCGCCGGTCGCGGTGATCTTCCCGAATACCGGCGGCAACCACCATGTCGGCGATGGCCGCATGTTCGTCACGCTGTCGCGACGGCTGGCAAGACTGGGCGTGGTGTCGCTGCGGCTGGACGTGTCCGCGCTCGGCGACAGCCCACGCGCGCCACGCAGCATGAGCATTTCCAAGATCTACTCGCCGGGGCCGCGCGCGGACGTAAGCGCCGCGGTCGACTGGATGCGCGCGCGCGGCTTCCGTTGCATCGTGCTGGCGGGGGTTTGCTCCGGCGCGTTCCTGAGCCTGCACGCCGCGCTGGCCAACCCCGGCGTGAACGGCCTGGTGCTCGCCAACCTGGTGAAATTCCGCTGGGACCGCGCCGACGACCGGAGCGCGGGCAAGGGCGCACGCTCGTGGCAAGGCTGGCTCTCGGCCGCGCGCCGCGGCGGCAACTGGCAGCGGGTATTGCAGGGGCAGGTGCGGATCGCCCCGCTCGCCGCGGCCATGGCGCGCCATGCATACCGGCACGCCACCGAACGCGTGGCGTTCCGCTTGACGCGGCTGCGCGGAGGCGAAGACCTGGCCTCAGCCACGGCTTACGCACGGGCCGCGATGCGGAGCCTGAATGAGCGCGGGGTGCGGACGGACATGCTGTACGGGTCCGAGGACATGGGGCTCGATGAGGCTCAGCTGCGCTTTGGCAGGGATCTGGAAGCGCTGGCGGCGTTCACGCATATCACCGTGCATCGGCATGCGTGTATGGACCATGCGTTGTTTCTGGCGGAGGGGAGGCAGGTTTTTTGTGACCAGGTGGTCAAGCATGTGGTGGCGAGATTGGGGGCGATGGAGGCGGTGGGGGAGGGATTGTTGCGGGGGGTTAAGGTGTGTTGAGGGGGTTTTTGGTTGGGCGCTGTTGGTGACATGCTGTCGGCTGTTGAACCGCGTGGTTCCGCCCTGCTGGGCGGGTCACTTTTTGGCCGAGCGCCAAAACGTAACCAAAAAGCGCGTTTACTGCCCTGCGGGCGGCATGTCTTATCGTAGTGTGCCCGGGGCCTGTCAGTTTTTTTGTGTGCAGGGCAGGTAAGGCTCACCGCTAATTCGACGGTGAACCAGCATTATCTCAGCGATGCGGATGGATGAAGCGTTCCTCATAGAGGATCGCAAACTGGTTCATGGCAGCCTTCCAATCGTGCGTGGAACTGCCCCACTTACCGGTGATGTTGCGCAGGGCCAGCCACAGTAGCTTGGTTGCTGCCTCATCACTGGGAAAGTGCCCTCGCGTCTTGATGATCTTGCGCAGCTGCGCATTGATACTCTCGATCGAATTTGTTGTGTAGATGATCTTGCGGATCGCCGGCGGGAACGTAAAGAATGGGATCACTTGATCCCAGGCGCGATGCCAGGACGCGGCGATCGGCTTGTACTGCTGCCCCCATTTTCCTTGCTCGAAGGCCGCCAGCTCGGCCAGCGCTGCCTCCACGGTGGGCGCCGTGTACACGGGCTTAAGCGCCGCGGCTACCTCCCGGCGCTCCTTCCAGCTGACGTACTCCAGGCTGTTCCGGATCAGATGCACGATGCAGGTCTGCAGCGTCGTGTGCGGGAACACCGCGTTCAGGGCTTGCTCCATGCCCTTGAGCCCATCGGTTACCGCGATCAGAATGTCCTGCGTGCCGCGGGTCTTCAGGTCATTGAACACCTTCATCCAGAACTTGGCGCCTTCGGTGTTCTCGATCCACAGGCCCAGGATGTCGCGGGTGCCGTCCGGCAGCACGCCCAGCGCCAGGTAGACGGCCTTGTTGCGTACCACCCCATCCTCACGCATCTTGACCCGCAGCGCATCGAAGAACACCACCGGGTACATCACCTCCAGCGGGCGGGCCTGCCAGGCAGTGACCTCGTCCATCACGGCATCCGTCACCGAACTGATGAACTCGGGTGAGACTTCGGTGCCGTACTGCTCGGCCAGAAACGCCTGGATCTCGCGCACGGTCATGCCACGGGCGTACATGGCGATGATCTTGTCATCGAACCCGGTGAAGCGCCGTTCGTGCTTGGGGATCAGGATTGGCGCGAAGCTGCCGTCGCGGTCGCGCGGGATGTCCACCCGCAGCGGACCGTCCTCAGTCAGGACGGTCTTGGCGCTCTTGCCGTTGCGCTGGTTGGCCGTGCCGGCCGGGCGCTCGGCACCCGGCTGGTAGCCCAGATGATGACCGAGCTCAGCGCCCAGGGCGCGCTCGATCAGCGCCTTCTTGAACGCCATCGAGGCGTCCTGAACCGCCTCGGCGGTCATCGGACCCTTAACGAAATGGGCGATCAGGTCCTCGGGAATGGCCGGCAGTTCACGGTCTGCGGCTTGGCTGGTCTTCGTCTTGCGTGGCATACATGCTCCTTGGCGACATGTTATGCCCTAAATACAAAATTTATGACAGGCCCGTGTGCCCGGGGGTTTTCGTACGGGGCTGGGCTTCCTCGCATAGCGGGACTGCCTGCCGCAGGGTGCACCACGGTGGCGGGGGCGTTGAAGTGGTGATTGAACGAGCCCAGAGCGCGGAGTGGTCCCTGCTGCGGGCCTTACCGTAGGAACGCCTACGGCTGCGCTTCGCGCCGGCCCTATCGCGCGGCGTGGGCCCTGGCACTGGACGCATCGCTGCGCTCGCTTGGCCCATGCGGTGCGCGCACGTGATTCCGATTCCCGTGGTGTGTGTAGGCCAGCCGCCAACATCAACCCGGGACGCCTGCAGATGGATTACGCCGGTTGCACGTGGCTTACGGAATTCAGAATCCGACGGGCGTGGTCCCTGCAGCGCCGAGCGAGCGCAGCGACGCGTTCAGTGCCGGTGCCCAAGCTCCGCGATAGGGCCGGCGCGCAGCGCAGCCGAAGGCGTTCCTACGACAAAGCCAGCAGCAGGGACCACTCCGCGCTCTGGGCTCGTTCAACCATCATTCCAACGCCCCACCCACGGTGGTGCCCCCCGCGGCAGGCAGTCCAGCTATGTGAGGAAGCCCAGCCCCGTACGAAAACCCCCGGGCACACTACGATAAGACATGCCGCCCGCAGGGCAGTAAACGCGCTTTTTGGTTACGTTTTGGCGCTCGGCCAAAAAGTGACCCGCCCAGCAGGGCGGAACCACGCGGTTCAACAGCCGACAGCATGTCACCAACAGCGACCAGCCCAACAGGCCCCAACAACAACAACAACGACCACCTCATGCCCTCTTAGAACTAGCCCCCCCATACTGATTCATATACCGATACTTCCCAAAGTGATAATGCGCCCGATACCACCGCCCCTCCACCTTCAGGCCATTGAATATCACCCCCTTGATATCACTCCCCGCCTGCACGATCGCGCGCCGCGTGGCCTTGAGTTCTGATGCGGTACTGGCATCGGCCCGCGCCACCAGGAACACCGCCCCGGCCTTGGTCGCGAGCACGCCGGCGTCGGACGTTGCCAGCACCGGCGGCGTGTCGAGCAGCACCACGTCGTAGCGGTTCCTGAGCGTGGCCAGCAGCGTATCCATGCCGCGCGTCTGCAGCAGGTCGGCAGCCAGCGGCGGTTCCGAGCCGGTGGCGATGAAGTCGAGTCCCGGCACCACGTCGCGCTGCAGCACCTGCTCCAGCGGCGTGCCGGTCAGCAGCTCGGTCAGTCCCGGCACGCGCGGCTTGCCGAAATGGTGGTTGAGTCCGCCGCGGCGCAGGTCGGCGTCAACCAGCACCACGCGACGGCCGGCGGTGGCCAGCACCGTGGCGAAGTTGGCCGAGATGAAGGACTTGCCGACTTCGGGCGCCGGCCCGGTGATCACCACCACGTTGTTGCTGTCGCTGTTGAGCAGCGCGAACTGCAGCGAGGTGCGGAAGCTGCGCAGGCTTTCCACCGCCGGGTCGTCCGGCATGCGCCTGGCGAGCAGCTTGTCGATATCGCGCCCGCCGCGCAGGCGCGACTGCGCAGCGCTGTAGGGCACCGTCGCGTACACCGTCATGCCGGTCTCGCGCTCGATCTCGTCCGCGTCGGCGACGCCGCCATCGAACAGCCGGCGCAGCACCACCACCGCCGTGCCGGCCAGCAGGCCCAGCAGCACCGAGGCCGCGGCGATCAGCTTGCGGTTGGGCTTGACCGGGCGGATCGGCACCTCGGCCGGGTCCACCAGGCGCGCCGTGCCGATCTTGCTGGCCTTGACCAGCCTGAGCTGCTGCACGTCGTTCAGCAGCGACTGGTACATCTCGGTGCTGACCCGGACGTCGCGCATCAGCCGCAGCACGTTCTGCTCGATATCCGGCAGGCGCTGGATCTTGCCGCCGACGGTGCCGATCTCGGCGTTCACGTCGGCGATCTGCTTGTCCATGATCTCGATTGCCGGATGGTTGGGCGTGAAGCGCGCAATCAGTTCCTGGCGCCGCTGGCGCAGGTCCGCCAGCTTGGTCTGGGCAGCCACGGACTGCGCCAGCACCAGCCGCGATTCTTCGTTTAGGTCGATGGTGCCGCGCTGGTTGCGCATGGCGTTGTAGCGCGACTCGGCGCTTTCCAGCTGCTGCTTGAGCTGCGGCAGCTGCGCTTCCAGGAAGGCCAGCGACTTCTCGGCCTCGGCGGCCTTGCGGCGCAGGTTCTGCTCGACATACTCGTTGCCGATCTCGTTCAGGATGGCGGCGGTCTTTTCTGCCGAAGTCCCCTCCAGCGCCACGCCGATCACGCCGCTCTGCTTGCCGCGCTCGGTGATCATCAGCTGGCTCTGCAGGTCGGCAATGGCCACCGCGCGCGGCACGCGCGAGACATGGAACACCGCGCCGGGTCGGCCTTCGAGCTGGCTCAGCTCGATCGTGACCTTGCCGCTGCGGGTCGCCACCGTCAACGGCACGCCGACGCGGCCTTCGGCCACGGCATCGTCGCTGGCGAAGGCCAGCCGGTACTTGTCATTGCCCTGCGCGGTCACCGTGATCAGCCGGCGCTCCATCGCGGGCGGCACCTCCAGGCGCGATACCGCGATCGCTTCGCTGCCCCACGCATAGCCGCCCCGGCCGAACAGCCCCGGCTGCGACAGCTCGCGGTTAAAGCCGGCCACGGCCCCGCCGATCACCGGGAAATAGTATGGCGACGCGGATATGTCCAGTTGCAGCGCGTCGACCGCCTTGCCCACCACCATGCGCGAGCGCAGCAGCTCGATCTCGGTGGAAGGGGCGGGCCTGGCGTCGTATACCGGCGACACCGTGGCGGTGGGCTTGTTGGTATTGTTGACGTTGCCGGCGTTCTGGTCCTCTACCTGCACCAGGATGTCGGCGCGGTAGACCGGCTTGGACAGCAACGCGAACAGCAGGCCCACGGCCATCACCGCCGCGGCGACCGCGAGGAAGGTCCAGCGGTAACGGATCAGCACGTCGACATACGAAGTCAGGTCCGACGACTGCTCGTCGCCTTCGGGGGCCTGGGCCTCGTAGTCACGCAGGTTCTTGATGTTGCTCATGTTGCCTCCCCGTAGCGGGTTGCCTGTGCTTCGGATTGAATCTGTGCCGCCCATGCCTGCACGCCCTCGCGGATCAACCCCAGCACGATCAGGAACATCGCCTGCGAGCCGCCGTAGGGATCGGGAATATCCGCCTGCGCGGCCTCGCACAGCCGGAAGGTCTTGCCGCGCGCGCGCGGGTAGCGCTGCTCCAGCCATTCGCGCTGCTCGCTGTCCATCACCAGCACCAGGTCCGCGTCGTCGACCATGTCGTCATCGAGTTCGCGCGCGCGGTGCGCGGCCAGGTCCAGCCCGTCCTTGGCCAGCAGCCGGATCACGCGCGGATCGGCGCCGGCGCCGACTGGCGGCGCCAGCCCCGCGGAACCGATGCGGCAGTCGGGCAAGGCCTGGCGCAGCAGGTCGGCGGCCATCGGACTGCGGCAGCGGTTGCCCAGGCACACCACCAGGATCGAGCGAATCATCGCGGCTTCATCGGAAATCAGGGTCGGCGCCGGCAGCATGGCTCAAGGTCGGGTAGCGAGACTGTTGACGCCCACCAGCGGGCTCACCACCAGGGTCATGACGCGGCTCCACCGCACCACTTCGCGGGCATCCACGTAGACCACGTCCTTGGGCTCCAGCTCGAAGCCTTCGGCAATCGCCAGCGCCACTGGCGAGGTGCCGTCGAGGTGGAACACCTTCGGCGCATCGCTGGCGGTCTTGCGGATCACGTAGATCTGCTCGGCGTTGGCGGAGTTGGGGTTCACGCCGCCGGCGTCGCCGAGCGCCTCGTTCAGCGTCATGCGCCCGTTGCGCATCAGCAGCGAGGTCGGCCTGACCACTTCCCCGGTGACGAAGACCTTGCTGTCTTCGCGCTGCTCGACGCGCACGATGTCGCCCGAGCGCAGCAGGATGCGTGACGGGTCGACGCCTCTGGCCAGCAGCGCGGGGATGTTCACGTACCAGCTGCGCTCGCCGCGGGTCACGCGCACGCGGCTGTTGTCGCCGGTGTTGTTGAGCACGCCGCCGGCGCGGTTGAGCGCCTCGACCAGCGTCATCGGCGCGTCGTCGATGGCGAGCATGCCGGGGGTGCGCACTTCGCCGTCGACATAGACGCGCTGGCTGCGGAAGCCCAGCACGCGCACCGTCATCTGCGGATTGCGCACCACGCGCGAGAGCACGCGCGCCATTTCGTCGCGCACCTGGTTGGCGGTCTTGCCGGAGACCTTCATCACGCCGGCATACGGGAACTGGATGTCGCCATTGGGGCTGACCACATAACCGGGCATGTTGGAGCCGCCGGTGGACGCGGGGACCTCGAAGCCCGCGCCGATGCTGTAGGTCTGCGTCGGGAACACCAGTTCCGGGTGGTCCCACACCACCACCGAGATGATGTCGCCGGGGCCGATCACATAGGGCTTGGGCGTGGCGAACAGTTCTTCGACGCGGTCATTGGTGGGCTTGCTCTTGGCGCGCAGGTCGCGCACCAGGTCCATGGTGATGGGGGTGATGTCCGGCTTGGCGTCCGGGCCGACGGCGTCGACGTTCGCGGTCGGGCTGAAGTGCATCCCCGGCGACGCGGCGCAGCCGCCCAGCAGCAGGACGGCGCCGAGCGCGCACAGGCCTGGCAGCGAGCGCCGGCGCGAGCGGCGAGTGCGATCGGTAGGGCAAGCGGTGCGGCATTGACTGGTTTCCACGACATTGCTCCTGCGTATTTGGCTGGGCCGGCGCCGGGACGGCAGGCCCCTGATGCTCCCAGCCTAGGGCGGCGGGTAGCGTGAATCGGTGCGCTCTCGCACACTGCCATGGGCGCCTTGGGTGGCCTGCCGCGCACTGGTCGAATGCGCCGCGGGCATGTTGTCCGACGCCTGGCTCATGGCTGCGGACGGCGCTGGCCGATGGGCCGCGCGGGCGTTCCGCCATACACCGTCCACGCCTCGCGCAGCGGTTTGGTGACCACCGTGCGCGGCGCAATCACCGCGCCTTCGGGCAAGGTCACGCCTGGCGAGATGAACGCTTCGGCGCACACCCACACATGGCGTTCCAGCGTGATCGGCGACGCAATCAGCTGGAAGGTTTCGCTGTTGTAATCGTGCGAGCCCGTGCACAGGTGCGAGCCTTGTGACACGATGGCGTAGTCGCCGAGCGTGATCGGACTGATGTTGTAGAGGGTCACGCCGTCGGCGACGGCGGTGTGCTCGCCCATCACCAGGTTCCACGGCGCCCAGACCCGTGCCGCGGGGTAGACTCGCGCATCGCGGCCGAGGCGGGCGCCGAACAGCCGCAGCAGTGCGGCGCGCCAGGCATGCATCGGGCGCAGGCTGGGGCGGAACAGCCACAGCCATACCCAGTTCCATAGCTGCCGACGCACGCGGTTGGACAGCGAAAACGACGGGCCGGAGGTGCGGTGGGTGTGCTGAATGATCATACGGAGCGTTTCCGGGACGGCGGACATTGCGGCGATGCTCGCGCGAAGCCGTGCCGGGTATCGGTGCGCCGCGCCACAGAAGCCGGGCGAGAAGCTCCGCTACTTGCCGCGGCCGCCATCACGCTCCACACAGGTGCGCCAGCGCACGGAGCGGCACCCGGTGCTGGCGCATGCTGCAGGCAGGACGCCGTGTGCACAGATCTGCTTGCACGCGGTGCGACCGGAGCCATGACGCGATGATGCATCCCTCGCAGCTGCGCGAGCCCCCTGCGCCGCTGCCCAGCATCCTGATCTACAGCGCCCCCTTCCATCCGTTGATCGGCGGCATGGAGCGCTTCGCCGAGGAGTTGGCGAGCGGGCTGACGGAGCTGGGCTATCCGGTCGAAGTGGCCACGCGCACGCCGGCCGCGCCGGGCGACGCCACGACCTTCCCGTTCACCGTGACCCGGGTCAGCGGCAAGCTGCAGCTGGCGCGCGCCATGCTGCGCCATCGGCGCGTGCTGTTCGTCGGCCTGACTTTTTACGACGTCATGCTGGCCAGCGCGCTGCGCCGTCGCATCGTGCTGACGCACCATGGCCCCTACGTGGTCCATGGCCACAAGCGCGGCACCTGGACCGGTCCGATCAAGCGCTGGCTGTCGCGCTTCTACGACGGCATCTGCGTCAGCCACTACCTGGCCGGCTGGCTGCCAGGCCAGCCACTGGTGATCCACAACGGCTATCGCGACGAACTGTTCGCGGCGGCGCCGCCCGCCGACGCGCGGCCGCCGGGCAGCTTTATCTTCGTCGGGCGGCTGGTGTCCGAAAAAGGCGTGGACCTGCTGGTGCGCAGCTTCGCGCGCCTGCACGCGCGCGAGCCGCATGCGCGCCTCACGATTGTTGGCGACGGGCCCGAGCGCGAAGCCTTGGCACGGCTGGCCGACAGGCTTGGCTGCGCGGCCGCGGTGCACTTTGCCGGCTGCCAGTGCGCCGCCGGCGTGGCGGCGCTGCTGGGCCGGCATCGATGCCTGGTGGCGCCGTCGCTGGGCTATGAGTCGTTTGGCATCGTCGCGCTGGAAGGCCTGGCGGCGGGCTGCGAAGTGATCGTCAGCCAGCGCGGCGGCCTGCCCGAAGCGGTCGGCGACTTCGGCTGGGTCGTGGAGCCGGCGCCCGAGCCGCTGCACGCGGCCATGGCCGCGGTGCTGGGCGGCGCGTCGCGCCGGGACGAAGCCGGCACGCGCCAGTTCCTGCGCGAGCACGAACGCAAGGCGGTGGCGCAGCGCTATGCCGAGGCCATCGCGCGCTTCACGCAGCATCCCAGCGAGCCGCGCGAGCCCGTGCCGTTCAACCCCGAGCAGCAGGGTTCCGAGGCTGGCCGCTAGGCTTCGCGCCAGCGGTCCTCGTGCGCGGTCAGGCATTTGCGCAGGAAGCCGAACATGCCGGTGGCGCAATAGACGCTGACGCGGGGCAGGCCGAACGGGTCGTCGCTGGCGCGGGCCAGCCCGCGCGCCGTGATGGTGGCGTTGGCGTAGCCGGCCTCGCGCACCATTTCCCGGTGCGCGGCGTCCTGGCTGCCGTAGGGATAGCAGAAGGCGGTCACCGGTACGCCGAGCCACTGTTCCAGCTCGTCCTTGGACGCGGCGATCTGCCGGCGCGCCTCATGCGGCGCCATGCGGCGCAGGTCGACATGGTCCAGCGTATGCGAGCCGACCTCGTGCCCGCCCTGGTGCCATGCGCGCATCTGCGCCACGCTCATCAGCGCCGCGGGGCGGATGCCAAGATCCCGGTCCCAGACATTGCTGCCCGACAGCTGGCGCGAGACAAAGTAATTGGTGGCGGTGAAACCGAGCGCGTCCAGCGCGGGCATGGCGTGCTCGAACACGTTGCGGAAGCCGTCGTCGAAGGTGATGCCGAACACCTTGCCGCTGCGCTCGCCGTGCAGGTACGGCATCAGGTCGCGCATGCTCAGGCCGCGATAGCCAAGCCGGTGCATCAGGCGCATCTGGCGGCGAAAGCGCGCGGGCGGCACCCACAGCCCGCGCCCTGGCGAGCGGCGTGGCGGCGGCGCGTCGATCTGGTGGTACATCAGGATCGGAATCGGCATGGCAGGGACCAGGTGCGCGCCATGCAAATGGCGCCGGTGCGGACCATTCTGGTGCGCTGCGGGGGCCGGCTCGGTGCGCTGGTCCACATTGGCCCGGCGGCGCCGGCACTGGCCGGCGCGGGTGTGTGGCAGCGAACAGAGGCCGCGGGCGCGCTGGCTCATGCTGCGGGCACGAGGACGTAGGGCCCCGCTTGCCAATGGCGCCAGCCGGGGAACCAGTGCCAGGCACACAGCGGGCACGACGCGCGGATTCCGGAGATCGCCCTGCACCATGAGATTGCTGCACGTCATACCCTCCATCGACCCCACCGGGGGCGGGCCCATCGAAGGCATCCGCCAATTGCGCCAGCCGCTGCGCGAACGCGGCGCCGAGATCGACGTCTGCTGCGGCGATGCCCCCGACGCCCCGTTCGTGCGCGCCAGCGAGATGAACGTGGTCGCACTGGGCCCGACCTCCTCCAAATACGGCTTCAATCCCGGCATGCTGGCGTGGCTGCGCGCCCATGCGGCCGACTACGACGCAGTGCTGGTCGAAGGCCTGTGGCAGTTCCATGCGCTCGCCACCTGCCTCGCGCTGCGCGGCAGCGGGGTGCCGTACTTTGTCTATACCCACGGCATGCTCGATCCGTGGTTCCGCGAACGCTATCCGCTCAAGCACGTCAAGAAGAGCCTGTACTGGCTGCTGGGTGAGTACTGGGTGCTGCGCGGCGCGCGCGCGGTGCTGTTCACCTGCGAGGAAGAGCAGCGGCGTTCGCGCAACGCGTTCTGGCCCTATCGCTGCCGCGAGCTGGTGGCCGGGTACGGCACCGCGCAGCCACCCACCGCGGCCGTGCCGTTGCGCGAGGCGTTCTTCACTGCGTTTCCGGCACTGCGCGGCAAGCGCATCGTGCTGTTCCTCGGCCGGATCCATGAAAAGAAGGGCTGCGACCTGCTGGTCGAAGCCTTTGCCGGCGTGGCCGGTGCCGACCCGCGGCTGCAGCTGGTGCTGGCTGGGCCGGTGGAGGCGGCGCTGCGCGAGCGGCTGGCGCGCCAGGCCGAACGCCTGGGGCTGGCGCAGCGGCTCAGCTGGACCGGCATGCTGTCGGGCGACCTGAAGTGGGGCGCTTATCATGCGGCCGAAGTCTTTACCCTGCCGTCGCACCAGGAGAACTTTGGCGTGGCCGTGGCCGAGGCGCTGGGCTGCGGCGTGCCGGTGCTGATTTCGGACAAGGTCAATATCTGGCGCGAAATCGTCGCCGACGGCGCCGGGCTGGCGGGCGCCGATACCGCCGAGGGCACCGGCGCGTGCCTGCGCCAGTGGCTGCAGGCCGATCCCGGCGCGCAGGCGCGCATGCGGGTGCAGGCGCTAGCCTGCTTTCAGCGACGCTTCGAGGTGCGCCAGAGCGCGCAGCGGCTGCTCGACATCCTGGGCGAGCGGCCGGTGCCGGCGCCGGCCGCCGATGTCGCCGCCACCAGCGCCACGCCGCGCGGCACGCCATGAAAGCGCTGCGCATCTTCGTCTTCGCGGTGCTGTCGCAGGGACTCGGCGCCATCACCGGCCTGCTGCTGGCGCACTGGCTCAGCGTCGGCGACTACGCGATCTATACCGTCACCGGCGCCATTGTCGGCGCCATGTCGATCGTCACCAAGGGCGGCATCCATTTCGGGCTGAATGCCATCCTCGGGCGCACCTGGCCAGACCGAGAGCGCGCGGCGCAGGCTACGCGCGCCGCGCTGGCGCAGCGCAAGCGCATCTCGGCCTTCCTGCTGCCGCCGCTGCTGATCATCGCCGGCGTGCTGATGTACCGCAACCATGCCTCGCTGGCGTTGATCGCCGCCTTGCTGCTGACGCTGCTGACGATGTGGTATTTCGACATGCAGTCGCGCGTGGTGGACCAGGTGCTGCTGTTCGCCAACCGCGCGCCTGCGCTGCAGGCGCTCGATGCCGGCCTGTCGGGCGCGCGGCTGCTGCTGTCATGGGGCGTCTACGTGCTGGGGCTGCAGAGCGCGCTGGCCGCCAGCCTGGTCAACACGCTCTTCGCCGGCCTGCGCGTGCCGTTCGTGCGCCGCTGGCTGCGCCGCGAACTGCCGGCGCGGGCGGCCGAGCCGGTGGCCGAGGACCAGCGTTCGATCCGCGCCATCACGCGCCGCCAGATTCCCATGGACGCGTTCTTCTGCCTGCAGTCGCAGTTCGCCTTCGCCATCGTCGCGTTCTACGGCGCGGTCAGCCAGACCGCGGCGATCGGCGCGCTGTCGCGCATCGGCCAGCTGCTGGTGCCGGTCAGCATCGTGGTGGGCGCCTATGTCGTGCCGCGCTTCGCGCAGGCGCGCGATCACGTGCTGCGCCAGTACCTGGGCTGGCTGCTGCTGGGGTCGATGCCGGCCGGCACGCTGGTGCTGCTGGCCTGGTTGTGGCCCGGGCTGCTGCTGCGCCTGGTGGGGGCCAACTACGCCGGCCTGACCTCGGAGCTGCTGATCGCCTGCCTGGGCGCCGGCGCCTACAGCATCGCCGGCGTGGCCTGGGAACTGCTGGCCAACCGCGGCCTGAACCACTTCAACTACATGCAGGTGCCGGTGGTGATCGCGTGGTGCCTGGTTGCGCCCCACCTGCTGGACCTGACCACGCTGCGGGGCGTGCTCTGGTTCGAGGCCGGCCTGGCTTCCGGGCTCGGTGCCGCGGTGCTGTGCGAGCTGGCGGGCGCGATCCGCGCCGGGCGGCTGCTGCCGCCGGCCGTGCTGGGTGTCGACGGGAGCCGCCCATGAAAGTTCTGGTCACCCACCCCGGCCTGCAGCATTCGCACCAGATGGCGCAGGCGCTCCACGAGCAGGGGCTGCTGTGCCAGTACTGGTCCGGCGTGCCGGTGCGCGGGCCGGGCGAGCCGGTGCCGTGGTGGCTGCCGCCCGCGCTCGGCGCCAAGGTGCGCGAGGTCGGCATCCCGCGGGCCCTGCGCCGCCACCCGCTGTGCTTTCCGGCCATGCTCAAGGTGGGGCTGCACCGCCGCGTCGGGCTCCACCGCTATCTGCGCATGTCGCAGTCGGCCTATGCGCACCGCGTGTTCCACCTGTTCGATGCGTGGGCGGCGCGGCGCGTCGAGGCGCTGCGACCCGACGTGGTGGTGGCCTACGAGAACTCGGCGATGCAGACCTTCGAGGCGGCGCGCCGGATCGGCGCGCGCTGCGTGCTCGACGCGCCGGCGGTGCATCGCGCCACGGCGGCGGCGCTGCTGGGCCTGCAGCCTGACCCGTACCTCGCCTGCATCGACGCACGCAAGGACCGCGAGGTGGAGCTGGCGGACCTGGTCATCACCTGTTCCGAGTTTGCCGCGCAGACCTACGCGCAGGCCGGCGTGCCGGACGCCAAGCTCAGGCCGATCCTGCTCGGCGCCAGCCTGCCCGGCAACGTGCAGCGCCGGCGCACGCGCGCCGGCACGCGCTTCCTGTATGCCGGCGGGCTGACCACGCTCAAGGCGGTCGACCTGCTGCAGCAGGCCTTCGCCATGGTGCGCGCGCGCGTGCCCGAGGCCGAGCTCGCGGTGGCCGGCGGCGGCGCCGAGCCCGCGCTGGCCGCGGCACTGGCGTCGACGCCCGGGGTCACGCTGCTCGGCGCGCTGCCGCAGCCGGCGCTGTACCAGGAGCTGGCCGACGCCGATTGCCTGGTGCTGCCGTCGCGCTTCGATTCGTTCGGCATGGTGGTGGCCGAGGCGCTCGCCTGCGGCACGCCGGCGCTGGTGTCGGAGCGGGTCGGGGCCAAGGAGATCCTGCAGGAATTTCCGCGCGCGGGCTGGGTCGTCCAGGTCAGCGCGCAATCCTTGTATGACCGCATGCTGGAGCTTGCCACGGTACGCGCCAGCCTGGACGAGGCGCGCCCGTACGCGAGCCTGGCCGGGGAGAAGTACACCTGGGCCAGGTATCGCCGCGCCGCGGTCGCAACCATCGCGACGCTATGCTGAGCCACTCCGCCGCACCCCTGGCGCCGCCGGCGCGCTCGCGCATCCGCCGGCAGGCCCGCACCACCTTCGGCACCGTGTTCCTGCTGGTGTTCCTGGTGGCCGTGCTGGAAGGCGCGGCGCGCAAGTGGGTGGCGGGTTCGCTGAGCCTGCCGCTGGTGCTGCTGCGCGACCTGCTGGCGGTCTATGGCATCTACTACGCCATGCGCTATGGCGGCTTCACGCCGGCGCGGCCGGCGATGCGGCTGCTGCTGCTGTGGAGCGCGCTGGTGCTGGCGTGGGGGCTGGTGCAGACCATCGCCGGCGACGGCACCCTCGCCATCATGCTGGTCGGGCTGCGCTTCTGGCTGCTCTATGTGTGGTTCGGCGTGGCCGCGGCGCTGCTGCTCGAGCCCGAGGACGTTGCCGCGATCTGCAAGACCGCGCTGGTGCTGATGGTGCTGATGGCGCCGCTGGTGGTGCTGCAGCACTTCCTGCCGCCCGGCAGCTTCCTGAACCGGCAGGTCGACGGCGACGAGGACCGCGTCTTCATGATGGTCGGCGACATCGTGCGCACCACCGGCACCTTCTCGTTCACGCTGGGCTACACCACCTTCCTGGCGATCACCATGCCGATCGCGCTGCAATACGTGCTCGGCGGCGAGGGCAAGCGGCACTGGCTGTATGCGCTGGTGGTGCTGGGCAGCCTGCTGGTCAGCGTGCTGGTCAGCGGTTCGCGCGCCACCGTGCTGCTGCTGCCGGGCCTGTTCGCGGTGGCGGCGCTATGCACGCTGATGTTCGGGCGCACCGTGGCCAGGCGCCGCGTGCTGGTCTGGGTCGGCGTGGCGGTGCTGATCGGCGCGGTGGGCATGGTCGTGTTCAGCGCGTCGGTCGAAAGCACGGTGCAGCGTTTCCATGACGCCGCCGAAGACGAAGACTTCGGCGACCGCGTCGGCACCATGTTCCTGGGCGAGAGCGAGGCCTATGCCAAGCCGACCCTGCTGGGCGTGGGGCTCGGGCGCGGCAGCAACCTGGCCAGCTATCTCGAGCGTGGCGAAATCACCTTCATGCTGTCCGAGACCGAAACCGGGCGCACCATCGAGGAGGCCGGCCTGCTGGGCTACCTGTACGTGGCGCTGAAGTTCGCCGTGTGCGTGGCCGGCATGTGGCTTGCGATCGGCGCGGCGCGCCGCACCGGCAACTGCTTTGCCATCCTGCTGTGGCTGGTGAGCACGCTGTGCCTGCTGACGTGGTCGCTGATCGGCCAGCTGACCGCCAACGTGCTGGGCTTTCTCTTTGTCGGCTTCACCATGGCGGTCACGCGGCTGGAGCGGCAGGGGCGGCTGACGGGCGCGAACAAGCGCGCCCGGCCGCGCCGACGGCACGCGCGCTAGCGGCAGGCTGCGGCCACGCAACGTACCGGACATCTGCATCGGGCATCCACATCGATCCGCGAAGAAAAGCAATATGAGGCTCATCCTGTTCGGTCATCCCGTCTTTTTCGGCAGCCACAGCATGGACCGCTTCGCGGCCATGATCGTCGAGGGCATGCGCGAGCGCGGCCACGAGGCCCAGCTATGGACCCCGCCCGCCGTGCTGGTGCGGCTGTCGACGCGCCCGGGCCTGCGCAAGTGGCTCGGCTATGTCGACCAGTACATGCTGTTCCCAGCGTGGGCGTGGTGGCGGCTGCGGCGCGAGGGCGCGGGCGCGCTGGTGGTGCTGACCGACCATTCGCTGGGCATGTGGATGTGGCTGCTGCATCGGCGCCCGCATGTAATCCACTGCCACGACTTCATCGCGCAGCGCACCGCAGCCGGCGAATTTCCCGGGCGCCAGCTGTCAGCCAGCGGGCGGCTCTACCAGGCGCTGATCCTGCGCGGCATCGGGCTGGGGCGGAACTTTGTCGCGGTGTCGGAGAAGACCGCGCACGACCTGCTGCGCCTGCATCCGGGGCCGACGCCGCGCGTGCGGGTGGTGCACAACGGCCTCAACTACCCGTTCCGCCCGCTTGCGCCGGATGTTGCCATGCGCCGGCTGCGCGCCGCCAGCATCGACGAGATCGAGCCCGGCATGCTGGTCCATATCGGCGGCAACCAGTGGTACAAGAACCGCGAAGGCGTGCTGGCGCTATACCTGGCCTATTGCGAGGCCAGCCATGCGGGCGGCGGCACCGGTGCCGCCGCGGCGCCGCGCCCGCTGTGGATGATCGGCCCCGAGCCGACCCCCGCCATGCGCGAGCTGGCCGCCGACGCGGAGCGGCTGGGCGGCAAGGTGCGCTTCCTGGAAGGCATGTCCACCGCGGCCGTGCACGCCGCCTATGCGCTTGCCGCGGTGCTGCTGTTCCCGAGCCTGGAAGAGGGCTTCGGCTGGCCCGTGATCGAGGCCATGGCGTGCGGCATCCCGGTGCTGACCACGGCGCGCGCGCCGATGCAGGAGATCGGCGGCGGGCTGGCGCTGCTGATGGAGCCGATGGAACCGGGCCAGGCGCAGGCCTGGGCCCGGCGCAACGTGGGCGTGCTGCTGGAGCTGCTGTCGTGGCCGCAGGCGCGGCTCGACCAGCTCTCGGCCGACTCGCTGGCGTGGGTGCGGCATTTCTCGGCGGAACGCGCGCTGGACCAGTACGAGGCCATCTACCTGGCCGCGCTGGCCCCGGCCTCGGCCACTGCGACGGCGGAGGCCGAGGCCAGTTGAGAGCAGTCGATATCAGCAGAGAGCGGCGGGGGCCGGGACCAGGCCCCCGCCATGCAACCGGTGCGCGGGCACCGGTTCAATGCAGGGTGTAGGCGACGGTCTGGATCACGCCCGCGCCTTCGCGCACCTCGCACAGCACGCGGCTGTGCACCGGCTTCAGGTTGAACGGCGGCGCGGTCAGCACCACGCCGCTCGGCACCATGCGTGCCAGCCGCGTCGAAGCCCCCAGCCGCTTCTTGGCGTTGGGCGGAAAATCCGGCGCCAGCGGCAGGTGTTCGGTCAGCACCAGCACCTGGTAGCGGTGCAGCTTGGCCAGCACGCGCGCGATCCTGTCGTTGTCCAGGTGCTGCAGCACCTGGCGCAGGAACACCACGTCGCCGGCGGGCAGCTCGTCGCCGGCAATGTCGAGGCAGCGGAAATCCACGTCGAGATGGGCGTAGCGTGCGCGGTTGGCCGCGATCAGCGGCGCCACCACGTCGCAGGCGACGTAGCGCCCGCAGGCCGGGCGGATGTGGCTGCCGATATGGAAGTCGCCGCAGCCCAGGTCGACCACGTCGGGCTTGCGCGGCAGCTCGCGCAGCAGCGCGGTGACCGCCTCGGCATAGGGCTCGACGATGCGCGGATCGTGCGAGCCGGTGCCGCTGAAGAAGCCGGGCTCGTCGGCCTCGCCCCACAGGCTGCTGTGGTAGACGTCCGAGAACACTTCGCCCGGTGGCTTGGCGCCGTAGCGCGCGTCATGCTGCTGCTCGCGGCGCACGTGGTAGTAGTTGCGCAGCCAGGCGGGCACCAGGGGTTTGATGGTTCGCATCAGGCGTTGCAACAGCGCGGGGTGCGTGGTCGCGGTTCCAGGACTCATGGCGGGTTCCCCCTTGGTCGTTGCGTTGGCCGCGGCGGCGCTCAGGCCACCGCGGAGGCGTCTTGCGCGGCAGGCGGCGATACCAGTGCCTGCAGTGCGGATTCCAGTTGCGCCAGCACCGCGTCGCGGGCCAGATGGGCTTCGGCCCAGGCGCGGCCTGCGGCGGCGTGCATGGCGCGCCGCTGCGGCTGGCAGGCGAGCGTGGCAATGGCGTGCGCCAGCGCGCTGCCATCGCCGGGCGGCACCAGCACGCCCACGCGCGCCACCAGGCGGCCCAGCTCGGTATCGGGCTGCGCCGTGGCAATGACCGCGCGCCGGCTCGCCAGCATGCCGGTGAGCTTGGATGGCATCACCAGGTCGGCGGCATCGGCGCGCTGCGGCAGCAGGTGCATGTCCGCGGCCGCCATCATGGCGTGGAACTGCGCCTGCGGCTGCAACGGCAGGAAATGCACGCGCGCCAGCCCGGCGCAGCGTGCCTGCAGCGCGGCGCGGCCGCTGCCGTCGCCGCACAGCACCATGTGGATGCGCGGGTGGCCCTGCAGCGCCTGCGCGGCATCGGCCAGCACTTCCAGGCCCTGCTTGTTGCCCATGTTGCCGGCGTACAGCGCGACCACCGCTTCGGCGGGAATGCCCAGGCCGTGCCGGAACGCCAGCGCCGCGTCGGCCGGGGCCTCGTGCAGGTCGGCCCAGTTGGGCAGCAGTTGCAGGCGAGCGGGGCTGACGCCCTTGGCGCGCAGCGCGTCCGCCATCGCCTGCGAAATGGTCGAGACGCGCTGGTAGCGCGTGGTCAGCGCGCGCTCCATGCGCGTGGCCAGCCGGCGCAGCAGCGGATGGCGCAGCACCCCCAGCGCGAACGCGGCATCGACTTCCAGGTCCTGCACGTGCAGCCAGGTGCGCGCGCGCGTGCAGCTGCCCAGCAGCAGCGCCGCCGGGCTGCACATCAGCGTGGGCTCGACCGCGAAGATCACGTCGGGGCGCCAGCGCAGCTGCGCCGCCATGCACGGCACGCTGCTCAGCGCAAAGCTTATCAGGTGCAGGATGCGCAGCAGTCCGGACGGCTTGCGCGGCACCCACACCGGTGCGCGGTAGACCGTCACGCCGCCGTGCGTCTCGCGGGCATAGCGCCAGGCGCTGTAGCCGTCGCTGACGCGCCATGCGGGGTAGTACGGCGGGGCGCACACCACGCGCACCTCGTGCCCGCGCGCGGCCAGCCATTGCGCCTGCTCGCCGGTGTACTTGCCGATGCCGGTCAGTTCGGGCGCGTAGTTCTGGCAGTAGATCAGGATCTTCATGGCCGCTCCGCGCGCGCTTGGGTCAGGCCAGCGCGGCGGCAATGCCGCCGGGCAGGGTGCCGGTGCGGCAGGCCTCTTCGTAGACGCCGCGCAGGCCGTCGCGCAGCGCAATGCGCGGGCGCCAGCCGGTGCGCATGATGGCGCTGCTGTCGAGCCGCTTGCGCGGCGTGCCGTCGGGCTTGTCGGTTTCGAAGGCAAGGGTGCCGCGATAGCCGGTGACCTGCGCCACCAGTGCCGCCAGCGCGCCGATCGAGACCTCGTCGTCGCTGCCGACATTGAGGAAGCCCGCGGGCGCGGCCTCGCGGTAGGCCGGCGTGGACAGCGCCATCACATGCAGGCAGGCACGCGCCAGGTCGTCCGCGTGCAGGAATTCGCGCAAGGGCTTGCCGGTGCCCCACACCGACACGCGCGCGCTGCCGGCCACGCGGGCGTCGTGGAAGCGGCGCACCAGTCCGGGTATCACATGGCTGTTGTCGGGGTGGTAGTTGTCGCCGGGCCCATAGAGGTTGGTCGGCATCACGCAGCGGTAGTCGGTGCCGTACTGGCGGTTGTAGCTGTCGCACAGCATGATGCCGGCGATCTTGGCGATGGCGTAGGGCGCGTTGGTCGGCTCCAGCGCGCCGGTCAGCAGCGCGGCTTCGCTGATCGGCTGCGGCGCCAGGCGGGGGTAGATGCAGCTCGATCCGAGAAACAGCAGCCGCAGCACGCCGGCCTGCCAGGCGGCATGGATCACGTTGGTGGCGATGGCGAGGTTCTGGTGGATGAACTCGGCGGGATACGTGTTGTTGGCATGGATGCCGCCGACCCGCGCGGCGGCCAGGTAGACCGCGTCGATGCGCTGGCTGGCGAAGAAAGCCCGCACCTGCGCCTGGTCGCACAGGTCCAGCTCGGCGTGCGTGCGCGTCACGATGTCGGCGCCGCCCTGCGCGCGCAGCGCGCGCTCGATGGCCGAGCCGACCATGCCGCGGTGGCCGGCGACAAAAATGCGCGGGCGCGCTGCCAGGGCCTGGTTCATGGGATCCTCGCGGTGGCCGTGCACGCGGCTACTCAAGATGGTTGAAGGCCTGGAAACCGGCCAGCCTCACCAGCGCGTCGCGGCGCGCGGCGGCGTAGTCGGCCTCGATCATTTCCCGGACCAGTTCGGCAAAGCCGATGCGCGGGCTCCAGCCCAGGCGCTCGCGCGCCCGGCTGGCATCGCCCAGCAGCGTTTCCACCTCGGTCGGGCGGAAGTAGCGCGGATCGACCCGCACTACGATCTCGCCCGGCTTGCACGCCGGCGCGATCGCGCCGCCGGGCGCGGGCGGATCGACATGCTCGACGATGCCGACCTCGTCGACGCCGCTGCCATGGAAGGTGATGGTGATGCCCAGCTCGCGCGCCGCGCGCTGCACGAACTCGCGCACGCTGTGCTGCTCGCCGCTGGCGATGACGAAGTCCTCGGCCGCGGGCTGCTGCAGCATCAGCCACTGCATCTCGACGTAGTCGCGCGCATGGCCCCAGTCGCGCAGCGCCGACAGGTTGCCCAGGTACAGCGTTTCCTGCAGGCCGAGCGCGATGCGCGCGATCGCGCGCGTGATCTTGCGGGTGACGAAGGTCTCGCCGCGCACCGGGCTTTCATGGTTGAACAGGATGCCGTTGCAGGCGTACATGCCATAGGCCTCGCGGTAGTTCACCGTGATCCAGTAGGCATAGAGCTTGGCCGCGGCATACGGGCTGCGCGGATAGAACGGCGTGGTTTCCTTCTGCGGGATCTCCTGCACCAGCCCGTAGAGTTCGGAGGTGGAGGCCTGGTAGAAGCGCGTGAGCTTTTCCATGCCCAGGATGCGGATCGCCTCGAGCAGGCGCAGCGTGCCGATGGCGTCGGTGTTGGCGGTGTATTCGGGCTCTTCGAACGAGACCTGCACGTGGCTCTGCGCGGCGAGGTTGTAGATCTCGTCCGGCTGCGCCTGCTGCACCACGCGCACCAGGCTGGCGGTGTCGGTCATGTCGCCGTGGTGCAGGATCAGCCGGCGTTCCTGCGCCTGCGGGTCCTGGTACAGGTGGTCGATGCGCTCGGTGTTGAACAGCGAGCTGCGCCGCTTGATGCCGTGGACTTCATAGCCCTTGCCCAGCAGCAGTTCGCACAGGTAGGAACCGTCCTGCCCGGTGATGCCGGTGATCAGCGCGCGCCGGATGCCGTTGCGCCCGCGTGGCGCGGCCCGCTCCGGTCCGGTGGCGGTGATATGACCGAGTGTGTCCAGCTCGTTTGCGCCCATGGCTCTGATCCGTTAGCAAGTGGGGCGACTGTAGCGCTGTGCTGCGGCGCCGCACCGTCTGCTACCCCACACAACGGCGGCTGGCAGTGTGGGCGCTGCGCCACGGATCAGGTGCGCGGCATCGGTGTCGTGACCTCGCTGCGGGCGCGTTCCGCGGCGTCGTCATGGCCAGGCGCAAGCCGCAAGTGCTGCCATAGCAGGCGCGTGGTGGCCCAGAACGGTGCCACGCCGCGCCAGCCGCTGCGGTGCAGGTGCTGGCCCAGGTTGTGCGGCAGCGCCAGCATCAGGAACAGCGCGGCCTTGTCGTGGCGGTGCTGGCTGCGGCCGTAGCGATGCAGCATGGTGACCATGCGCGCGGCATCGGCGCTCGGGCTGCCGGCGCATGGCGGCGGCCGCTGGCCCTCCAGCTGGTTGATCGCGCTCGGAATCAGCTCGATGCGGCAGCCGCAGCCGTAGACCGCGCGTCCGGTCAGGTCGGCGACGTCGTAGTCGGCATCGAGGCACTCGTCGAACGGCAGCCGCTCCAGCAGCGCGCGCGGGAACACCGTGCTGGACAGCACCACCGCGCACAGCGGCCGCGCCCGCGCGGCGCGGCGCGGCGGCTGGCGCAACGGTTGCCCGAGGAAATCCTCGCGCTGCGGCCGCAGGCATTGGCCCGCGCACATCGCCGTGCCGGTCAGCACCAGCGCGTCGGCGTTGCCGCCCGCGGCGACCCGGTAGATGAAGTCGTCGGCGAGGCGCTCGCCCATCTGCTGCAGGAAGGTCGGTCCCAGCGTGACGTGGTCGTCGAGAAACAGCACGTGCGTGCCGGTGGCCGCGCGCAGCAGGCGGTTGCGGCTGGCGGCGGCGCCGCGCCGGGGACCGTCCAGGCAGGGTATGTCGGGGTAGGCATCGCGCATCAGCGCGCGCGTGGCGTCGTGGCTGCTGTCGTCGCAGACGATCAGCTGGTGCGGCGGCATGGTCGAGGCCGCGATCGACTGCAAGGTCCGGCGCAGGCCGTCCGGATGGTCGCGCGTGCTGACGCACACGGAAAAGCTGGGCAAGAACGTGCTGGCTTGCATGATGACCCCTCCCGTCCGGCAAGCGCCGGGTTGGCGCCGGCCCGTCTGTGCGGGCGCGGCGCGCGGCAAAGCTTCAGGCCGGCATCAGACCGCCGGCCGGACCGCCTGGCACGGCGGTTCGTTGCGCCTTGGCGCGACTCCGGCGCCATTGGTTTCGCGCGTGATGCGTTCGTCGCCGCTGACCCATTCCAGCGTGGCGCCGCGCTGCAGGGCGGCGTAGACCGCTTCGCCCTTGTTGCGCACCTTGAGCCGCTGGTACAGCGTGCAGGCGTGGCTCTTCACCGTCGCCACCGAGATGTTGAGCATGCGGCTGACGGTCTTGATCGGATAGCCGCGCGCCAGCAGCACCAGCACCTCGTACTGGCGCGGCGTGATCTTCAGCATCTCAGCTTCGTCGTAGCCGGGTTCTTCCTCGGTCAGCGGCATGGCAGCGGGTGTGGGCGAGACCGCCGCCGGGGCCGGTGCGGACAGCGGCTGGCCGGGCCGCAGCTCGGTCAGGTCGCGCAGCGCCACGGCGGTACGCAGGGCGGCGCGCGGGATGCTGGCGCAGGACGCCAGCGGCAACTGCTCCCCCGGCGGTTGGGCCGGATGCGCGGCGCTGAGCGGCAGCGGCGCAGCCGAGGCGAGTGACTGCGTGGCCGGCATCGCCGAGCGCGATGCCGAGGGCAGGGTGCCGGTCTCGGCAGTGAAGAGCAACCCCTGTACGCCCGACACGGCCATGCGGATGGCGGCCTCGATCACCGCCAGCGAAGCCGACTTGGGCAGGCAGCCGCAGATGCCGCGCGCGCTGTCGGCGGTCGGCACATGCAAGGGCAGGGTGTCGGCCAGGATCAGGATGCGTTGCGGCGCGAGCGTCTGCCGGGCCTGGTCCAGCAGCATCCAGCCGGGCGCGGGGTCGGCGGGCATGCCGAACACGAGCAGGTCCGCGTTTTGGTGCCGGGCGTCCAGCCTGGCCATATCCGCCGGTGCAATGGCTGCCACCTGCGCGGATTCCTGGATGTTCTCGAGCATCTGCAACAGCCCGAGCCGGAGCAGCGGGTGCTCCTCGATCAGCAACGCATTCATGGACTTCACTCCCCGTTTTTACCCGGGAGGGACTGCGGGGCACTTTGCGTATGGAAGACGTGACAGGACCGCCGTCACCGCCGTGGCTGGTGACTGGTGGCTGGCTCTGTGGCTGACCCCCATGCTTCCATGCCGGGCGGTTCCGTTGTTGTGGCTGGAACTTGCCCATGGCTGGAAGGATGACCCTGAATCCGACTCCGGGTGCTTGTTACTCCTAAATCAGTTGGAATTCATCTTATGGGGTGGGGGAGGGGAATGCAAGCAAGAGGGTCCGAGGTGGAATGAGGGAGGGAATGAAAGGACCTTCATAATCCTTTCAAATATATCGTATTTACCCCTGCCAGGTTCCGGAAACGCCGCGCTGGCGCCGTTCCCGGTGGTTTCATCGGTGTGACATTCAGAATTAAATTGGTTGCAAATCTGAAACAGATTCTATTATCTTTTGCCGGATATGACGGTTTTATAACCCTATTGAGGGGTGTCCGGAATACACCATCAGCGGTGCTGCTCCAATTATGAAACGCGCCCCGGAAATGTTGGTTGCGAAATCAATCCGGCAGATTTGCCGGCACTTCGCGCACATGGTCTAGTGCTTCTGGATGAGGCGTGGCTACCACCATGGATGAGCGCTGCGGCGCCGGCGCCACCGGCCGCGACGGGCTTGCCACCACCCATCGGTGGGGAGCAAGGCCTCAAGGCGGAATGATGGCGTCGGCCGTCCGGCTCAGCGTACCCAGCGGCCCGGGCGCATGACCCAGCCGTGCGGGCCGCGGACCCAGCGCTCGGGCACATAGCGGTAGCCCACGCGCTGCGGCTGCCAATAGCCGCCGCGCCAGGCGTAACGCCCGCCGCGGGCTTCCCAGTGGCCCGGCACCCAGACCTGGCCGCGGCGCGCGGCCGGGTGCGGCTCGTAGCGCGGCGGCGGCGGCGGATGGCCGTAGCCGCGGGCGACCGGCGCCTGGTGGGCTTCGGCGGGGGCGGTCAGGCCGAAGGCGCCGCCCGTGGCAAGGACGGCTGCAGCAAGCAGGAGTTGGCGTTTCATGGAAGGGCTCCTTTGGGCGGTGGCGGAAATCAGTAGTGATGATGGTGGTGGCGCGGCGGCGGGCCGCCGCGCGGGGGCACCACGATGCAGGCGGAAAGCAGTGCGGCGGTGGTGGACAGCAGCACCACCAGCGCGAGGGCTCGTTTCATCTTGGCTCCTGGCGGGATCGCGTTGGACACGGCTGCAATGTAGCGGCCGGCTGCCGCGCTGCGCGCTTGCACTTGTAAGCCGGTCTCACAAGGGCCACGGCACGAGCCAGCTGCCGCGGCGTCCGCCCGTCCCTCCGGAATCCTTTGACAGGCAAGGCTTGCCGGGCAACACGGCGGACCCGTCGAGCGGCCCGCGGGCACCCAGGCGAAGGTAATGTGACGTTACATGGGAAATAAATCTCGCAAGGCGGCGCTGGCTGCGCGCGCTTGCCATGGTGTCCGGCCGGCCGGGCGGGCACGCAGAAACGGGTACGCCGTGGCAACCCGGCGCCTCGGCATGAGGCGCCGCGCGGACGCGATGGGCTATACCAGTGAGAAGTGGCCACGTATGCGGGAAGGAGGCGCCATGCCGGTCATGCTTATCGTGCTCGCCCTGCAATGGCTGCAGGGCCTGTCGCCGCCCGCCGCGGCGTTGTTCGCCCTGCCGCAGGAGCCGGTGCCGGCGGATGCCACGGCCGTGGTGGAGGCCGCGCCGGCCCGCTGACGCGGGAGCCCGCGCCGGCTGGGGGCCAGACTGGTATCAGCCGCGCGCCGTCAGCGCGGCCGGGCTGGTCTCATCCAGCCCGCCGCGCGCAGCCGGCGGGCGCCGGCAACGCAAAGGAGGCGCCGTAGCGTGCCGGGTCCAGCCGCATGGTGAGCACGCCGACCACGGCCGCGCACGCAAGGTGGTACCACCAGCCCGCGGCGAAGCTGCCGGTGCGGGCCTGCAGCATGGCGGTGATCCACGGCGCCAGCGACGCCAGCAGGAAGCCGCCGCCCTGCATCACCGCGCTCAGCGCTCCCGCGCTGTCGGCGTCGGGCAGGTGGTCCAGCGCCACCACCAGGTACAGCGCAAAGCAGCCGCCCAGGCCGGCGCCGCCGATCACGGCCCAGGCATGCGGTGCGAGGTCCGGCCACAGCGCCAGCCCGGCGAAGCCGGCAACCTGCAGCGCCAGCGCCAGCGCCATCCACGCGCGCCGGTCAAGGCGGCGCGCCGCCAGTGCCGGCAGCAGCAGCGCCGCGGCGGCCTGCGCCACCGCCATCAGCGCCACCAGCGAGCCGCTGGCCGGCGCGCTCCAGCCGTGGCTCTGGTAGAACGGCGCCAGCCACGCCACCAGCGAGGCATAGCCGCCGTTCATCACGCCGAAGCTGATCATCAGCAGCCAGGTGCGCGGACGCCGCAGCAGCGCGCGGGTCCTGCCGGCGGCGACGGGCGAGCGGCCAGGCGGCGCGGCCGGCAGCGATGCCTGCTGGCGCGCCGGGCCGCGCGGCAGTGCCACCCACGCCAGAGCCAGCGCCGCCAGCGCGGGCACGGCCCACAGCGCCAGCGCCTCGCGCCAGCTGCCGGCCAGCTCGGTCACATAGGGCGACAGCTGCGCGCCGAGCGCGCCGCCGCCCATCAGCGCGGCCGAATACAGTCCCATCACCGGCGCCACGCGCGCCGGGAACTCCTGCTTGACCAGCCCCGGGCACGCCGCCTGCACCACCGCCACGCCCAGCCCGCACAGCGCCGCCGAGGCAATCAGCCAGGTCCCGCCGGCCACGCCCAGCCGCACGGCGCAGCCGGCGCCCAGCAGCGCCAGCGCGCCCAGCACCGCGGTGCGCGCGCCCAGCCGGGCGCGGATGGCAGGGCCGAAGAACGCCCCCACCCCCATCAGCAGCATCGGCAGCAGCGTCAGCCACGCCATGCCCTGGTAGCTCAGGCCGGTGCCGCCGCGGATGGCGGGCGCCAGCGGCCCGACCGCGGTCAGGAACGGCCGCAGGTTCAGGCCGATGCCGGCCACGGCCGCCAGCACCAGCCAGCGCGGCGGCTGGGGCCGCACCGGGCGCGCGCCTTCAGCCACGGCGCGGGCGCATGCCGTAGAGCTGCGCGGCGGAGAGGTCGACCGGCACCCGCGTGAGCGGCAGCGGTGGCGGGTCGAGCGGCAGGCGCAGCGCCTGGTAGGCGGCCTCGCTCGACATGCCGTAGGGCGCGGCATCCTGGTTGTCGAAGGCGTAGTAGACCGCTTGCACCCCAGCCATGGTCATCGCCGCCAGGCACATCGGGCACGGATGGCCGCTGGCATAGACCACGCTGCCGCGCAGGTCGGGACGGCCCAGCTTGCGCGCGGCGGCGCGCACTGCCTCCATCTCGGCATGGGTGGTGGGATCGTGGCTGTGGACGATGTCGTTGACGCCGGTGGCGACGGCTTCGCCGTCGAGCACCAGCACGGCGCCGAACGGGCGCGCGCCGCGGTCACGGTTGGCCGCCGCGAGGCGCACCGCCTCGCGCATGAATTCCTGGTGAGTGCTCATGGTTGGCAGAAAAGTGGGTACATGCTCGCGTGCAACGCGGCATGGCGCGTGGAGTCGGGGCGATGGCGCCCGGACGCAGGCCGGGGCATCGTGCCGAAACTCTACGCCGGCGCTTGGTAATTGGAAAATTAAATGATGAAATCGCCGGCAGTGGAAAAACCAATGGATACGCCGCCATGCAGGACCCCCGCCTCGACCCCGTGCTGCTGCAGAGCTTTGTCGCCGTCGCCGAAAGCGGCAGCTTCACCCGTGCCGCGCAGCGCGTGCACCTGACCCAGTCGACCGTCAGCCAGCAGGTGCGCCGGCTGGAGGAGCAGCTGGGCTGCGTGCTGCTGGACCGCGGCGGGCGCTATGTCACGACCACGCCGGAAGGCGAGCGCCTGCTGGGTTATGCGCGCCGGCTGCAGCAGTTGATGGCGGAGGCCGTGGGGCAGCTGCGCCAGAGCGCCGGCCAGGGCGAGATCCGGCTGGGTGTGCCCGAGGACTTTGCCGCGCGGCCGCTGACGCCGGTGCTAGCCGGGTTTGCCGATGACTGGCCGGGCATGCGGCTGGAAGTGACCAGCGGCATGAGCCACGAGCTGTGGCAGCGCTTCCAGGACCGCGAGCTGGACCTGGTGCTGGTCAAGCAGCGCACCGGCCAGGCGCAGGGGCTGGCCAGCTGGCCCGAGCCGCTGTGCTGGATCGACAGCCGCAGCCGTCCGGCGGTGGCCCGCGACCCGGTGCCGCTGGTGGCGTTCCCGGTGGGCGGCCTGTACCGCGGCGAGATGACGCACGCGCTCGACGCCGGCGGCCGGCGCTGGCGCGTGGCCTTTGTCAGCGCCAGCCTGGCCAGCATCCTGGCGGCGGTGGCCGATGGCCTGGGTGTGACGCTGCTGCCGCGGCGGCTGGCCACGGCGCACCACACCGTGCTGGAGCACGGCTGGCCCGCCACGGTGCCGGATGTCGAACTGAGCCTGCACGCGCAGCCGGACCTGCCGGCCGCGGCGCGCGACATGGCGGCGCGGCTGGCCGCGTTGTGCGAGACCGTGATGGCGGCCGGCGCGCCGCCCGGGCTTCAGCCGAAGAATTCGTTGTAGTAGCGGGTGCAGGTGCCGGCCGGGCGGAAGGTGTAGGGCAGCTCGGCCATTGCCGCGGCTTCGAGCGAACCGAACGGAATGTCGGGAGCGGCGAGGGGGGAGACGTCTGCCGCGGCGTCGGCTTGGGAATGCGCCGTGGCGGCGCGGGCGGGGGAGGGCGTGGTCATGTCTGGGCTCATGCTTTGGGCCGGGGCGGGCACGGCGGCCTGTCCGGCAATGTCGGTCTGGCGTTGTCAGCGCCAGCGGCCATCGTAATGCTGCACTGCGGCGAAGTCAGCCACCCCGGGCTCAACACACTGTTGCACGAGCGCGCCTAATGGCGCCGGAGCGCGCTGGCTCGCCTTGGAAGTGGCCCGCGGGCCGCCGCGGCCGCCAGCGCCAGGGTCTATATTTGGCGGAGGGACGCCTGCGCTGGCCGTCCTGCTCCGATGGAAACCGCCATGTCCCTGCCTCCCTGCTTTGCCGACCGCCGCGAGGCGGGCCAATACCTCGGCCGCCACCTGGCCGGACTGGGCCTTGGCGCCGCGCAGCTGGGCCAGCCGCCGCTGGTGCTGGCGTTGCCGCGCGGCGGCGTGCCGGTGGCGTTCGAGGTGGCGCGCGCGCTGGACGGGCAGCTGGACGTGCTGCTGGTGCGCAAGATCGGCGCGCTGGGCTACCCGGAACTGGCGCTGGGCGCGGTGGTGGAGGGCGATGCCGCCGGTGGCGGACCGCACACGGTGGTCAATGACGATCCCTGGGCCCGCCGCGCGGTCGACAGCGGCAGCTTCGATGCCGAGCGCGGCCGCCAGCTCGACGAGATCGCCCGGCGCCAGCAGCGCTACCGCGGCGGCAGACCGGTGCCGGCCCGCGCCGGACGCGTGGTGATTGTCGTTGATGACGGCGTGGCCACCGGCGCCACCATGCGCGCCGCGCTCGAAGGCGTGCGCATGGCCGGCGCGGCGCGCGTGATCGCGGCCACCCCGGTGGGCTCGCAGGACGGGCTGGCCAGCCTGGCCGCGGCCGCCGACGAGGTGATCTGCCTGAACACGCCGCCCAGCTTCGGCGCGGTCGGCGCGTTCTACCTCGATTTCAGCCAGACCAGCGACGAAGAGGCGCTGGCGCTGCTGCGCGCCGCCTCCACGCCTGCGGCCTGAGCCGCTGCGCCGCGGCTTCAGCCCCGGGCGCCGCGTTCGCGCGCCAGGCGTGCCTTCAGGTGCGGCACCAGCCCGCCCGCGGCCAGGATGGCGCGCAGGAACGCCGGGATCGGCTCGCACACCGCGACGCTGCCGTCGTCCAGCCGCAACTGCGCGCGATCCAGGTCCAGCACCGCGTGCGCGCCGTCGGCCAGCCGGCTGGTGTCGGCGCAGACCAGCACCGGCAGGCCCAGGTTGATGGCGTTGCGATAGAACAGCCCGCCGAACGATTGCGCCACCACCGCCCCCACGCCCAGTTCGCGCAGCGCCTGCGGCGCCTGCTCGCGCGAGGAACCGATGCCGAAGTTGGCGCCCGCCACCAGCACGTCGCCGGGGCGCACGCTGCCGGGAAATTCGGGGCGCACCGCGGCCAGGCAATGCCGGGCCAGCACTGGCAGCGGCGCTTTCATCAGCACGGCGGGGGCCATGGCATCGGTGTCGATGTTGTCGCCGAAGCGCCAGAGGCGGCCGGCAGGGGCGGGGGCGAAGGCAGAGGTCATGCGGGAAGTCTGTCCCGCCGGCGGCGGGCACGAGGTCAGGGGCCGCGGCGTTACTCCAGCAGCGTGCGCGGATCGGTGATGCGGCCGGTGACGGCGCTGGCGGCCACCGTCATCGGCGAGCCCAGCCACACCGCGCTGCCGGCGTCGCCCATGCGGCCCGAGAAATTGCGCGCGGTCGAGGCAATCGCGCGGCTGCCGGCCGGGAAGCGCGCCGCGCCATAGCCGGCGCAGGCGCCGCAGGCATTGGGCAGCAGCATCGCGCCGGCATCGGCGAGGATGGCGAGCGTGCCTTCCTGCTCGGCCTGCAGCTGGTCGCGGCGCGAGGCCGGCGCCACCTGCAGCATCACGCCGGCGGCAACGCGGCGTCCGCGCAGCACGCGCGCGGCCATGCGCAGGTCTTCCAGCTTGGCGCCGGTGCAGGCGCCCAGGTAGGCGATCTGCACCGGCTCGCCGGCGGCCCGGTCGACCGGCGCGCTGTTGGCGGGCGAGTGCGGCGCGGCCACCTGCGGTGCCAGCCCAGCAGCGTCGAAGCGGTGCGCGGACAGCACCGGCGCACCGGCATCGCTGCGCCAGTGGTCCAGGTCGATCGCGGCCAGCGTCTGCGCCGGCACGCCGGCCTGCGCCAGCCATTCCAGCGTGACCGCATCGGGCGCGACCAGTCCGGTCTGCGCGCCGAGCTCGGTGCTCATGTTGGTGAGCGTCATGCGCTCCTGCATCGGCAGCGCGGTGACGGCGCTGCCGGTGTATTCGAGCGCCTGGTAGCGCCCGCCGCCCATGCCCAGCGTGGCGCACAGGAACAGCATCATGTCCTTGGCGCACACCCCGGGCGCGAGCTGCCCGTCCCATTGCAGCCGGATGGTGTCCGGCACCCGCAGCCAGATCTCGCCGGTGGCGAGCACGCCGGCCATCTCGGTCGCGCCCACGCCGAACATGTAGGCGCCGAAGGCGCCGCCGGTGGGGCTGTGGCTGTCGCCGCCGACGATCAGGCGGCCCGGCAGCACATGGCCGCGCTCGGGCAGCACCACATGGCAGATGCCCTCGGCGTCGATGAAGTGCGCGCCGGCCTGGCGCGTCCAGTCGCGCGTGAAGCGCAGGATCGATTCGGATTCGGCGTCGCCGCCCGGCACGAAGTGGTCGGTCACCACCACATAGCGCGACGGGTCCCACACCCCGGTGCCCAGCTCCTGCAGCAGCGGCGCCACGCGGCGCGGGCCGCTGGAATCATGCGACATCGCCAGGTCGACCTGGCAGATCACCACGGCGCCGGGCTCGGCATGCGCCAGCCCGGCGGCACGGGCCACCAGCTTCTGCGCGAGCGTGGCGGGGACGGGGCTCATTCCGGCGACGCCCCCGAATACTTGACCACGCCCGCCCAGCGCTTGACGTCCTGCTTGACGAACGCGGCGAAGGCCTCGGGCGGCGTGCCCATCGGCTGCGCGCCGTCGTTCTCCAGGCGCTTGCGCACCGCGGGAGACTCCAGCCCCTTGCGCGCGGCCTGGTACAGCGCCTGGGTGGTCTCGTGCGGCATGCCGGCCGGGCCGAACAGCCCGAACCACGCGCTCGACTCGAAGCCCTTGACGGTATTGCCGATCGGCGCCGCGCCCGGGAACTGCGGCAGCGGCGCGGGACTGGTCACGCCCAGCACCTTCAGCTTGCCCGCGCGCACGTGCGGCAGCACGTTGATGGTGCTGGCGAACATCAGGTCGCACTGGCCCGCCAGCACGTCGGTCAGCGCCGGCGAGGTGCCCTTGTACGGAATGTTGACGATGTACGTGCCGGTCATCATCTTGAACATGTCGCCGGCCATGTGCAGCGACGAGCCGACCGAGCCGATGGCGAAGTTCAGCTTGCCAGGCTCCGAGCGCGCCAGGCGGATCAATTCGGGCACGTTGTTGGCCGCCAGCCGGGGCGTGGCCACCAGCACGCTGGGCACGGTGGCGACCAGCGTGATCGGCGTGAAGTCCTGCACCGGGTCGAACGGCAGCTTCTTGTACAGCGTGGCGTTGATGGTATGGCTGGTGAAGCTCATCAGCAGCGTGCTGCCGTCCGGCGCGCTCTTGGCGACCAGGTCCGCGGCGATATTGCCGCCGGCGCCGGGGCGGTTCTCGACCACCACCGGCTGGCCCAGCTCCTGCGACATCTCCTGGGCGATGGTGCGCGCCAGCGTGTCGGTGGTGCCGCCGGCCGGCGCGCCCACCAGGATCCGGATCGGCTTGCCGCCGGCAAGCTGCGCCTGGGGCTGGCCTTGGGCCTGCGCGGCGGCCGACAGCGGCAAGGCCAGCGCGCACGCGGCCAGCGAGCCGAGCGTGGCAAGGCGCCGCATCGTGGCGCGGCGCGGAATCGAAGGCAGGCGGGTCAGGCTGGACGGACGGAATTCAGGCATGGCGGCGGTCCTCGCTCGATGTGATCAGGGATGCGCAGTATGGCGCGGAACGGGGTCCGGCGCACCCCCGCCAACGCAAGCCCGGGGCAACTCCCGTGGCGTCATCGCGAGTCAATCGCGAGTCAATCGCGAGTCAATCGCGCAAGCCCGGGCGGGTCTCGCTCTCGACCCAGACGTTGGCGCTGTCGACGCCGGCTGGCGACAGTTCCATCCGGTACTCGTAGCGGTCCGGGCGATACTGGCCCAGCAGCAGTTGCACCGGACGCCCGGACTGGTCCTTGACCACGCGCCGCACCGCCAGCAGCGCGCCGCCGACCGGCACGTCCAGCAGCGGCGCGACCACCACGTCGGCCAGCCGCGCCGACAGTACCTGGCTGGCACGGCCGAGCTTGATGCCGCCCGCTTCCAGCAAGCGCAGCACCGGGGTCTCTTCCAGCGCCTGGCGCGTGATCGGCCGCCCCAGCGCCGCCGGCAGGTAGACCGTGATGTGCGACAGCGGACGGTTGCGGTAGTGGCGCACGCGCACGATCTTCACCACCGGGTCGCCCGGCTCGATCTGCAGCGAGTCGGCGACATCGGGCGTGGCATGGACTTCATCGATCGAGATCACCTTGACCGAGGTCTTCTGGCCCATGTCGATGATGTTGTCGAGCAAGCTGGTGCCGCGCTCGTCGCCGGCCGCCGCGGCCGGGCGCACCGGATGCGGGTTGACGAAGGTGCCGAGGCCGCGATGGCGGCGCACCAGCCCTTCCTGCACCAGCCGGTCGAACACGCGCCGCATGGTCACGCGCGACGCGTGGAACTGCTTGGCGAGGTCAATCTCCCCGGGCAAGGGACCCTGGCCGAAGCGGCCTTCGACGATCTGCTGGCGCAGCACCACGTAAATCTGGTGATACAGGGGAACGACGGCTTCACTCATGGTTTCCCTTGTGGAGAGATGACAAGTCTGTAATGCCTCTAATGTACTTTAAATCAGACATAGGGCCTAGCGAGGATAAACGCTGAGGCGTTTCCGCGACAAGGGCCGGGTGCGGGTGCGACGCTGCGCCAAGGCGCAGCCGGGCATTGTGCCGGATTCGCTCCGTTGCGCCGGCAGCGTGCCGGCCGGCCGGTGATGCCCCCGCGATGGCCGCGGCGCGGACTTGCCCATGCCGCCAGCGTCGCGTGAAGCCGGCAATGTGGCGCGGCCCACATGGGCGGCGGCGGCGACACCGCCGGCCGCATGTTTCAACGCCGATACGCGGCCGGAGCATCAGGGCAAATCCCGACCGGGCGCTGCAAGTCTTTGAAAACCAAGGCTTTCCTGGCAGGCGCCAAAGGGCACCAAGAACCCGATGGGACCCCTCTGTCACAGCAATGTGACATGTCCCCGGCCGCACATCGGCGCGGCCCCATGTTGATCCGGCAAAACATCGGCAAAAACCGAGCCCGCAACGCCAGGTGGCCCTTGTAATACAAGGACTTGCCGCTCCAGGTGACGAAGCTGGCACCGATTATGCGCAGGGCAGGCTGGTTTGGCCGCAAGCCTGACCTGAATCTTCCGGCCGCGCTCGTCGATGAGTGCCGGCCAGGAGCTGAGCCGCTGTGAACGTGAAATCCTCCTGGGAGCATCGTATGAACAAGACAATTCTGGCGTCGGCGATTGCCCTCGCCTTTGCTGGTTCGGCGTGGGGTAACCCGACCAATACCAACACGGATGGCTGGAACCATCAGACCGCCACCGCCAATTCAAACCAAAGCGGCGCCGGGTCCCTGGCCAATGAGAACTCGACCTCCAACCAGGACAACTCCGATCACAGCACCAGCACCCGCACCAGCACCCGCACCACCACGGTCGACGTTGCGGTGGACAAGTCGACCAACGACTCCAACAACCGCACCAACTCCAACAACAAGAGCAAGACCAACTCCGACAACCGCACTCGCCTGACGCTGGACCAGGGCGGGCTGGGCAATGCCGCCGCCAACGCGGGCAACGCCTCGTCGAGCATCGCCAATTCCTTCAACACCAGCAAGGCGATCGCGGTCAGCAAGCTCAGTGGGCAGGTCACCGGCAATACGGTCGCCAACATCGGCAACGTGGCCAAGAACTTCGGTAACGCCAACGGCGGCACCGGCTTCGGCGGCAAGGGCGGCACCGGCGGCAACGGCGGTACCGGCGCGGGCGGCGTGGGCGGCAACGGTGCTGCCGGCGCGGTCGGTGCGGTGGGCGCCAAGGCCTATGCCTATAACGGCGGGGCTCGCGCCGGCGATGCCACCACGGGCAGGGCCGTGGGCGGCGACGGTGGCGATGGTGGCGCCGCGATCGGCTGGGGCGGCGATGGCGGCAGCGCCTATGGCAAGGGCGGCAGCGCGCTCAGCGCCGCGGGCAGCAAGGGCGGCAGCGGCGGTGATGCCTACGGCAAGGGCGGCGGTGCTCTGAGCGCCTCGCTTGGCGCGGGCGGCCGTGGCGGCAGCGCCGGCGCGATCGGCGGCGGCGGCCTGGGTGCCAGCGGTGCCCTGGGTGGCCTGGCCGGTTCGGCCGGCGGCGCGGGCGGCAGCGGCGGCGATGCCAACGGCCGAGGCGCGGATGCCGGCGGTACTGGCGGCGCTGGTGGCGGTTCCGGCGCGGCCGGCACCAACACGGCGGGCGCGGGCACCGGCACGGGCGGCGGCGCGGGTGCCACCGGCGGTGCGGGCGGCTCCGGCAGCTCCGGCTCGGTCGCGACCGGCGGCGCCGGCAGCGGCACCGGCGGTGCGGGCGGCTCGAGCGGCGCGGGCGCGACCGCGACGGCTGGCAACGGCACGGCGACCGGCGGTGCCGGCGGCGCGCAGAGCAGCACCGGCGGTGCCGGCGGCGCGGGCGCGGCAGCTACCTCGGGTGCTGCCACGGCGATGGCGTCGAACGGCAGCGCCACCGCTGGTGACGGCGGCGACGGCGGCAACGGCGGCAACGGCGGCAGCGGCGGCGCGGCCACCGGCGGTACCGGCGGCACCGGTGGCGTGGGCAATGGCGGCGCTGGCGGTACCGGCGGTGCTGGTGGCTACAACCTGGTCGACGCAGGCACCTTCAACATGTCCAACACCATGACCAGCGTTGGTCAGACGGCGGCGGGCATCATGATGGCCAGCCAGAACAGCGGCGTGGCTTCGCTGGTGCAGCAAAGCGTGAACGTGCAGGCCAACCTCAACGTGGGCGGCAGGTAAGACGCGCAACGCGGCCGGACCCCGGGCTTGCCCCGGGGCCGGCCGGCGGTTTCGCAGTCATGCCGGCAGGACCGGCGCCCGCATCCTGTGTGCGGGCGCCCGGGCCCTGTCATGCCTACGCAAGCCAAGTTGCCATGCAGCCGAGTGGAGAGAGTCGGCGCATCGGCAGGGGGGAACACCATGCAACCGGTCCGCTTCGCCGTCGGCACCTTTGCCGCGGCATTACTTGCCTGGCCAGCATTGCCGGCCCATGCGGAGCCGCCAGGGCTGGAGGCCGCCATGGCCGCGGCGCGCGCTGACGCTGCCGCGCCCACCGCACCGGCACCTGCGCCGGCCGCGCTGTTCGCCGGCGCGGCCAAGGCCGTGCCCGTGTCGCGGCTGGATGATGTCCGCGGCGGTGCGGAGGTCACCGTCAACGATATGCGCCTGCACGGCACCGTGGCCGACAACGCCGCGGTCAATACCTTGTCCGGCACGAACCACATCACGGAAGGCGCGTTCTCGAATGCGGCCGGGATTCCCACCGCGATCCAGAACTCGGGATCGAACGTGCTGATCCAGAACGCCACCATCGTCAACGTCCAGTTCAAATGATGAAGCCGTTGCGAATCCTGCTGGCATGTGTCCCCTGGCTGCTGGCCGGGGCGCACGTGCCCGGCGCGCAGGCCGCCGACGTCGCGCTGTACGGTCCGGTGGGCGAGCCCTACAGCGTCAGGGTCACCAGCATCCGCGAGGCGCGCTTCAAGTCCACCATCCGCCAGCAGTATGACTTCAGCTGCGGCTCGGCCGCGGTGGCCACGCTGCTGACGTACCAGTACGGCCATCCGATCAACGAGGCCACGGTGTTCCAGAACATGTACCTCAACGGCGACCAGCAGAAGATCCGCGCCGAGGGGTTCTCGCTGCTGGACATGAAGCGCTTCCTGGCCGCCCTGGGCTATGAGGCGGATGGCTTCGAGGTGCCGCTGTCCAAGCTGGAAGAAACGCAGGTGCCGGCGATCGTGCTGATCGTCGAGAACGGCTACCACCATTTCGTGGTGGTCAAGGGCGTGAAGGGCGACCGCGTGCTGGTCGGCGATCCGGCGCGCGGCACGCGCGCCATGTCGCGCGAGCAGTTCGAGCGCATCTGGGACAGCCAGCTGCTGTTCGTGATCCACAACCGCACCGACCGCGCGCGCTTCAATGTCGCCGCGGACTGGCGCGTCGCGCCCAGCGGTCCTTACTGGATGGGCGTCAACCGGGACAACCTGTTCTTCACGGTCATGCCCCGCCATGGCACCGGAGATTTTTGAGGAACGCATCATGTTGCAGACTTCCTTGCCGCCCCCGGCCGTGCCACGCAGCGCCGCCTCGGCGGCCGCGGCGATGGTGCTGGGCGCCGGCCTGGCGTACGCCGGCACGGCACAGGCCGGCATGCCGCCGCAGCCCGGGGCAGCCGATGCCGCGGCGCCACCGGCGCAGGCCGCCATGGCCGCGCGCGAGCGCGGCGACTCCCACCCTGTGGCTGCCGCGCGCGGCAGCATGGCCGGCTGGAAACCGGTGGCACATGAAAAGCTCGACGACATGCGCGGCGGCTTCGAGATGCCGGGGCTGCAGGTTTCGTTCGGTATCGAACGCGCGGTGTATATCAACGGCGACCTGGTGGTCGCTACCAGCATTAACATCCCGGACATCAGCCGCATCACTGCCGACCAGGCCGCGCGGCTTGCCGCGACGCTGGGGCCAGCCATCGTGGCCAGCACCAATGCCGCGGTGGCCAACGCGCTGGCAGGCAATCCGGTCACGGCAGACGCTGCCGCGGCGATGAATGCCAATGGCGCCGGCGCGGCGGCATCGGCTGCGGGTGGTGCTGGGGCGGGAAGCACGGCTTCGGCAGCGGCCAACGGCGGCGCCGCAGCCAGTGCTGGTGCGGCGGGAGGCGGCACGGCCGCAGCAGGCGCGGCAGGCGCGACCGGTGCGTCGGGCCCGCCGACCACAGTCGTAAGTACCGCCACCGGCCAGGTCGTGACCAACGGGCTGCTGAACGTGATCCAGAACGGCCCGGGCAATGCGGCATCGGTGGGGGCGCTGGCGGGCACGCCAGTGACAGTGATCCAGAACACGCTGAACAACCAGAGCATCCGGAGCCTGATGACAATCGACGCAAGCGTCAATACGCTGCAGGCCTTCCGGTCGCAACTGGCCAACACGGCGCTGAACAA
Organism: Cupriavidus taiwanensis; assembly: GCF_900250075.1. NCBI lineage: Bacteria > Pseudomonadati > Pseudomonadota > Betaproteobacteria > Burkholderiales > Burkholderiaceae > Cupriavidus > Cupriavidus taiwanensis. The sequence goes on from NZ_LT977071.1 coordinate 742,590, forward strand.
CGCGCTGCTGCGGGCCGCAAGCATGAGATAGCCGTTAGCGAGGTAGCGGCAGTACAGGTCGCGGGCTCCTGCAGAACAGCCTGCCGTCCGGGGGAGGAAGACGCGATGAAGAAGCGGTCGATGCAGGGCATCCGCAATGCGGGATGCTCGACGTTGCTGTTGCTCGGCGGACTGGCGCAAGCCCAGACGCCGCCGGAGGCGGGGCCGCCCGCGGCCGGACTGGAATCACTGCAGAGGGAACTCGCCGAGCAGGCCAGCCAGCTCGATGCCATGAAGCGCGCGCTGGCCGAGCAGGAGGCAGTGATCCGCGAACTGCGCAGCGTGATCGGCACCGAGGTGCTGGCCGCCAAGCGCGGCGGACAGCGATCCGGGCCCGGCGTGATGCCGGCCGACAACGCCACCAACGCGGCCACCGCGGCAGCTGCGGCCAGTGCCACGCAGGGCGCGCCGGGCCTGGGCAGCAGCCCGCAGCAGGTCATGGCCCAGGCGCCGCAGGCCGGGGCGCAGCAAGGCGAGTCGGCCAGCCCGCAGACGGTGGCCGTGGAAGAGCCCGTGGGACGTCCGCCCGAGACTGACCGACGTCCGCCAGAGATCGCACCGCTGATCGACCAGCCCGGGGTGCTCACCGCCGAGGGCAAGCTCGTGGTGGAGCCGGGCTTCCAGTACGGCTACTCATCGAACAACCGCGTCGCGCTGGTCGGCTACTCGATCATTCCGGCCATCCTGATCGGGCTGATCGATGTGCGCGAGGTCAAGACCTCGACCTATATCGAATCGATCGCGCTGCGCTACGGCGTCACCAAGCGGTTCGAGATCGAGGCCAAGGTCCCGTACGTGCAGACCTCGGGCTCGACCATCAGCCGCGAGGTGTTCACCGGCACTGCCGTCGACAACGTGTTCAATTCCAGCGGCAAGGGCCTGGGCGATGTCGAGGCGACGGTGCGCTACCAGCTCAACTACGGCAACGAGCGCATCCCGTACTTTGTCGGCTGGCTGCGCTACAAGTCCGCCACCGGCAAGGACCCGTTCGAAGTGGTGACCGATTGCGTGACGCGCTGCGTCGGCAATACCACCGGCACCGGCCTGCCGCTGGGGCTGCCCACCGGCACCGGCTTCCAGGCGATCCAGCCCGGCATCACCTGGCTGCTGCCGACCGATCCGGCGGTGTTCTTCGGCACCTTCAGCTACCTGCACAACTTTGCGCGCAACAACGTGAGCCGCACCGTGCTGAACGGCGAGAAAGAGAACCTGGGCAAGATCGCGCCGGGCGACATCTTCGAGTTCAGCTTCGGCATGGGGCTGTCGCTCAACGAGAAGGCATCGTTCAGTATCGGCTATGACCAGGCCATCATCTGGCCGACCAAGCAGAACGGCATGACCGTGCCCGGCTCGGTGCGCGTGACCCAGGGCACCTTGTTGGTGGGATATTCGTACCGCTTCAACAACCGCTATACGCTCAACCTGTCGGTGGGCGCGGGGCTGACGCGCGACACGCCCGACCTGCAGGTCAATGTGCGCCTGCCGATCACTTTCTGAACGCCATGATGCAGACGTGACGCGTGCCCCGCCCGGGCAGGACACGCGTGCGCGTCACATGCGCCGGCACCGTGCGCCAGCGCCGAAACGCGCCTTGCGCTGGCCCCATGAACGGCGTACAAAGAAATAACCCCGCGCCGCCAGCGGTACTTTCCGACCAGCCTCAACCTCACCGGTGGTGCGGCCTGTACAAGGAGAGAGACATGCGCAAACGCATCTTCTGGTTGTTGCCCGACCTGGCGAGTGCCCGACGCACCATGGATGACCTGCTGCTGGCCCGCGTCGAGAACCGCCACATCCACTTCGTGGCGCGCGACGGTGCCGACATGACCGGCCTGCATGAAGCCAACCTGTTCCAGACTTCCGACATCGTCCACGCGGCCGAGATGGGCCTGATGGTCGGCGGCGGCGTGGGCGTGGTGGCCGGCGTGGTGGTGGCGATGTTCCCCATCGTCAGCGACACCCCGCAGTGGGGGCTGGTCGGCGTGCTGGCGGTGCTGGGCGCGGTGTTCGGGGCCTGGGCCGCAAGCATGATCGGCAGTTCCGCCCCCAACAGCCGGCTGCGCGCGTTCGAGAAAGACATCGAGGCGGGCAAGATCCTGCTGATGCTGGACGTGCCGCGCAGCCGCGTGGAAGAAATCGAAACCCTGCTGCGCAACGCGCATCCGGAAGCCAGCTTCGCCGGCGTCGATCCGGCCGTGCCGGCGTTTCCCTGATCCGGCGCTTGCCGCCGGCTGGCGCCACCTGGCGTCGCATGTCTCTTTGCGCGCGCGCCCGCGCGGGCGCGCTCCGGCCGCACCGGAACCGTCCCCCGGTTCCGGTGTGATGCCGCTGCAACACCCCCTGTTTTCCCGGTTTGCCCCCGTCGGACGCATGCGGTACCTTGCGTGACGGCGTCCGGGCCCTGTCCGCGGCGTCGCCACAAAATAACGAAAGCAGCCGTCCAGGCAGAGGGGTCGAGACAATGAAGGCGAAATGGATCGCGTGCGGCGTGCTGGCCGTCACGCTGGGGTGGGCCGCGCATACGGCCCAGGCGGAACCGGGCGTGACCCGCAGCACCATCCGCATCGGCCAGTCGGCCGGCATCACCGGGCCGGTGGCGGGCTCGGTCAAGGAGCAGATCGCCGGCGCACAGGTGTACCTGCGCACGGTCAATGCCAACGGCGGCGTCGCCGGCCGGCGCATCGAACTGATCACCTACGATGACGGCTTCGATGCCAAGCGCACGCCCGACAACGTGCGCAAGCTCCTCGACGAAGACCAGGTGTTCGCGCTGTTCATGGTGCGCGGCACGCCGCAGAACGAAAGCATCCTGCCCATCATCGCCGCGCAGAAAGTGCCGCTGATCGCGCCGCTGACCGGCGCCATCACGCTGCACCGGCCGGTGAACCGCTACGTCTTCAACGTGCGCGCCAAGTACCAGGACGAAGTGGCGCGCGCGATCAATCACCTGGCGACCTCGGGCATGAGCCGCATCGGCATCTTCTACGCCAACGACGGCTTCGGCCGGGACGTGCTGGAAGGCTACAGCAACGCGCTGCAGGCGCGCGGCGTGCAGCCCGCGGCGACGGTCAACTTCGCCCGGCCCATGGGCGACATCAGCCAGGGCGTGGCGGCGATGCACAAGGCCAACCCGCAGGCGGTGCTGGTGATCGGCTCGGGCTCGGAAGCGGCGCGCGTCATCCGCGAGCTGCGCCGCGCCGGCAGCGAGGCGCAGTTCGTGACCCTGTCCAACAACGCTGCCGATGCCTTTATCCGCGAGCTCGGCGACGACGCGCGCGGCCTGATCATCACGCAGGTGGTGCCGGGCACCAACTCCAGCCAGATGACGCTGGCCAGCGAATACCGCAGCCTGGCGAAGCAGCAGGGCGTGGAGCTGTCCAACGCCGGCATGGAGGGCTTCATGTCGGCCAAGGTGCTGGTCGAAGGCCTGCGCCGCGCCGGCCCCGACCTGACCCGCGAGCGGCTGGTCGCGGCGCTGGAGGGCATGCGCGACTATGACCTCGGTGGCATCCTGATCAGCTACAGCGCCGCGCGCCACACCGGCTCGTCGTTCGTGGAAATGTCGATCGTGTCGTCCACCGGCAAGCTGATCCGCTAGCGCGCGGCGACGGGTCCGGAGCCGGCCGCTGCGGTATAGTCGCCCGCATGGCTACTCCTATCCCCTCCCCCGATTCCCGTACCCCGTTCGCGCTGCATGGCCGCGTGGCGCTGGTGACCGGCGGCGCGCAGGGCCTGGGCCTGGCGATTGCCGCCGGGCTGGCCGATGCCGGTGCCCACGTGCTGGTGGTGGCCCGCAATGCGCCGCGCGTGCACGAGGCCGTCGCCACGCTGGCGGGGCGCGGCGGCAGCGCCGAGGCGCTGGTGCTCGACATCACCGACGAGGCCGCCGTGGCGGCGGCCTTCGACCGCATCGATGCCGAGCATGGCCGGCTCGACATCCTGGTGAACAACGCCGGCGCGCGCAACCGCAGCAATATGGCGCAGCTCGATGCCGGCGACCTGCGCGCCATGCTCGAGACCAACCTGGTGGCGCCCTACGCGCTGTGCCGCCTGGCCGCGCAGCGCATGCGCCAGGGCGGCTACGGGCGCATCGTCAATGTCAGCTCGATCGCGGGCCAGGTGGCGCGCGCCGGCGACGTGCTCTATCCCGCCACCAAGGGCGGCCTCGACGCGCTCACGCGCGCCATGGCCGCCGACCTGGGCCGCCACGGCGTCACCGTCAATGCGATCGCCCCCGGCTACTTCGCCACCGAGCCGAACCAGCCCATGGTCGAGGACGCGGGCGTGGCCGAGTGGCTGCGCCAGCGCACCTCGCTCGGCCGCTGGGGCCAGCCGCAGGAGGTGGCGGGCGCGGTGGTGTTCCTGGCCTCGCCGGCGGCGTCGTATGTCACCGGCCAGGTGCTGGCGGTCGACGGCGGCTATCTCGGGCACTTCTGAATCGCCGGACGGCGTCTTCTGCCCAAAGCGTACCCAATTCTGCGTACCGGTGCGCGTCGCGATTCAGCGCCGCGCGGGTGCCTTGCCGCCGCGGTAGAACGCCTGCAGGGACTCGATCATCGCGGCGGCGGCGGCCGAATCGCCGCGGTCCTTGAGCCGCACCAGGCAGATATCGCGCACCAGCGACGGCAGCTGCAACGGCCGGATCGCCAGTCCTTCGCGGCGGAACTGGAACAGCGCCAGCGACGGCACCGCGCTGATGCCCAGGCCCGCCTGCACCAGCGCCGCCACCGTCGCCAGGTGCTCCACCTCCATCACGCTGGCCAGCCGCAACGGATGCAGCGCGGCGTCCAGGTGCTGGCGCACGCTGGTGGTGCGCGACAGCTGGATGAACGGCAGCCCCGCCAGCATCTCCGGCGTGATGCGCCGCTTGCGCGCCAGCGCATGGTCCGCCGGGCACACCAGGTGGAAGGTGTCGCGCACCAGCGGCTCGACGCGCAGGTCGTCGTCCTGTGCCGGCGCGGGCGCCAGCGCAAAGTCGGCGCGGCCCTGCCGCACCAGCTCGATGCAGCCATCGGCCAGCTGGTCGAACAGTTCCAGCACGATGCCCGGATAGCGCGCGCGAAACTGCGCCAGCAGCGGCGGCAGGTCACCCCCGGCGAGCGAGGGCAGCGCCGCGATCGAGACCCGCCCCTTGCGCCGCTCCGCGTGCGCGCGCAGGTCTTCGAACGCGGTCTCGAAGTCGGCCAGCAGCCGGCGCGCGGTCTGCTCGAAGCGCACGCCGTCCGTGCTCAGTTCGACATGCCGCGTGGTGCGTTCGAACAGCCGGCTGCCGGCCTGCTCTTCCAGCGTCTGCACCAGCGCGCTGAAGGCCGACTGCGACAGGTGGCAGGCGCGCGCCGCGCGCGTGAAATTGCGGTAGGTGGCCAGCGCGACGAAGGCGCGCAGATGTTTCACCGACAGGTTCATGGCGCCAGCGGATTTAACCAGTAAGTCGATAGATTAATCCAAATAATCCGTTTTTTGGCTGGGCCCACGCACCCTAGAATGAGATCGACCTCCACCCCCTGCCTCCCCCGACCATGACTGCTCCCTTGCTGATCGGCTCCGGCGCCGGCTTCTCCGGAGACCGTACCGACGCCGCGCTGCCGGTGGTGCGCACGCTGATCGCCGCGGCGCAGCCGGCCGCGCTGATCTTCGAGACCCTGGCCGAGCGCACGCTGGCGCTGGCGCAGCTGGCGCGGCGCAACGATCCCGCGCAGGGCTACGAGCCGCTGCTCGACGCGCTGCTGGCGCCGGTGCTGGGCCTGTGCCTGCAGCACCGCATTGCCATCGTCGGTAATTTTGGCGCCGCCAATCCGCGCGCCGCGGCGCGGCGCGTGCTGCAACTCGCCAGCGAACTGGGCCTGGCGGCGCCGCGCGTGGCGGTGGTCGAAGGCGATGACCTGTCCGACGCGGCCGGGCGCGCGCGCCTGCACGGCATCCTCGGCGACGCCTTTGACGCCGAACGCTTCGTCTGCGCCAACGCCTATATCGGCGCGCAGGGCATTGCCGACGCCCTTGCCGCCGGGGCCGACGTGGTGGTGTGCGGGCGCGTGGCCGACCCGGCGCTGGCACTGGGGCCGGCGATGGCGCACTTTGGCTGGGCCTGGGACGACTGGGACCGGCTTGCCGCAGCCACCATGGCCGGGCACCTGCTCGAATGCGGGGCGCAGGTCACCGGCGGCTACTTTGCCGATCCGGGCCGCAAGGAGGTGCCGGACGTGCACGCGCTGGGCTTCCCGATCGCCCAGCTCGACGCCGGCGGCGGCATCGAGATCTTCAAGGCTGCCGGGACCGGCGGCTGCGTCGACCTGCGCACGGTCAAGGAACAGCTGCTGTACGAGGTGCACGACCCGTGCGCCTACCTGACGCCGGACGTGGTGGCCGACATCGGCGCCGTCACCGTGGCGCAGCTGGGACCGGACCGCGTGGCCGTGCGCAATGTGCGCGGCCACCCGCGCCCGGCGCAGCTCAAGGCCAATGTGTTCAGCCACGGTGGCTGGCTGGCCGAGGGCGAGATCTCCTACGCCGGCCCCAACGCCGCGGCGCGCGCGCGGCTGGCCGCCGACATCCTGCGCCGGCGCATGCGCATGCTGGGCCACGACGCGCCGATCCGCTTCGACCTGATCGGCGTGCTCAGCGTGCTCGCCGACGATGCCGGCGCCATGCTGGCACAGCCCCAGCCGCACGAGGCGCAGGCGCAGGACGTGCGCCTGCGCGCCGCGCTCGCGCATGACGACCTGGCCGTGGCGCAGGCGCTGCAGCGCGAGGTCAACGCGCTCTATACCTGCGGCCCCGCCGGCGGCGGCGGCGTGCGCACGGCGCAGCGCGCGCGCCTGAACGCGGTGTCGTGCCTGGTGCCGCGCGCCGCGGTCACGCCCACCCATACCTTCATCGACTGAGGAGCCTGCCATGACCGCCACCGCCGCGCTCTACCAGTTCGCCCATGGCCGCACCGGCGACAAGGGCGACCGTTCCAACATCAGCGTGATCGCCTATGACCCGCGCGACTTCGACCACCTGGTGGCGCACGTGACCGAAGACGCGGTGCGCGACCTGTTTCGCGAGCGCCGGCCCGCGGCGGTCACGCGCTACCTGGTGCCGTCGCTGCACGCGATGAACTTCGTGCTCGACGGCGTGCTCGATGGCGGCGTCAACGATGCGCTCAACCTCGACACCCACGGCAAGGCGCTGTCGTTCCGCCTGCTGCAGCTCGAGATCCCGCTGCCGCCGCGGCTCGTGCCGGGGGTTTCGGACCACCCTTGAACCCTTGCCTTCACCGATAACGATTTCAACAGGAGACCTCACATGCATCCGCTCTTCAAGCCACTGGCCGTTGCCGCGCTCGCGGTGATCCTGCCCGCGGGCCAGGCCTGGGCCGAGTTTCCCGACAAGCCGATCCGCTTCGTCGTGCCCTTTGCCGCGGGCAGCGCCACCGACCAGCTCGCGCGCGCCATCGGCCAGGCCATCACGGTGGACAGCAAGGTCACCGTGGTGGTCGACAACAAGCCCGGCGCCAACGGCTTTATCGCCGCGTCCGACGTGGCCAGGGCGGCGCCGGACGGCTATACCGTGCTGATCAGCACCAACACCACGCATGCGGCCAACGAGCACCTGTTCAAGAAGCTGCCCTACGACCCGGTCAAGGACTTCACACCCATCACGGCGCTCGGACGCGGCGGCCAGATCATGGTGGTCAACCCGCAGGTGCCGGCCAAGACCGTGGCCGAGTTCATCGCGCTGGCGCGGCAGCAGCCGGGCAAGCTCAGCTTCGGCAGCGGCAGTTCGTCGTCGCGCATTGCCGGCGAGCTGTTCCAGCAGATGGCGCAGGTGCAGCTGCTGCACGTGCCGTACAAGAGCAACCCGCTGGCCATCACCGACCTGCTCGGCAACCAGATCCAGATGATGATCACCGACACCGCCACCGGCCTGCCGCAGGTCAAGAGCGGCAAGCTGCGCGCGCTGGGCGTGTCGGGCAAGGCCCGCTCGCCGCTGGCGCCGGAGGTGCCGACCATCGATGAAGCCGGCGTCAAGGGCTACGAGATGAGCTACTGGTTCGCCGCCTATGCGCCCGCTGGGACGCCGCAGCCGGTGGTGGCCAAACTCAACGCAATGATGGTGAAGGCCGCGCGCAGCGAGAGCGCCGCCGGCTTCTACAAGTCGACCGGTACGGAAGTCTTCACCAGCACGCCCGCGGAACTGGCGAAGTTCCAGTCGCAGGAGTCCGGCAAGTGGGGCCGCATCATCAAGGCGGCGAATATCCAGCCAGAGTAAAAAGCGGGCGGCGCAAGCTCCCATGCATGGAAAACGGTGCCACGTGGCACCGTTTTTTACGCAGAAGTAGGTACGCTTTGACCCTTGCGGCCTTGTCGGGCAAGGCGCGGCTAAGATATGCGCTGGCCGCGCGCCCGCTGGCGCCGGCCTGCTCCTCGACAACATCAATCAGAACAGGATCAGGATATGAAGCTGCAGTCCATGGTGCGCCCCGCTACCTCTGGCCCGCGCCCGCGCCCGACGTTGCAACTTGCCTTGCGCCGGGCCGCATCGCGCGCCGTCATCGCCATCGCCATGGGCAGCGCCGTGCTGGCCACGGGCCTGGCCAGCGCGCAGACCGCCACGCCGCCGGCGCAGCAGAAGACCCAGGTGCCGGGCTACTACCGCATGATGGTCGGCCAGCTGGAAGTCACCGCGCTCTATGACGGCTATATCGACCTGGACCCCAAGCTGTTCAAGTACACCAGCGCGCGCGAGGTGCAGAGCCTGCTGGCGCGGATGTTCTTGACCTCGACGCCGGGCATGCAGACCGCCGTCAACGCCTACCTGATCCATACCGGCAGCCGCCTGGTGCTGGTCGACACCGGCGCGGCCGGCTGCTTCGGGCCGACCCTGGGACGCATCGGCGAGAACCTGCGCGCCGCGGGCTACGCGCCCGAGCAGGTCGATACCGTGCTGCTGACGCATCTGCACGGCGACCATGCCTGCGGCCTGGCCACGGACGGCAAGGCCGCGTTCCCGAACGCGACGGTCTACGTCGACAAGGCCGACCTCGACTACTGGCTGAGCGAAGCCAACGCCGCCGCCGCGCCGAAGGAGGCGCAGGGCCTGTTCGCCATGGCGCGTGCCGCGGTCGCGCCGTACCAGGCGGCGCAGCGCTTGCGGACATTCAACGGCGGCGCCCGTAGTGAATCCATTGCCGAACTTGTTCCGGGCGTGCGCGTGGTGCCGGCCAACGGGCATACCCCGGGGCACAGCGGCTACCTGTTCACCTCGGGCAACGACAGCCTGCTGCTGTGGGGCGACATCGTGCACAACCATGCGCTGCAGCTGCGCCGGCCGCAGGTGGCGATCGAGTTCGACGTCGACAGCAACCAGGCCGTGATCACGCGCAAGCGCATCCTGGAGCAGGCCGCCAGGGGCCGGTTGTGGGTAGGCGGCGCGCACATGCCGTTCCCGGGCCTGGGCCATGTGCGCCGCGATACCGCCGGCTATACGTGGGTGCCGGCCGAGTATGGCCCGATCCGCAACGACCGCTAGCCACGCGCGGCGGCTTTTCGCCTAGAGTCATCCCAGGGGGCCGCCACGCGTACCGGGCGGCGGCCCCGCCTGCCGGAGGACTTGCCATGCCTGCCAATGTGACCCGCCGCCGCTGGCTGCGCGCCGGCGCCGCGGCGCTACTGCTGGTTGCGCGACTGCCGCGCGCCGTGCGCGCCCAGCCCGGCCCGGCGCCGGCCCGCGAGGCCGCGGCGCAGCGCATCGGCGTGATCGGCTCGGGCCGCATCGGCGGCACCGTGGGCGGCTTGTGGGTCAAGGCCGGGCATCCGGTCCTGTTCTCGTCGCGGCACCCGGAGGCGCTCAAGCCGCTGGTCGAAGAATTGGGTACGCTTGCGCGCGCCGGCACGGTGGCCGAGGCCATTGCGTTCTCGGACGTGCTGTTCCTCGCCACGCCCTATGGCGCGTTGCCGCAACTGGCTCGTGACCATGCCGGCGCCTGGCAAGGCAAGATCGTGCTCGACGCCACCAACGCCTACGAACACCGCGACGGCCCCATTGCCGACGAGGCCAGGCGCGACGGCATCGGCCTTACCACGGCGCGCTACCTGCGCGGCGCGCGCGTGGTGCGGGCCTTCAACTTCATGGGGGCGGCGCAGTTTGCCAGCGAGCATCACCGGCCCGGCGGGCTGGTGGCGGTGCCGATCGCTGGCGACGACCCGGCCGCGCTGCAAGTGGCGGCGCAGCTGGTGCGCGATGCGGGCTTCGAACCGGTGGTGGTGGGGCCGCTGGCCAGCGCCGATCGCTTCGCGCCGGGCGGGCCGCTGTTCCGGCAGGTGGGGACGGCCGACGAGTTCCGGCAGAAGATGGGGGGACGCTGACGCTGCGCCGGGGTGGTACTGGCCGGTTGGTTCAGGGCCGGCGCCGCTCCATCGCAACCATCGAGGGGGTAAAGCCGAGCTGGCCGAAGAAGGCGGCTTCGGACGAGCGCGCCGCGCGCAGCATCCAGCTGATATCGGGGTCGCTGCCGACGATATGCCGCACCAGGGCGCGGCCGATGCCGTGCCGGCGGTGGCCGGGCGCCACCACCACCATCGACAGGAAACCGTCGCATACGTCGTCGCACAACGCGCGGGCAAAGCCGACCACCTCGCCTTTCTCTACCGCCACGGCCACGCGCTGCGAATTGGCCACCAGCCGTGCGAATTTCTCGGGTCCGCCCACGCGGTGGGCCCAGCCATTGGCGATCAGTAGTTGTCTGGCTGCCTCGAGGTCTTCGGGCAACAGGTTACGGATTTCCATTGGCGGCTCTCCCAGCAAAGCATGTACGGCCCCTCGCCGCCCCTTGCCACCAGGGGCGCCGCGAGTCGAGAACGGCACGGCAAGCCGTGCTGCGCAATTGGCGGAGTGTAGCGAGCGGGCGCGGGCGCGTCAATTTGGCGCCTGGCGCGCCGGGGCGTCGCTCACGGCGGCGCTCCGGCGCGGTATCATGGCCGCCATGAACGCCCCCGTCTTTTCCTCCGCGCATCCGGCCGACCAGCTCGCCGAGTTCACCGACGCGGATGCGGCGGTTGCCCGCATCCGCGAGATCTACGATGCATCGGTCGGCGCCGTGCGCGCGCGCTTCGATGCCTTCGCCAGCGGCAAGCCGCTGCCCTCGGCCGCGCACGCGTGCTATCCGTACCTGGGCATCTCGGTCAACATCGAGACCATGGTCACCGACAGCCGCCCCTCCTGGGGCACGGTGGCGTACCCCGGCGTCTACGGCACCACGGTGACGCGCCCCGACCTGCTGGCCGACTACTACCGCGACCAGATCGAGCGCCTGATGCGCTATCACCGCGTGCCGGTGGTGGTGGGCCTGAGCCGGCGCCCGATCCCGCTGCCGTTCGTGATCGAGGCCTCGACCACCGACATCAGCTACACCCAGGCGCGCGAGCTGGAGGCCTCGTTCGTGCTGCCGGAGCTGAACCGCATCGACGACGGCATTGCCAACGGCACCTACGAGCCGGTGCCGGGCGAAGCCTGGCCGCTGTCGCTGTTCCCCGCCGAGCGCGTGGACCTGGCGCTGCAGCGGCTCTACCACTACACCGGCACGGCGCCGCAGCACTTCCAGCGCTTCGTGCTGTTCACCAACTACCAGCGCTATGTCGACGAGTTCGTCGCGCTTGGGCGCGCGCTGATGGGCAATGGCAACGGCAATGGCGATGGCGGCGGCTACACGCGCTTTGTCGAGCCTGGCGACGTGGTGCAGGACCTGGGCGCGCCCGAACCCGACGACGCCACGCGCCCGCGCGTGCTGCCGCAGATGCCGGCCTACCACCTGGTGCGCGGCGACAAGCTGGGCGTGACGCTGGTCAATATCGGCGTGGGGCCGTCCAACGCCAAGACCATGACCGACCACCTCGCCGTGCTGCGCCCGCATTGCTGGCTGATGGTGGGCCACTGCGGCGGCCTGCGCCGCTCGCAGCAGCTCGGCGACTATGTGCTGGCGCACGCCTATGTGCGCGACGACCACGTGCTCGACCACGACCTGCCGCCGTGGGTGCCGGTGCCGCCGATCGCCGAGATCCAGGTGGCGCTGCAGGAAGCCGTGGCGCGCGTGACCGGGCTGTCCGGCAACGAGATGAAGACGCGCATGCGTACCGGCACGGTGGTATCGACCGACGACCGCAACTGGGAGCTGAAGTCCAAGGCGCTGTATGCGCGCTTCAACCAGTCGCGCGCGATCGCCATCGACATGGAGAGCGCGGCGGTGGCCGCCAACGGCTTCCGGCTGCGCGTGCCGTATGGCACCCTGCTGTGCGTATCGGACAAGCCGCTGCATGGCGAACTCAAGCTGCGCGGCATGGCCAACGCGTTCTATCGCCAGCGCGTCAGCCAGCACATGACCATCGGCCTGGAAGCGATCCGCATCCTGCGCGAGAACGGCGTCGAGCAGCTGCATTCGCGCAAGCTGCGCAGCTTCGACGAGCCGGCGTTCAGGTAGCGGTCCGCTGCGCGCGCTCATGAAATGCAAAAGGCCGGCGCCCCTTCGACGCCGGCCTTTTTTGTCGCGCGGCAGGATCAGAATCGATACCCCACCCCGACGCTGAACAGCCACGGATCCAGGCTTACCTTGGAGACCTTGACGTCCCCCGCCTTCACATCGCTCTTCAGCCAGATCTTCTTGATGTCGGCGTTGAGGAACCAGTTCCTGGTCAGCTTGTAGTCCATGCCGATCTGCAGCGCCGGGCCCACGCTCCAGCTATCGAGCTGCAGCGAGTTGTTGGCGATGTTCTCGCCCCAGATGTGGGTGAAGTTCAGGCCCGCGCCGATATACGGGCGGAAGGTACCGTTGGGAATGAGGTGGTATTGCATCAGCAGCGTCGGCGGCAGGTGCTTGAAGGTGCCGATCTTGTTGCCGTCAAGGTAGACGTTCTGCTTCTGCGGCACCGTCAGCACCAGTTCGGCGGCAAAGTTCGGCGTGAAGAAGTAGGTGACGTCGAGTTCGGGGATCCACTTGTTGTTGACCGTGATGCGGTCCGAGCGGCCGACACCGCCGACGGGATCGGAGCTGTGGGCCATGTCGAGGTAGGTGCCGCGCAGCCGCACCATCCAGTTGCCCTGGGCGTCGTCCGCTGCGGCCGCGGGCGTGGCGAAGGCGCCGAGCATGGCGCAGGCGGCGATGGCCGAACAGGTGGCGGTGCGAAGAGACAGTGTTTTCATGGGTCTGCTTGGTTTGTTATCAAGGCGCGCCCAGTGTGGCGGAGCGGGGCGGCGCTGGCCTTGACACAAAACAAGCGGAACCAAATGGAGCGCACGGCGTCGCGATGGCGCGACAACGCGGCCATCACCGATGCATCCTCGGACATCGCTTCTAACCACATGCGAAATGATTCGTAGCGCGGCCCGATGCTGCCGCTTACGCTGTGCGAAAGATCCGAGCACGCGCAACGCGTGTGTCCGGATCCGCACCAGGCATGTCGTGGGCGTCCGCAAGGGCGTCTTTCCGGGTGTGCCCCGTGGGGGCGGGGCACACCGGTTTTCTTGCCAAACGCTACACCTCAGGCGTCAGGCCGCGGCGGCGCTGGCCGCGTGAGCGCCGCCGGCAAAGCCCGCCCGCAGGTGCCGGTTCACACCCGACAGCACTGCACGCAATGAAGCCGTGACGAGGTTGGCGTCGATGCCCGCGCCGAACCCGGTCGGCGAATCGCCCACACGGACTTCGACATAGCACGCTGCGCTCGCGTCGGCGCCTGCGTTCATCGCATGCTCGTGGTAGTCCATCACGCGTACCGGCAGGTCCAGCGCATCGATGAAGGCGTCGATCGGGCCGTTGCCGCTGCCGCGCACGCTGCAGGGCTGGCCGTCGCGCTCCATCTGCACCGTGATCACGGTGGCGCCGGTACCGTCGCTTGCCAGCTGGTGCGAGACATAGCGCAGCGGCGCCTCGCGCGCCAGGTACTCGCGTTCGAACAGGCCATACAGGTCGTCCGCGCTCGCTTCCAGCCCGCTGTCGTCGGTCATGGCCTGCACCGCGCGGCTGAACTCGATCTGCAGCCGGCGCGGCAGGTAGAGGCCATGCACCTGTTCCAGCAGGTACGCCATGCCGCCCTTGCCCGACTGGCTGTTGACGCGGATCACCGCGTCGTAGCTGCGGCCCAGGTCGGCCGGGTCGATCGGCAGGTAGGGCACTTCCCAGATGGCGTCCGGCTGCTGCTGCGCAAAGCCCTTGCGGATCGCATCCTGGTGCGACCCCGAAAACGCGGTGAACACCAGATCGCCTACGTACGGATGGCGCGGGTGCACCGGCAGCTGGTTGCAGTGCTCCACGCACTGGCGCACCGCGTCGATGTCGGAGAAGTCGAGTTGCGGCGCCACGCCTTGCGTATAGAGGTTCAGCGCCAGCGTCACCAGGTCGACGTTGCCGGTGCGCTCGCCATTGCCGAACAGGCAGCCCTCGACGCGGTCGGCGCCCGCCATCAAAGCCAGCTCCGCCGCCGCCACCGCGGTGCCGCGGTCGTTGTGCGGATGCACGGACAACGCGATGTGCTCGCGCCGCGCGAGGCGGCGGTGCATCCATTCGATCTGGTCGGCGAACACGTTGGGCGTGCTGCATTCCACCGTGGTCGGCAGGTTCAGGATCATCGGGCGGCCCGGGCCGGCCTGCCACGCGGCCGACACCGCGTCGCTGACTTCCAGCGAGAAATCGAGCTCGGCCAGGCTGAAGGTCTCGGGCGAATACTCGTAGGTCCACGCGGTCTCGGGCATGGCATCGGTCAGCGCCTTGATCAGGCGCGTGCCCGATACCGCGACTTCCTTGATCTCGTCGCGCGAGGCATTGAAGACGATGCGCCGCCAGGCCGGTGCGATCGGGTTGTACAGGTGCACGATGGCGCGTGCCGCGCCGCGCACGGATTCGACGGTGCGGCGGATCAGGTCTTCGCGCGACTGCGTCAGCACGACGATGGTGACGTCGTCGGGGATGCGCCGCTCTTCGATCAGCATGCGCACGAAGTCGAAGTCGGTCTGCGACGCGGCGGGGAACGCCACTTCGATTTCCTTCAGGCCGATCTTCACCAGCTGTTCGAAGAAGCGCAGCTTGCGCGCCGGGTTCATCGGCTCGATCAGGGCCTGGTTGCCGTCGCGCAGGTCGGTGCTCATCCAGCGCGGCGCGCGCGTGATGGTGCGGCCGGGCCAGGTGCGCTCAGGGATGTCGACGGTGGCGGCGGGGCGGTACTTGGTGGCGGGATTGACGAGCATACGGGGTCTCCTTCCTCGCAAGGGAAGATGAAAAATCGAAAAACGGGAAAAGGGTGGCGCAAGGCTGCCGAACTGCCACGGGGCCCTAGGCCCGGCAACCGATCGGTAGGCTTAGCAGTAGCGAGGAAGCGCGCAGGGCGCGGCCCGATGCCAGGGCAGCCAGCACGCGTGCGCGGGCAGCGATGCGGGACGCATCGGCAGCCTGGCAGGGAGTGCTGGTGTAACGGTTCATCGTGGCTGGAGTGGGAGGGGCCGCGGCCGCTCCGCGTGGGTGCGCATGCAGCGCAGGTCCATGGGAAGGGCAAGGTTAGTCGACCAGTCCCGACCCGGTCAAGCCTTGCGCGTGTGCCGGCATGCGCGGCAAACCGTCGTGGCCCGATCAGGGGATCGTGGAAACGGGCTGCGCCAAACGGTTGGGGGCCGGCTGCGGCAGGGGGCCTGGCGGCCCCTGTTTCGCCTCGGCCGAATGGCGATGTACTGCGCTGAATGGATGACTTGCGGCGAGGTTCTGTGCGCTGCACCTCAGTCCTCTGGCTGGTATTGCGCGGGCCACTTTGTGCCTAGGCTGATAGCGCGGGAAAAACACGACCGGGGGGAACAATCATGAGACTGAGAACGTGGGCATCCTGGCTGGCGGGTTCAGCCGCAGCCTTGTTGCTGGCGGCATGCGGCGGCGGCGGTGGCAGCAGCGCGCCCGCCGCGCCGGCATCGGGCGGCACCACCACGCCGCTGACCTATACCGCGAAGATGAGCGTGACCTCGGGCGAGGTCGGTGTCGGCCGCACGCTGACCATCAGCGCGCTGGCCGTCGACAGCAACGGCGTCGACGTATCGGCCAGCACCACCTTCGACTGGACCAGCACCGACAGCGCCGTCGCCACCGTGACACCGGGCGCCGGCACGCCGGGCAGCGCCGTGGTCAGGGGCGTTGCGCCGGGCACCACCACCGTGCAGGTGGTGGCCACGGTCCGGGGCACCGACAACACTACCGTGCAACTGCCCGCGCAATCGGCCACCATCACCGTGGTGCCGGCATCCGCGCTGAGCTACGCGCTGTCGATGCCCGCCACCAGCCTGTCGATGAGCGACGGCCAGGAACTGCCGGTCAAGGTGACGCTGCTCGACAGCAACGGCAGCGATGTGTCGGCCAGCGTCTCCAACTGGGCCTGGTCCAGCAGCGGCACCGCGGTCCAGGTCACGGCCAGCCAGAACAGCGCCACGCTGAAGGCCAGCAACGGCTCGCCGACGACCGCGGCCACCGCCAGTGTCTCGGTGTCGGTGACCGCGCCTGACGGACATGCCCTCGCCGGCGTCATCGCGGTGACGGTGCAGAAGAACGGCGCCGCGGCCTATCGCGTGGTGACCACCAAGGGCGGGCGCGAGGTCAACGCGCTGCAGGTGTTCAGCAATCGTCCCGACACCTTCACCGCGCGCGTGTTGCGCCACGACGGCCAGGACGTGACCGCGGATTTCGACGGCAACTGGAGCTACACGGCAAGCTCGGCGACGCTGTCCGCGACGGAAGCCGCGGGTACGCATGACGCCACGGTGCGCACCAGCCTGGCCGGCGACACCGGTCCGGTGCAGGGCAGCCTGACCGTGACTGCGGTCAGCAGCAAGCTGGGCGAGCGGCGCAGCGCCACCCTGACGGTGACGGAAAACCCGCTATGGGCACTGGTGGGCGACAACCAGGATCCGATCACGCTGCTGCTGCTCGCACCGATGCCGATCGAGGTGACCGCGCGCATGAAGCACCTGGGCGAGGATGCGCAGTACACCGCGTGCAAGGACTGGGCATGGTCCAGCACCGGTCCGGTCTCGCTGAGCCCGAGCATGGTGATGCTGCCCAACCAGGTGCGCGCCAGCGGCACCGGACCCGGCGACTTCACCATCACCGCGACCTGCACCGCGGTCGCCGACAATACGCCGCTGAAGCTGGTGTTCTACGGTACGGTCAGGTAGGCGCCGGTATCCCGCAGCTGGCGAGACGCCCTCCGGATGGAGGGCGTTTTGCTTTTGGGAGACACATGCGCTGTGTCAGGAATGATTGGTAAAGGCGCAAGCGTACCCGTTTCTGCGTGGCTGTTTTCGACCCCTGCGTGCAGGCTCCGACAGGCGCGCGTGCAAAGCGTACCCAATTCTGCGTGCATGGGAACAAGCCTTGCGAAGCGCCGGATTGGCCTGCAACAGGCCCACGCCGTCGCCTGCCACGAGGCCTGGACGCGCGCAACCCGCCGCTTGCCGCACCATGCGGCAGCAGCGGGCGTACCCGTTTCTGCGTGAAGGATAAGGGAGGAAAAAAGCGCGCTTCAGCGCTTGCGCACGAAGCGCACCACCTGCTCGGCAGGCTTGTCCTGGCCGGTGGGGGAGCTGGTATTGGCGTCGCAGGTATTGCAGCCGCCGTCGTCGCAGCCGCTGGCGCAGCCGGCCGCGGCCTGCGGGGCCAGCCAGCGGGCCAGGCGGCCGCGCCAGCCCGCGGCGGCGGGGCCGCCCAGGCGCGCCGCCAGCGCCGCCTTGACGCGCTCGCGCGTGCGCGGCGCGTAGCGCGACACCACCGACACCGCGCACGCCAGCACGATCAGCGGGACCAGCAGGGTTTCGATGGCGTGATAGAGGCTCATGGCGTCGGCGGGCCTCAGCTGAACATCAGCGCGACGCGGTAGGTCACGAACGCGGCCAGGTAGGCCAGCCCGGTCAGGTAGGCGGCCGACAGCGCCATCACCTTCCAGGAGTCGGTCTCGCGCCGGATCACCGCCAGCGTGGAGATGCACTGCGGCGCGAACACGTACCACGCCAGCAGCGACAGCGCGGTGGCCAGCGACCATTGCGCGGCGATCATCGGTGCCAGCTGCGTGGCCACGGTCTCTTCGCTGCCCGACAGCGCATAGACGGTGGCCAGCGCACCAACGGCGACCTCGCGCGCGGCCAGCCCCGGCACCAGCGCGATGCAGATCTGCCAGTTGAAGCCCACCGGTGCGAACACCTTCTGCAGCGCGTGGCCGATCATGCCGGCAAAGCTGTAGTCGATCGCCGGCGCGGTCGCGCCCTCGGGCGCGGACGGGAACGTCGACAGGAACCACAGCAGCACCGTCAGCGCCAGGATCACCTTGCCGACGCGCGACAGGAAGATGCGGGCACGCTCCCACAGGCCGATGGCGATGTCGCGCGGGTTCGGGATGCGGTACGACGGCAGCTCCATCAGCAGCGGATGGTCGGTGCGGTCGCGGCGCAGGAACTTGAGCGCATAGGCCACCACCAGCGCGCTGACGATGCCGGCCACGTAGAGCGCGAACAGCACCAGCCCCTGCAGGTTGAACAGGCCCATCACGGTGCGCTCGGGGATAAAGGCGCCGATCAGCAGCGCATAGACCGGCAGGCGCGCCGAGCAGGTCATCAGCGGCGCCACCAGGATGGTGGTGAGCCGGTCGCGCGGGTCCTGGATGGTGCGCGTGGCCATGATGCCGGGGATGGCGCAGGCAAAGCTCGACAGCAGCGGGATGAACGAGCGCCCCGACAGCCCCGCGCCCATCATCAGGCGGTCGAGCAGGAACGCCGCGCGCGGCAGGTAGCCGGATTCTTCCAGCGTCAGGATGAACAGAAACAGGATCAGGATCTGCGGCAGGAACACCACCACGCTGCCCAGCCCGGCGACCAGGCCGTCGACCAGCAGGCTCTTGAGCATGCCGTCGGGCAGCCAGGCGCCCAGCATCTCGCCGGCCCAGTGCACGCCGCCCTCGATGCCGTCCATCAGCGGCTCGGCCCACGAGAACACCGCCTGGAACATCAGGAACAGCAGCACCGCCAGCAGCAGCAGCCCGAACACAGGGTGCAGCACGATGCGGTCGATGCGGTCGTCCAGCGCGGCGGTGCGCGCCGGCATGCTCACCGCGGCCGACAGCAGGCGGTTGACTTCGGCATGCACGTCGAAGTCAGCGCCGGACGCAGCGCCGGCCGGCGGGGCCGGCGGCAGCGTGGCATCGAGCAGGCTGACCAGCGCCGCGGCGCCGTCGCGCCGGACCGCCACGGTGCTGACCACCGGCACGCCGAGCGCGGCCGACAGCTTGTCGCGGTCGATCTGGATGCCGCGGCGCGCGGCCGCGTCGCTCATATTCAGCACCACCACCATCGGCAGCCCCAGCTGGCGCAACTCCAGCACGAAGCGCAGGTGCAGGCGCAGGTTGGTCGCGTCGACCACCGACACCAGCAGGTCCGGGCGCGCTTCGCCGGCGCGCTGGCCCAGGCAGACATCGCGCGTGATCGCTTCATCCAGGCTGGCCGCATGCAGGCTGTAGGCGCCGGGCAGGTCCAGGATGCGCACCTGGCGTCCGGCCGGCGACACGAAGTAGCCTTCCTTGCGCTCGACGGTGACGCCGGCGTAGTTGGCCACCTTCTGGCGGCTGCCGGTCAGGCGGTTGAACAGTGCGGTCTTGCCGCAATTGGGATTGCCGACCAGCGCAATGCGCAGGGCCGAGGGGGAAGCAGCTGCAGACATAATCCGGGGAAGGCTCAGGCGGTCCGCTTGGCGGACGGTTGGGCAGTCTCGTCGCCCTGCGTGGCGGGGGCGATGCGGGTGACCGAGGCGCTGGCGATTTCCACGCCGATGCGCGCCGCCTCCGAGCGGCGCAGTGCAAAGCGCGTGAAGCCTACCTGCGCCACCAGCGGATCCATGCCGAACGGCCCGTAGGCGATGACCTGCACGGGCTCGCCGGCAACGAAGCCCAGTTCGCGCAGGCGGCGCGCAACCGGATCCCCTGGGGTGGCGTCGTCCACCGATTGCACTACGGCGGGCGTGCGCCGTGGAAGTTCAGACAACCGCATCATGCTTCCAGTCCGTGGCGCGGCCTGCCGCCAAGCGGTCGGTGCGACCGCGCCGGGGTGTGTAAATGAAAATCGTTTTCATTGTATCGCAAATGAGGCTTTACGTTGCCCCCTCAAAGGGCGGGCACGCCAGCCTTGCCGCGCCAGGCACGGCAGGAGGCGAATGATAACCGCTAAGGGTCGTCGATGAGCACGCCCCGCGACCGCGAGCCGGCGTCCAACGAGGCTGGCGGCGGCCAGGTCATGCCACCCCGAATCCGCGCCGGGGCCGCCCTCGTGCAATTACTGCATTTGCGTTATGGCTGCCGTAAGCCAGCGGCGTTAAGCTCACGGCACGCTGAACACCCCGTTCCACGCGTACTTCACAAGCCATCGGTCCCTGGACCGGTGGCTTTTTCTTTATGGCTGCGCTTCGGCTGCGCCGGCTTGCCTGCCACCATGGCGACAAAGTGGTCACGCGCAGGATGATCCGGCGCGGTCTTCCAGGCGCAATAGACCTCGGAGCGCACCGTGGCGTCGGCCAGCGGCCGGAACGCCGCGCCCGCCATGCCCGAGCGCGCCAGTGCCGCCGGCACCACCGCCACGCCCATGCCCTGCGACACCAGCGACACCACCGACAGCCAGTGCCGCACCTCATGCCGGATCTGCGGGAAGAAGCCTTGCGCGGCGCACATGTCGAAGATCCGGCTGTAATAGTCGGGCGAGGCCTTGCGCGAGAACAGCACGAACGGCTCGCCGCGTAGCGATGTCAGCGGCAGCTGCGCCAGCGCGGCCAGGGCATGGTCGGCGGGCAGGCAGCAGACGAACGGCTCGGCGTGCACCAGCGTGGCCTGCAGCGTGTCCGGCACCCGTCCGGTGTGGATGAAGGCGGCGTCGAGTTCGTCATGCAGCAGCGCGTCGACCTGTTCCTGCGAATTCAGCTCGGTCAGGGCCACGTGGATGCCGGGATAGGCGGCCTCGAACTCGCGCAGCGTCTGCGGCAGCCCGCGGTACAGCATCGAGCCGACAAAGCCCACGCGCAGGCGGCCGATGGCGCCCGCTTCGATCTCGCGCGCCAGCACCCGCGCGGCCTCGGCCTGCGCCAGCAGCGCCGTGGCCGACTCGCGGAAGGCCCGTCCGGCCGCGGTCAGCCGCACGCCACGGCTGTCGCGGTCGAACAGCCGCGCCCCGACCGAAGCCTCGAGCTGCTGGATATTGAGCGACAGCGGCGGCTGCGAGATGGCCAGCCGGCGCGCGGCGCGGCCGAAGTGCAGTTCCTCGGCCAGCACGAGGAAGTAACGCAGGTGGCGGAATTCCATGGCGATACAGAAATTATATGGATCAAGCCAATTTTAGAATTAGACGCAAATCCTTGGGGTTTGAATAATGGAGGCCAAAGGGGCCGCAAGCCGGCGCCCAAGCAAACCAGGAGACCAGCCATGCCATCCAGCGCCGTGCGCGACTTCCCCCAGCAACACCCGGCCGCGCCCGCTGCGCATCCGGTGCCGGACCGCCACGGCGGCAGCCTGTTTGCCGCCGACCCGGACCTGCGCGCGCTGCTGCCGCTGTACCTGCCGCCAGACCTGTTCAGCCACCTGCTGCCGCACCTCGAGCGCATGGGCGCGCTGGCTGGCGGCGTGCTCGACGAGCTGGCCGGCGTCGCCGACCGCAACCCGCCGGAACTGACTTACCGCACCCGCGCCGGCGTCGACGCGCAGCGCATCGACAAGCACCCGGCCTATGTCGAGATGGAGCGGGTGGCCTTTGCGGAATTCGGTCTCGCCGCCGCCTCTCACCGCGGCGGCGTGCTGGGCTGGGACAAGCCCATGCCGCCGGCGGCAAAGTACGCGCTCACGTATCTGTTCGTGCAGGCGGAGTTCGGCCTGTGCTGCCCGCTGTCGATGACCGATTCGCTGACGCGCACGCTGCGCAAGTTCGGCGACCCGGCGCTGGTCGGGCGCTTCCTGCCCAACCTGACCACCCAGGTCTTTGACGACCTGTACCAGGGCGCGATGTTCATGACCGAGCAGGGCGCCGGCTCCGACGTCGCCGCCACCGCCACGCGCGCGGTGCGCGATGCCTCGGCCGAGGGCGGCTGGCGCCTGCATGGCGACAAGTGGTTCTGCTCCAATCCCGATGCCGCGCTGGCGATGGTGCTGGCGCGCGTGGAAGACGAGGCCGGCAACGCCGTGCCCGGCCACAAGGGCGTGTCGCTGTTCCTGCTGCCGCGCAGGCTGGAAGACGGCAGCGCCAACCACTACCGCATCATCCGGCTCAAGGACAAGCTCGGCACGCGCTCGATGGCCAGCGGCGAGATCCGTCTGGAGGGCGCGCACGCTTACCTGGTCGGCGAGCCCGGCCGCGGCTTCGTGCAGATGGCGGACATGATCAACAACTCCCGCCTGTCCAACGGCGTGCGCGCCGCCGGGCTGATGCGCCGCGCGTTGACCGAGGGCCTGTTCATCGCCAGCGAGCGCCAGGCCTTCGGCAAGCGCCTGCAGGACATGCCGCTGATGCGCCGCCAGTTGCTCAAGCTGACGCTGCCGACCGAGCAGGCCCGCACCATGGTGTTCCAGACCGCCGAGGCACTGCGCCGCGCCGACGCCGGCGAGCCCGACGCCTACGCGCTGATGCGCATCCTGACCCCGCTGATCAAGTTCCGCGCCTGCCGCGACGCGCGCAAGGTCACCGGCGACGCCATGGAGATTCGCGGTGGCTGTGGCTATATCGAGGAATGGAGCGACCCGCGCCTGGTGCGCGACGCCCACCTCGGCTCAATCTGGGAAGGCACCAGCAATATCGTCGCGCTCGACGTGCTGCGCGCGGTCCGGCGCGAGGGGGCATTGCCGGTGTTGCAGGCGCACCTGGCCGGGCTGCTGGCCGATACCCCGATGCAGGCGGACGCCCGCGCCGTCTTCGAAAGCGCCATCGCCAGCGCTGCCCGACTCGCCGGCCAGGCCGCCGCGGCCGGTGCCGACGGCGAGCTACTGGCGCGCCAGGCGGCCTCGGCCCTGTACCACGTGACCAGCGCGGTGGCGATGGCCTGGGAAGCCGGGCGCATCGGCTCGGTGCGCCGCATGCGGCTGGCGCAGCTGGTGCTGCGCCACCGCGTGCTGCCGCAGGATCCGCTGGCGGCAAGCGCCGAGCCGGCCTGGCTGGCCGAAACGGTGGCGCCCGCCGACGACGGCGCGCTGCGCGCGGCCGGCGCGGTCGATGCGGTCAACGTGTTCTGACGCCGTCAAGCTGAGCCCATTGTTTGCTCCCCTCTCCCGCTTGCGGGAGAGGGGCCGGGGGAGAGGGCAGGCGCTGGCATACCGATACGCCTGGCTTCGTTGATGCTCCCGCCCTCTCCCCAACCCTCTCCCGCAAGCGGGAGAGGGAGCAGCCCAACCCCAGTGCCCCAACCATCCCGCCTACCCCGCGGGAGACGTCCTACACCAGGAGACAACGCCATGAAACTCTGGCACCGCGTCGCGGCCATCGCCGCGTGTTCGCTGTTTATCGCCCCCGCCTTCGCGCAGAAGGACTTCCCGTCCAAGCCGATCATGATGGTGGTCACCTATCCGCCGGGCGGCCCCACCGATGCCATGGCGCGCACGCTCGCCGCCGCGCTCAAGACCAGCCTGGGCCAGCCGGTGGTGGTCGAGAACCGCGCCGGCGCCGGCGGCAATATCGGCGCCGAGGCGGTGGCGCGCGCCGAGCCCGACGGCTACACGCTGATGTTCGGCACCTCGGCGCCGCTGGCGATCAACGTCAGCCTGTACCGCAAGATCAACTACGACCCGGTCAAGAGCTTCACCCCGGTGATCCAGATCGGCCAGCTGCCCAACGTGCTGGTGGTCAATCCGTCGGTGCCGGCGAAGAACGTCACCGAGCTGATCGCCTACGGCAAGGCGCATCCGGGCAAGCTGACCTATGCCTCGTCCGGCAATGGCGCTTCGTCGCACCTGGCCGGCGTGCTGTTCAACAACGTCACCGGCACCGATTTCCAGCACATCCCGTACAAGGGCACCGGCCCGGCGCTGAACGACCTGCTGGGCGGCCAGGTCAGCATGACCTTCACCGACGTGCTGACCGCGATGCCCTTCATCAAGAGCGGCAAGGTGCGCGCGCTGGGCGTGACCACCAGGGCGCGCTCGCAGGCGCTGCCCGACGTGCCGACGGTGGCCGAGCAGGGCGTGCCCGGATTCGACGTGTCGGTGTTCTTCGGCGTGGTCGCGCCCGCCGGCACGCCGGCGGAGGTGGTCGGCAAGCTCAACCGCGCCTTTGCCGAGGCGCTGAAGCAGCCCGACGTGCGCAAGACGCTGCAGGCGCAAGGCCTGGAGTTCGCCCCGTCGACCACGCCGGAGCAGCTCGGCAGTTTCGTCAAGGCCGAGGTGGGCAAGTGGCGTGCCGTGGTGCAGAAGTCCGGCGCCCAGCTTGATTGACACAACGCCCGGAGGATTGCAGCCATGACCCAAGCCCGTCCCGGCGCGCTCGCCGGCATCCGCGTGGTCGACCTGTCGCGCATCCTGGGCGGCCCGTACTGCGGCCAGATCCTGGGTGACCACGGCGCCGACGTGCTCAAGATCGAACCGCCGCAGGGCGATGACACCCGTACCTGGGGCCCCCCCTTCAAGGATGGCGTGGCGTCGTATTACTTCGGCCTGAACCGCAACAAGCGTGTGATGCGGCTGGACCTGACGGCCGAGCCGGACCGCGAGGTGCTGCTGGCGCTGCTGGCCGAGGCCGACGTGCTGGTCGAGAACTTCAAGACCGGCACGCTGGAGAAGTGGGGCCTGGGCTACGACATGCTGTCGGCGCGCTTCCCGCGGCTGGTTCATTGCCGGGTGTCCGGCTTCGGCGCCGACGGTCCGCTGGGCGGCCTGCCCGGCTACGATGCCGCGATCCAGGCCATGTCCGGCATCCTGAGCATCAACGGCGAGGCCGATGGCGAGCCGCTGCGCGTGGGCTTGCCGGTGGTCGACATGGTGACCGGCCTCAACGCCGTGATCGGCGTGCTGCTGGCGCTGCAGGAGCGAGCCCGCAGCGGGCGCGGCCAGTTCGTCGAGGCCGCGCTGTACGACTCGGGGCTGTCGCTGCTGCATCCGCATGCGGCCAACTGGTTCATGAGCGGCAACACGCCGCAGCGCACCGGCAATGCGCATCCCAACATCTATCCGTACGACACCGTCGCCACGGCCACCGACCCGGTGTTCCTGGCGGTGGGCAACGACCGGCAGTTCCGCATCCTGTGCGAGCACCTGCAGCTGCCGGCGCTGGCCGACGACGAGCGCTACGCCACCGCCGGCGCGCGTTCGGTCAATCGCGTCGCGCTGAAGGCGGAGCTGGAAGCGCGCCTGCGCACGCTCGACGGCAAGGCGCTGGCGGATACGCTGGTGGCCGCGGGCGTGCCGTGCGCGCCGGTGCTGTCGGTGGCCGATGCCTTGCAGCATCCGCATACGCGGCACCGCGAGATGGTGGTGGAGATGGAAGGGGGGTACCGGGGCCTGGGTGCGCCGGTGAAGCTGAGCCGGACGCCGGCGACGTACCGGTATGCGCCGCTCACTGAAGGGGACGAATTCCTGGAGTAGGGGCGGCGTGGCTACCTCCCGCCGCTGCTTTGCGCCCTCTTCCGCAAGCGGGAGAGGGCGCACGTAATCAGCAGGATTCGGGTGTCACCCAGGAATCATCCCCGGCAGCCAATACGCCTGCACCATCGTCATCACGCCGATGATCACCGCGAACAGCAGGCTGTGCTTCACCGTGAAGCGGAACAGCTCCGATTCCTTGCCCACCAGCCCGGTCGCCGCGCAGGCCACCGCGATCGATTGCGGCGAGATCATCTTGGCGGTGACGCCGCCGGTGGTGTTGGCCGCGACCATCAGCGTGTCCGACACGCCGATCTGGTGCGCGGTGGTGTTCTGCAGCGCGCAGAACAGCGCATTGGATGAGGTGTCGGACCCGGTCAGGAACACGCCCAGCCAGCCCAGGAACGGCGAGAAGAACGGAAATGCCGCACCGGTGCCGGCCAGCAGCAGCGCCAGCGTCGAAGACATGCCGGAGTAATTGGCGACAAAGGCGAACGCCAGCACCAGCCCGATCGACAGCACCGGGCGCGCCAGTTCCACCAGCGTTTCGCCGAACGTGGCCAGCAGGTCGCGCGGCTTCATGCGCAGCAGCACGGCGGAGATCAGCGCGGTCAGCAGGATCGCGGTGCCGACGGCGGAGAGCAGGTCGAGCTTCAGCACCGCGTCATAGGCCTTGGGCGTGGCCACGATCGGCGCGGCCTTGATCACCAGTTGATCCAGACCCGGGACCTTGAACTTCAGCACCGTGCCCGCCAGCGGACCGTTGGCGGCGAACAGCGCCTTGAACGGCTGCAGGCTCCACACCGTGACGATGGCGGTCAGGATGCCGAACGGCGCCCACGCGCGCAGCGTCTGCGCCAGCGTGTAGGGCGATGCCTTGCGGCTGTGCATCGCGCCGCCATAACCGCCGCCAATATCGCCGCCAATATCGCCGCCAAAGCCAGCAAGCGCGACCGTGCCGCCACTGACGTTGCCAGCGCTGCCGCCGGCGCGCTGCGACGCGCTGCGCGGCTGCCACACCTTCAGGAACGCCGCCAGCGACACCAGGCTGACCAGTGCCGACGTGATGTCCGGCAGTTCCGGCCCGATATGGTTGGAAGTGAAGTACTGCGTCACGGCAAAGCTGCCGCCGCACACCAGCGCCGCCGGCCAGGTCTCGCGCACGCCCTTGGCGCCGTCCATCATGAACACCAGCCAGAACGGCACCAGCAGCGACAGCAGCGGCAACTGGCGCCCGGCCATGGCGCCGATATGGAAGGGGTCGAGGCCCGTCACCTGCCCGGCCACGATGATGGGAATGCCCATCGCCCCGAACGCCACCGGCGCGGTATTGGCGATCAGGCACAAGCCCGCGGCGTACAGCGGGTTGAAGCCCAGCCCCACCAGCAGCGCCGCGGTGATCGCCACCGGCGCGCCGAAGCCCGCCGCGCCTTCCAGGAAGGCGCCGAAGGCAAAGCCGATCAGCAGCATCTGCAGGCGCTGGTCGTCGGTGATCGACAGCACCGAGGCGCGGATCACGTCGAACTGGCCGGTCTTGACCACGATCTTGTAGAGGAACACCGCGGTCACGATGATCCACGCAATCGGCCACAGGCCGTAGGCAAAGCCGAAGCCGGCCGCGGCCAGCGCCTGCTGCGCGGGCATGCCGTAAGCCAAGATCGCCACGGCCAGCGCCAGCAGCAGCGTCACCGCCGCGGCGACATGGCCCTTCATGCGCCAGACCGCGAGCGCGATGAAGAAGAACACGATGGGGATCGCTGCCGCCAGCGAGGACAGCCACAGGCTGCCCAGCGGTGTGTAGAGTTGGGTCCAGGGTTGCAAGGGTGGTCTCCTGATTTGGTGGTGGTTTGGGAAAATTCTTGTTCTGTATGCGAGTACCGCGGCCGTTTCCGTTCCCGCTGGTTTGCTCCCCTCTCCCGCTTGCGGGAGAGGGGCGGGGGAGAGGGCAGGCCGTCGTTATGCGGCAGCGTTGTACTTCGTCGATGCTCCCGCCCTCTCCCCAACCCCCTCCCGCAAGCGGGAGAGGGAGCACACAGTCGGGAGTTCGAAGCCTCGGCGCCCCGTCTGGCGCAGCCGCCTACTCCGGCTGCCCCTTTTCCTTCAGCAGGTCCGCCAGGCTCTTCGCCGCCGGCTTCAGCGGCGTGCGGTGCTGCGTCCATCCCATCTGCTTGCCCGGCGTCAGCGCGCGCAGCCGCGTCGCGGCCCAGCGGAACAGCCGGTACGTGGCCGGATGCGAGTACGCCCCGCTCCAGAAGCGCCACACCAGGTGTTCACCACGGCTGTACTTCGCTCCCTGCCCGCGCAGGGGGTTCGCCACCTTCTCGTCGGGATCGCGGTTAGCCTCGGTGCGCAGGCGCACCAGCAACTGCGGGATCGGGATGCGCACCGGGCAGACCTCGCCGCAGGCGCCGCACAGGCTCGAGGCGGTGGCCAGGTCGGCGGTGGCATCCAGCCCCAGCAGGTGGGGCGACAGGATCTTGCCGATCGGGCCAGGGTAGGTGGTGCCGTAGGCGTGGCCGCCGATGCGGGTGTAGACCGGGCAGTGGTTCATGCACGCGCCGCAGCGAATGCATTGCAGCGTGGCGCGCAGCTGCGCGTCGGCATAGGCCTGGGTGCGGCCGTTGTCGAGCAGCACCAGGTGCACTTCGCGCGGGCCGTCGCGCTCGCCGGCGCGGCGCGGGCCCGAGATCAGGTTGAAATAGGTGGTGATGGCCTGGCCCGTGGCCGAGCGCGTCAGCAGCGTCGACAGCGGCACGATGTGCTCGAGCCGGGCCACCACCTTCTCCATGCCCATGATGGCGATATGCACGTCGGGCACGGTGGTGGACAGCCTGCCGTTGCCCTCGTTCTCCACCAGCCACAGCGTGCCGGTGTCGGCGGCGGCGAAGTTTACGCCGGACAGGCCGATATCGGCCTCGACGAAGGCCTGGCGCAGCGCGCGGCGGCCGGTCTGGATCAGCGCGTCGACGTCCTCGGTATAAGGCGTGTCGGGGATATGCTCGGTGAACAGCTGCGCGATATCGCCCTTGGTCTTGTGGATCGCCGGCATCACGATATGCGAGGGCTTCTCGCCGGCCAGCTGGACGATGTACTCGCCCATGTCCGACTCGATGCACTCCACGCCGCGTTCAGCCAGGTAATGGTTCAGCTCGATCTCCTCGCTGGCCATCGACTTGCCCTTGATTACGCGCCTTGCCTGCCTGGCGCTGGCGATGCCGTGGATGATGGCGTTGGCCTCGTCGGCGGTCTCGGCCCAGTGCACTTGCACGCCGGCGGCGGTCAGCTTCTGTTCCAGCTGCACCAGCAGGTCGGGCAGGTTGGCCAGCGCGTGCTGGCGCACCGCCTCGCCCAGGTCGCGCAGGCGCTCGAGTTCGTCGGCGTCGGGAAACTGCGCCAGGCGCTTGCCTTGCAGGAAGTCCATCGCGCCGCGAAAGCTCTGGCGCAGCTTGGGGTCGTCCAGGGCCTCGCGGGCACGCGCCTTGAACGCCTGCGGCGCTACGAATTGCAGGGTTTGCTCGCTCATCGCGCGGCCTCCGCGTTATCGGTCTCGATCACCACCCACAGCCGGCGCGGACCATGCGCGCCGTAGGCCAGGGTCTGCTGGATGTCCGAGGTCTTGGACGGGCCGGAGACCAGCACCAGGTTGGTCGGCATGCCGTCGGCCCAGCGCTCGGCGCGCGCGGCCATGTGCAGGTCGGCGTGCAGGGTCGAGGCCCGCACCAGCGCGACATGCAGCGGCGGCACCAGCGACACCGTGCGCGGCGAGCCCGCATCGGGCGCCAGCACCAGCGTGCCGGTGGCGGCGATGCCGGAGCGCGCCACGGTGAAGCCGGCATCGACGGTGTCGAACAGTTCGGCCTTCCAGGCCTCGATCGGGCGGTCGTAGCCGATGGCTTCGATCGCCGCCGGCAACGAGGCTGCCAGCGCCGCGCCGGCCGGGCTGGCCGGATCGAGCAGCAGCCGCTTCACGCCGGCCCTGGCCAGTTCCGCAGCCAGCAAGCCGGGCCAGGCGGTGGCGTCGGCGCACCAGACCTCGGCATGCAGGCCCTGCAGCGCGGCCTGCATCGCGGCGACGCGGTCGCCCGTCGCGGACGTGCCGTGGCGGCGCGCTTCGAAATGGCTGTCGATGCGCCGATCGAGCTCAGTGGTTTGCGGCGACGGCACGGGCGCGGCGGCGCGCAGCCGCCCCAGCATGCGTTCGCGGGCGCCGGGCGTGCTCATGCGGCACCTCCGGTACGGCGCCACAGGAAGCTGGCCAGGTGTTCTACCTGCAGCGGGGCGCGGTCGTGCGCGGCGGTATGGCCGATATTGAGCAGGCAGCCGCAGTCGGCCGAGACCAGGCGGTCGCAGCCGGTGGCGCAGGCCGACGCCACCTTGTCGCGCACCATGGCGCCCGAGATATCGGGATGCTTGAGCGAGAAGGTGCCGCCGAAGCCGCAGCACTCCGACTCGCGCGCATGCTCGACGCGGGTCACGCCAGGCAGCGCATCGACCAGGGCCACGCCGTGCCCGCGCGTGCCCATTTCGCGGCGCGCGCCGCACGAGGTATGCAGCACGATGCGCTCCGACGGCTGGGCCGACGACGCGGCAGTGCCGAAGTCCACCTTCAGCACGTGCAGCAGGAACTCGCCCAGCTCGTAGACACGCCCGGCCAGTTCGCGCGCCTTCGGGCCGGCCACGGCATCGTCGGCAAAGAGCTGCGGCCAGTGGTGCCGCATCATGCCGGCGCACGAGCCGGACGGCACGATCACGGGCCATGGCTGGCCGAACAGGTCGAGCTGGGCTCGCGCAACCGCGCGCGCCGCGTCGGGGTTGCCGCTGCTGTAGGCGGGCTGGCCGCAGCAGCTCTGGCCGCGCGGGAAATGCACGGTCAGGCCTTCGCGCTCGAGCAGCCGCACGGCATCGAGGCCGGCCTGCGGCACGAACATGTCGACCAGGCAGGTGGCAAACAGGTAAGCCTGCGTAGGGGCAGGGCCGCTGGGGTACTGACGATCCTTCATGTCTCGCTCCACACGTGCTGGGTCGCACGTTTGGGCACATAATTCCCGCTTCCGCCCGGCGGTTCAAATTGGTCGGACCAATTCAGAATGCGCGCCGCGCACGTTCAGGAGCGAGGGAATACGGCATGACGGCAGCCAGGCACGGGAATGCCCGCGGACGCGTGGAGTCGGTGATGCGGCGCATGGAAACCGCGCTGCTCGACGGCACCTGGCCACCCGGCACGCGCTTGCCGGCCGAGCGCACGCTGGCCGAGCAGTACGCGGTGGCGCGCAACACCGTGCGCGAGGCGATCCAGCGCCTGGCCGCGCGCGGCCTGCTGCAGAGCCGGCGCGGCGCGGGCGTCTATGCCACCGACCAGCTGCGCGCCGGCATTGCCTCGCCGTGGGGCCAGCTGGTGGCCGACCATCCCGCGCTGCGCGAAGACATCCTGGAGTTCCGCCGTGTGCTGGAAGGCGCCACCGCGTACTTTGCGGCGTTGCGCGCGGATGCCGCCGACGTGAAGCGCATCCGCGCGCTGATGGCCGAACTGGAACGCGCGCGCGCCGCCGACGACAAGCAGGCCGAGGCCGATGCCGACGCGCAGCTGCATGACGCCATCGCGCAGGCCTCGCACAACACCATGTTCCTGCACCTGCATACCAGCGTGATCGGCATGCTGCGCGAGCACATCACCATCAACGGCACCGGCCTGCGCGAACAGGACGATGGCGCCTCCGACCTGCTGCTGCTGCAGCACCGCACGCTGTGCGATGCCATCTGCGCGCGCCGCCCAGAAGAGGCGCGCACGGCGATGCAGACCCACATCGACTTCGTGCGCAGCCGCGTGGAGCAGGACGGGGCCTGAATACAGGGTAGAGGAATACCGTCATTCCCGCGCAGGCGGGAATCCAGCGTCGTTGAAAGTCACTGGGTTCCCGCCTTCGCGGGAACGACGGTCGTGGCGTGCTCATTGGTCCTACCACCGGCCCGGCGTGCCGGCCACTGCCTTCAAATCAGCCCGGCACCGGCCAGTTCGCGCTTCAGGTACGCGTAGAAGATCGGCCCGGCGATCACGCCCGGGATGCCGTACAGCGTTTCCATCAGCAGCATCACCATCAGCAGTTCCCACGCCGCCGCCTGGATGCGCGCGCCGATGATGCGCGCGTTGAGGAAGTACTCGAGCTTGTGGATCACCACCAGGAACACCAGCGAGCCCACCGCGATCGGCAGCGATACCGACAGCGAGGCCACCACGATGGCCGTGTTCGAGATCAGGTTGCCCAGCACCGGCAGCAGGCCCGCGACAAAGGTGATCACCACCAGGGTCTTGCTCAGCGGCAGGTGCACGCCGAACAGCGGCAGCACCAGCAGCAGGTAGAGCGCGGTCAGCACGGTGTTGATGGTGGAGATCTGGATCTGCGCGAAGATGAACTGCGAGAACGCCTGCTGCAGCGTGCGCGCGCGCGCCACCAGCGCGGCCGCCAGCGGGCGCCGGTTGGGGCGCGCCACCGCGCGGTACAGCGCCACCATCGCGCCGATCACCAGCCCGATCAGGATATGGACCAGCGTGCGCAGCACCTCGGCGCCCAGCTTCTGCGCCATCGCGGCGTGTTCGCGCAGCGTGTCGATCAGCGTGTTGGCCAGTTCGTCGACGCCATTGGGCAGCGCGTCGCTGACCCACGGCGGCAGCTGCCCGCGCGAGCGGTCGATGATGTCGGCGACGTGGTTGAGCAGGCCGTCCAGGGTATTGCCCTCGCCGCTGACAAAACGCACCAGCAGCCAGCCGGCCAGCGTCAGCCCCAGCAGGATCAGCGCCGACAGGATCGCCACCGCGAGCGCGTCGTGGCGCTGGTGCAGGCGCTTCAGGCGCGGCGCCAGCACGTCCACCAGCGAATACAGCAGCAGCCCGGACAGCAGCGCCGCCACCAGGTTGGCGTGCAGCACGGTCCAGAGCGCCAGCGCGGTCAGCAGGTAGGCGACGGTGCCGACGCTGTACCACGCGGCCGGCGGCAGGCGCGGGGTGACGGTCGGTTCGGGGTCTTTCATCGGTGTCTCCGGCATGCAATTTGCTGAAAGGAATTCTGGATTCTCGCCGATCCAGATGTAATGGCTGCGTCAGTCGCTGCTTGGTTCGCACTTGCCGCCGCGACCTGGCGCCGATGTTGGCATATCGGCACGCGCAAAGGGTGTCTATATTAGGGGAATCGTGCGCGACCCGCGGCTTGCCGCGCGAGCCGTGTTTGTCGCCAAATCCGGGAACGCAACGCATGGCCTACACCCATACCATCGGCAACCACCGCCACGTCTTTGCCGACCTGCGCACGCTGCTGGCCAGGGCCAGCCCGGCGCGCTCCGGTGATGCGCTCGCGGGCCTGGCCGCGCAGAGCGAACAGGAGCGGATGGCGGCCAGGCTGGCGCTGGCCGAGGTGCCGCTGACGCGCTTCCTCAACGAGGCGCTGGTGCCTTATGAAGACGACGAGGTCACGCGCCTGATCCATGACCGCCACGACGCCGCCGCCTTTGCCGCGATCGATGCCACCACCGTGGGCGACCTGCGCAACTGGCTGCTGCGGCACGAGACCGACAGCGCCATGCTGGCGCGGGTCGCCCCGGGCATCACGCCGGAGATGGCGGCGGCGGTGAGCAAGCTGATGCGCAACCAGGACCTGGTCGCGGTGGCGCGCAAGTGCCAGGTGGTCACGCGCTTTCGCAGCACGGTGGGGCTGCCAGGCCGGCTGGCGGTGCGGCTGCAGCCCAACCACCCGACCGACGACCCCAAGGGCATTGCCGCGTCGATCATCGACGGGCTGCTCTATGGTTGCGGCGATGCCACCATCGGCGTCAATCCGGCCTCGGACAACCTCGGCGCGATCGTCTCGCTGCTGCGCATGATCGACGAGCTGCGCAGCCGCTTCGACATCCCCACGCAGTCGTGCGTGCTGACCCATGTCACCAACACGCTGCGCGCGATCGGCCAGGACGCGCCGGTGGACCTGGTGTTCCAGTCCGTTGCCGGCAGCGAGCGCGCCAATGCCGCCTTCGGCATCAGCCTGTCGCTGCTGGCCGAGGCGCACGACGCCGCGCAGGGGCTGGCGCGCGGCACCGTGGGCGACAACCTGATGTATTTCGAGACCGGCCAGGGCAGCGCGCTGTCGGCCGACGCGCACCACGGCGTCGACCAGCAGACCATGGAGGCGCGCGCCTATGCGGTGGCGCGCGCGTTCTCGCCGCTGCTGGTCAATACCGTGGTCGGCTTTATCGGGCCGGAGTACCTGTACGACGGCAAGCAGATCATCCGCGCCGGGCTGGAAGACCACTTCTGCGGCAAGCTGATGGGCGTGCCGATGG
Organism: Cupriavidus taiwanensis; assembly: GCF_900250075.1. Lineage (NCBI taxonomy): Bacteria > Pseudomonadati > Pseudomonadota > Betaproteobacteria > Burkholderiales > Burkholderiaceae > Cupriavidus > Cupriavidus taiwanensis. The sequence goes on from NZ_LT977071.1 coordinate 776,537, forward strand.
GCTGCGACGTCTGCTACACCAACCATGCCGAGGCCGACCAGGACGACATGGATACGCTGCTGACGCTGTTCGGCGTGGCCGGCATCAACTTCATCATGGGCGTGCCCGGCGCCGACGACATCATGCTGAACTACCAGAGCACCTCGTTTCACGACGCGCTGTACCTGCGCGAAGTGCTGGGGCTGCGCCCGGCGCCGGAATTCGAGGCCTGGCTGCAGCGCATGGGCATTGCCGACGGCGCCGGCCGGCTGCTGGAGCCCGCGGCGCGCCAGCCGCTGCTGCAGATGGCCCACACCTTGTAAGGCATCGCGATGACGGCCAAACGCCAGGCTCCCGCCAGTCCCGACCCCGCCCCGGCCGAAGCCGACCCGTGGCAACGGCTGCGCCGATTCACGCGCGCGCGCATCGCGCTGGGGCGCACCGGCCACAGCCAGCCCACCGACGCCGTGCTGGCCTTCGGCCTGGCCCATGCCCAGGCGCGCGATGCGGTGCACCTGGCGCTCGAGGTGGGCACCGTCACCGCGGCGCTGGATGCGGCCGGGCTGCCGCACGTGGCCGTGCACAGCGCGGCGCCGGACCGCGAGCACTACCTGCGCCGCCCCGACCTGGGCCGCCGTCTCGACGAAGCCAGCCGTAAGCGGCTGGACGCGGCACGGCCGCAGCAGGCGCCTGATGTGGTGTTCGTGATCGCCGATGGCCTGTCCGCGCTGGCCACGCAGCGCCATGCGCTGCCGCTGCTTCAGGCGGCGCGCCAGCGCCTGCCGCACGGCTGGCAGATCGGTCCCGTGGTGGTGGCCGAGCAGTCGCGCGTGGCGCTGGGCGACGAGATCGGCGAGCGGCTGGGCGCGCGCCAGGTGGTGATGCTGATCGGCGAGCGGCCCGGGCTGAGTTCGCCCGACAGCCTCGGCATCTACCTGACCCATGCGCCGCGTGTCGGCCGCACCGATGCCGAGCGCAACTGCATCTCCAATGTGCGCCCCGAGGGGCTGTCCTACGCGCAGGCCGCCGAGCGGCTGGTGTTTCTGCTTTGCGGCGCGGCGGCGCTCGGGCGCTCCGGCGTGGACCTGAAGGACGACAGCGCGCCGGCGTTGCCCGCAGGCGCCGAGGCATCGCCACAGGTCCGCTGAAACAGCAAAACGGCCACCGCGCGGGCCGCAACCCGCGTGGTGGCCGTTGCCGCCGCACCGCTTACATCATGCGGCGCGAGAACTGCCCGTGCCCAGCATCCGACATCAGTTGCTTGAACTGGTCGCCGCTCATGTGCACCAGGTCCTGGTGGTCGCCGCCCTCGAAATACACTTCGGGCTGCTGCATCAGGCTGTCGTCCACATAAGTTGTCATGCCGTATGCCATCGCCACCGGCGGAATCGCGCCGAGGTCGCAATCCTTGAATATCTCGCGGATCTCGTCCTCGTGCGCCAGCACCAGGTTGCGCCCGGTCTGTTCGCAGATGGCCGCCATCTGCAGGTGATGGCTCGAAGGGATCACAGCGGCAACGTAGCCGCGTTCATCCTCCAGCAACAGCGTCTTGGCCAGCCGGTCCCCGGGCACGTGCGCGGCCTCTGCCGTGGCCATGCTGCTCAGGGTGTAGGGGTGGCGGATGATGTCGTAGCGGGTGTTCTTGCTGCTCAGGCAGTTAGCGAGCGTACTAGCCAAGGCCATGATTGCTCCTAGGTTCCGGATGCGCCGACGGTTATCCTTGTGCTCCTAATATAGTGCGCCGGCGCCATGGCGATGGCCTGCGGCTAGCGGTGCAGCCGCGGCCACACCGCCTGCAGTTCGGTCTTCAAGAAATTCAGCAGGTAGCGCGTGGCCAGGGTCTGGTAGCGGTTGGGCATGGTCAGCATGTAGAGCTTGCTGCCGAACACGCTGATGCGGTAGTCGGACAGCAGCGGCACCAGTGCGCCGCTGTCCAGTTCCGCGCCGATCGCATAGATCGGGAAGATGCCGACGCCCAGGCCGGCCAGCACCGCCTCTTTCAGGAAGGCGAAGTTCTCCGAGCTGAGCGTGGGCTCGAGCACCACTTGTTCGCGCACCTCGCCATCGTTGCCGCCTTCGCGCGAGCCCGATGCCTTGAGCTTCTGCCCCACCGGCGACGCGCACACGATGGCATGCGACTGCAGCCCGGCCAGTGCCTGCGGCGCCGGGTGGCCGGCAAGGTACGCGGGCGCGGCGCAGACGATCCAGTCGACCGCGCCGATCTCGGTGGCCACCACCGAATCCGGCGGCGTCGAGATGATGCGCAGCGCCACCTCCACGTCCTCGGACACCAGGTTGTGCACGCGGTTGTCGAACACGACATCCAGCGTGATATCCGGATAGCGCTGCTTGAACCGCACCAGCAGCGGCGACAGCAGCGAATGGCCCAGCCCGGTGGGCACCGACAGCCGCACATGGCCCTGCAGGCTCTTGCCCATGTTGCTGATCAGCGCATTGGCCGCCGCGACCTCGCCCAGGATATTGCGGCCGTGCTCGTACAGGCCGGCGCCCACCGGCGTCGGCTCGACATGGCGCGTGGTCCGGCGCAGCAGCTGCACGCCCAGCTCTTCTTCCAGCGCCTTGAGCCGGTAGCTGACATTGGCGCGCGTCATCTTGAGCTTGCGCGCGGCCGCGCTCAGGTTGCCGGCGTCGACGATGTCGACGAACAGGCGCAGGGCGTTCAGGTCCATGGGGTGATCAGGGAAAGACAGGGGCGGTGACGGCCCCCGTATATTGCCATGCCGGCGCCATGGGGCCGGCGGGCGCTCACATACCAGTGGAACGCGGTCTTGAGGTGGCCCAAGCCTCTTCATGCCGGGCGGGACTTACGTCGCAGCCCTATGTTGCGATGCAGCATGGGCGGCGTGACGACGAAGTTTTCAGCCTTTGCGGGCAATTGTTCCGCTAAATGGACGCCGATATCCGAATTGGCACCGTCCGGCGCCGTGCCGCAATGCGATGTTGCGCGCACTGCGGCTTGCGCTGGGCGCGGGTCTGGGCAATGATTCGAGCCGGACCCTCAACTGGCCTTCTGCGCCCCCGTTTGCCATGCACCGCTCGTTGCGCCGATGGCTGTGCCTGCCCTTGTTCTTTGCCGGCGCCAGCGCCTCCGCCCAGGATCTGGTCGAATGCAAGCGGATCGAGCATGACCAGCTGATCATCGCCTCGCAGGAAACCCTGCTGTTCCTGCGCTGCCGCGCGCGCCAGGTCGCGTACGAGGCGCCGCGCCTGAAGGGCGTGTCGCAACGCGTCAAGGACGACCTGGTGTTCGCGTGCCTGGACCAGGCCGACGCCGTCGAGCACCAGCTGCGGGTGCGCCACGGCTACTCGCGCGAAGCGCTGGCGCGCCAGCGCTGCGAACTGTCCGGCGCGCTCACGCCCGGCGGGTGAAGCCGGGATCTCGCTGACCCAGGCAAGCGCCGCCACGCGTTTATCGACGTGATGGCTTCGGCTCATCCGCTCGGGATTGGCGCTAATCCCTGCTGCCGTTGCAGGCTCCGCCTGCGCCGAGCCGGGGCTTGCGTTAAGATCGCTTCCTTCCCAGCCGTTTTTTTGGCGCGCCGTCGCGCTGCATTCCGCGTCTTGCCATGAGCAATCTGAACCAGCAATCGATCCTTTCCGTCCATCACTGGACCGACACCCTTTTCAGCTTCACCTGCACGCGCGACCCCGGTTTCCGCTTTGAAAACGGCCAGTTCGCCATGGTCGGCCTGGAAGTGAATGGCCGCCCGCTGCTGCGCGCCTACAGCATTGCCAGCGCCAACTATGAAGAGACGCTGGAATTCTTCAGCATCAAGGTGCCCGACGGCCCGCTGACCTCGCGCCTGCAGCACCTGCGCGAAGGCGACCAGATCTACGTTGGCAAGAAGCCGACCGGCACGCTGCTGGTGGACAACCTGCTGCCAGGCAAGACCCTGTGGCTGCTGGCCACCGGCACCGGCCTGGCGCCGTTCCTGTCCATCATCCGCGACCCCGACGTCTACGAGCGCTACGACAGGGTGGTGCTGACCCATACCTGCCGCTTCGTCGAAGAGCTGGCCTACCGCGAGCTGATCCAGGAACACCTGCCCCAGCACGAGCACCTGGGCGAGCTGGTGCGCGAAAAACTGGTGTACTTCCCGACCGTGACCCGCGAAGAGTTCGACAACCGCGGCCGCATCACCGACCTGATCGCCTCGGGCGAGCTGTTCGAGCGCCTGGACATGGCGCCGTTCTCGACCGAGAACGACCGCATCATGCTGTGCGGCAGCCCGGACATGCTGAAGGACGTGCGCGCCATCCTCGAAGCGCGCGGCTTTGCCGAAGGCAATATGAGCCACCCCGGCCATTTCGTGCTGGAAAAGGCCTTCGTCGGCTGACGCCGGCCCGCCCCGGCGCGGTTCCGCGCCGGGCGCCTCTGTTTCAAGCCCGCACGCGCTACACCTCGCGCGTCATCCCCTTCAGGTCGATCCACTCGGCAAATTGCGCCTCGGTGACATGCCCGGACGCGATCGCGGCCTCGCGCAGCGACAGGTTGCGCTTGACCGCCAGCTTGGCGATTTCCGCGGCGCGGTCGTAGCCGATATGCGGATTGAGCGCGGTCACCGGCATCAGCGAGCGCTCCAGCAGTTCGGCGATGCGCTCGCGGTCGGCCTCGACCCCCTCGACCATATGCTCGGCAAAGCTCGAGGCCGCGCCCGCCAGCAGGCTCACCGATTGCAGCAGGCTGTAGATGATCACCGGCTTGTAGGCGTTCAGCTCGAGCGTGCCCAGTCCGTTCGCCAGCGTCACCGTGGTGTGGTTGCCGATCACGCGGCAGCACACCATCGCCAACGCCTCGGCCTGGGTCGGGTTGACCTTGCCTGGCATGATCGAAGAGCCCGGCTCGTTGGCCGGCAACACCAGCTCGGCAAAGCCGGCGCGCGGCCCGGAGCCCAGCAGCATGAAATCGCGCGCGATCTTCAGGAATGACGACGCGGTGGTGTTGAGCGCGCCCGACAAGTCGGCCAGCGCATCGTGCGCGGCCTGCAGCGCATAGCGGTTGGGCGCGGGCTCGAACGGCAGGCCGGTGTAGTCGGCCAGCGCGCGCGCAAAGGCGGCGGCAAAGCCGTGGGGTGCGTTCAGGCCGGTGCCCACCGCGGTGCCGCCCTGCGCCACCGGCATCGCGCGCAGCATGGCCTGCTGCAGGCGCGACTGCGCATCGGCCACCTGCGCCATGTAGCCGGAGAACTCCTGCCCCAGCGTCAGCGGCACCGCGTCCTGCAAGTGGGTGCGGCCTACCTTGACGATATCGGCAAAGGCCTCGACCTTGCGCGCGAAGGTTTGCTGCAGCTGCTCCAGCGCCGGCAGCAGTTGCTGCTGGATCGCGCGCGTGGCGGCAATGTGCATCGCGGTGGGGAAGCTGTCGTTGGACGACTGGCTGGCATTGACGTGGTCGTTCGGGTGCACCGGGGTCTTGCTGCCGACCTCGCCGCCCAGCAGCTGGATGGCGCGGTTGGCGATGACCTCGTTCAGGTTCATGTTGGTCTGCGTGCCGGAGCCGGTCTGCCACACCGACAGCGGGAACTCGTCGGGCCAGCGGCCTTCGATGACCTCGGCGGCGGCCTGCTCGATGGCATGCGCCAGCTCGGGCGGCAGCACGCCCAGTTCGCCGTTGGCGCGCGCCGCGCACAGCTTCAGGATGGCAAAGGCCTCGATCAGCGCGGGCGGCATCTTCTCGGTGCCGATGCGGAAGTTCTGGCGCGAGCGCTCGGTCTGCGCCCCCCACAAATGGTCGGCGGGCACGGGCACGTCGCCCAGGCTGTCTTTTTCGATGCGGGTGGCGGCGGTGGACGGGTCTGGCATGGGCTGGCTCCTTGGCAAGGCGGCGGACGGCTGGGCCGGAGGGCATGGCTCGGTCCATTAGAATACCGCTTCGCCATGGCGGGTGCCTGCGCTCCGCCGTCTTGCCGCGTTGCCGGCGTCCGCGACCTCTTCCCGCCGCATGCTCATCGCCCAGCTCAAATCCTTCTTCATGGTGGCCCGCATCGGCAGCGTCACCCAGGCGGCCAAGCGCCTGGGCCTGTCGCAGCCCACCATCACCGCGCAGATCCGCGCGCTGGAAGAGGCCTACGGGGTCGAGCTGTTCCACCGCGGCGGGCGCCGGCTGGCGCTGTCCGACGCCGGGCTGGCACTGCTGCCGCGAGTCGAGGCGCTGGTGCAGCAGGAAACCGAGATCGACTTCTTCCTGCGCCATTCGGGCGACCTGCGCACCGGCAGCCTGCGCGTGGGCGCCACCGCGCCGTACTACGTGCTGGAACTGATCCGCCGCTTCAGCGAGCGTTTTCCCGCGATCGACGTCAGCGTGGTCACCGGCAACTCGCAGGAGGTGCTGGAGGCGCTGCAGGAATACCGCGTCGACCTTGCCACCTCGTCGCAGCGCGTCGACGACGCGCGCCTGTCGCGCATGCTGCTGGGCGTCGATCCGCTGATGCTGGTGGTGCACCGCACCCATGCGCTGGCCGGCCATACCGAAGTGCCGGTAAGCGCGCTGGCGAACTGCCGGCTGCTGATGCGCGAGCTGGGCTCGACCACGCGCATCGCCACCGAGGACATGCTGGCGCAGGCGCGCGTCAGCCCCGCCGCGCAGATGGAAATCGGCAGCCGGGAATCGATCCGCGAAGCGGTGATCCGCAACCTGGGCGTTTCGGTGATTGCCCGGCACGAGGTGCCAAGCCATGCTGACCTGCGCGTGCTCGGCTTCACCGATGCCGCGCCGTGCCTGCACGAATACCTGTATTGCCTGCGCGAGCGGCGCGGCGCGCGGCTGATCGATGCCTTCGTCGCGCTGGCGGACACACCGGCCGCGCAGGCGCCCGGCGAGGATTGAGCGAGCGCGAGCCTGGGGCGCGGCGGCGCCGGCGCTACGCTGTCATTTTCAGGCACTGCTCCATGCAGACGGCGCAGGCGCGCGCGCATTCCTGGCAATGCTCGGCGTCATGGCGCTCGCATTCTTCCTTGCACCACTTGCAGACCTCGGCGCAGTCCTCGCACACCAGCGGCGCGAACTCGCTGTTGCGCAGCATGTAGGACGCGGCCAGCTGGGCGATGCCGGCGCAATCCATGTCCAGCGCAATGCAGCGCGCCATCTTGCGCACGTCCTGTTCTTCCAGGCAGGCGGCCGCGCACTTGAGGGCGGCCGCCGCCGCGGCATTGCAGGCGGCAATGCAGTCGGCGTAGCGGGCGGCGTTTTCCTGCACGGTGGGTCGGATCATGGAACGTCCTCCTTCGGGGGTAGGTGGATGGAATCGGCATGCCCGCGGTGCGGCAGGCGGCGCATCCGCGCCCGCACGGGGCATCGTTATCCACAATAGCAGGCGCTGCAGCTTCCTGTCGGCCCGGTATTTGCAGCGCCGCGCTGGTTACAATGCCGGGTAGGCGCGGCCGGCAGGCGCCGGCTCGCAGGCATCGCGGCCGTCACCTGGCCACGGTCTGGGGCACCACCGGCCCGCATTGCGCATCTAACAGGCACGGCACCGGCCCGAGCGGCCGGCCGCTGCAAACACACACACACCGGCAGCACGGGGAAGGAAGGACATCATGGGCGAGGCAAAACGGCGGGGTACCCCCGAGGAGCGTGCGGCACAGGCACGCGCAAAGATCGAGGCCTTGCGCCCCGCCCAACTGGTGTGCGGGCACTGCAAGACCGCGTTTGCACAGTTCGACGCGCTCGACGTGCCGGGCCTCCCCGGCATCGACGCGGTGTTCGGTGGCGAATGCCCGAACTGCGGCAACGACGTGGTGGTGTTCAAGGGTGCGCCAGAGGCCGTCGCCCAGGCCATGATCGCCTGGGAAAAGATGCTGGGCGCCGACGCCCAGCTCGGCTACCAGTCGAGCGACGGCCGCCACGTGCCGTTCGAGCCCGAGGGCGCGGCCGGCGCGGTGCCGGACAAGCCCGCGGGCACGCTTCACTGAGCCGGGAACGGCCCCGCGTGCTGCGGGCTGGCTTGGTCCGCCAGTTCGGGCGGACCGATCTCGTAGCGGCCGCGGCCCGCGCCCTTGGCGCGGTATAGCAGCACGTCGGCGAGCCGCATCAGCTCGTGGTCCTGCGCCGGGCCACCGCGGTACAGCGCCACGCCGATGCTGACATCGACGTCGGCGCGCACGCCCTCGAAGCTGAAGGGAACGTCCATCGCCTGCAGGATCGCTTGCGCGACCCGGCGCGCGGCGGCGGGCTGCGCCAGGTCTTCGAGCACCACGGCGAACTCGTCGCCGCCCAGCCGGGCCACGGTATCGCTGTCGCGCACGCAGCGGCGCACGCGCTGCGCGAAGTCCTGCAGCAGCAGGTCGCCGGCGGCGTGGCCGTGGATATCGTTGACCGCCTTGAAGCGGTCCATGTCCAGATACAGCAGCGCCATCAGCGTGCCCTGCTCGCGGCTGCGCGCCATGGCCGCGTGCAGCTGGCCTTCGAAGGCGCTGCGGTTGAGCAGCTGGGTCAGGTGGTCGGTGCGCGACATGCGCGCCAGGCGCTGGGTCTCGAGCTTGCGCTGGGTGATGTCCTGCACGTGGACATGCACGCCCACCACTTCGCTGCCGTCGGCGCTCCATTCCGGGCGCAGGCTGGTTTCCATGCAGTGGTAGTCGGGGCCTTCGTCCTCGGTTTCGAAGGTCACCGCGCTGCCGGCCAGCGCGCGCTCCAGGAACGGCCGCACGCGCGCGAAGCGGGCCTCGCCCAGCACCTCGCGCATGGGCTTGCCGCGCAGCTCTTCGGGCTTCAGGCCGAACACGCGCTCATAGGCCAGGTTGTTGAACACATAGCGCGCTTCGGTATCGACAAAGGCCAGCAGCGACGGCAGCGTGTCGGTCACCGCGCGCAGCCGGCGCTCGCTGCGGTCCAGCGCCTGGCGGCGCTCGCGCACGTCGCGCATCAGCTTGATGAAGGCGCGCGTCAGGTCGCCGATCTCGTCGCGCTGCTGCCGCGTGGGCAGGCGCTCGAACGCGGACAGGTCGTTGGCGCTGGCCAGCACCACCCGGTGCAGCCGCGACAGCGGCGTCAGCTGGCGCCGCACCGCCAGCCAGATCAGCAGCGCCACCCCGGCCATCGCCACCCCTGCCATGCCGAGGAAGCGCTGCTGCATCTGCCGCAGCGGCGCGTAGGCTTCGCGCGCCGGCAGCAATGCCACCAGTTCCCAGCCGGTGCTCGACATCAGGTAGCGCGCGATCACCGGCCGCGCCGGCGTCAGGAATTCCAGCGGCGCGGGGCTGTCGTCCTCGCCGCAGGTGTCGGCCACCGGCCGTGCCGGCTGGCGTGCCTGCGCGGGATCGGGATGGCGCACGTAGACCGGCTCGCGGCCGGCCGAGACCAGGCAGTAGTAGCCGGTGGTGCCGAGCCGGTTGTGCAGGATGTCGACCAGGAAGTTGGCGCTGGACAGGTCCAGCCATCCGCCCACCAGGCCCAGGAAGCCGCGCTGCGGCGACAGCACCGGCACCGCCACCAGCACGCCCATCTGGCCGCTGGTGCGCGAGCGGATCGGCGGCGATACCACCGGCGCCAGCGTGCGCGCCGCCTCGCGGAAGTAATCGCGGTCGCGGACTTCGGCGCCGTCGCCCTGGCCGCTGAGGACATTGCCGTGCCGGTCGGCGACCAGCAGCGCGTTGAATGCCGCCGGCACCGGGATCGCGGCGGACAGCGCCTGCAGCGCGCGCTGCCGCGCCGCCGCAGCGTGCGCGCCGTGCGCCTGCGCCATCAGGTCGCCGAGCTGGTCGGCCTGGTGCGACAGCAGCTGGATGCGGTCGTTCATGGCCGTGTCGAGCTGGTTGGCGGTCAGCTTGACCACGGAATCCTGCTGGCCCTCGAGCGCATCGTGCAGATCGCTGTGCGCGTCATACAGGGCGATCAGTATGATGCCGGTGCCGAACACCGCGGCCAGCACGGTGGTGATGATCGCAATGCGCGCTTTCAGCGTGGGCGTGTAAACGGGCATGTCGGGTGCAGTGGGGGCGCAAGGGCAGCGAGGCACAGCGCAGGCTTGTCGCAAACTGCAGGTCGAGTCTCGGGTGCAACCCTACCATACCCCTGCCTTGGTGGGGCATCGGGCATTTCCCCCGCGCTCGTGTCCATGCCGCGGCGGGGCTGTGCGCGCTGCCGGCGCCACGGTATAGTCCCCCGCTAAGGCGAAGGCCGGCCGCGTGGCGGCAAGCCTGCGCAGGGGCGGTGCCCCTGCCGCATGCCGGAACCCACCGACCATGAGACTGACTTCGCTTTCCCCCGCCCTGTTGTCATTGCTGGTCGCGGCCGGCGGCGCGCTGCTGACGGCGGGGGCATGGCTGCAGGCCGACCGGCTCGAGCGCCGCGCCGCCCAGCAGCACTTCGACGCGCTGCTGGCGCAAGCGGGCAGCGCGCTGCGCGAGCGCATGCTGGAGAACGAACGGCTGCTGCGCGGCGTGGCCGCGGTGATGACCGCCAATCCCGGCACCTCGCGCGCGCAATGGCGCAACTACCTCTATACCGCGCAGCGCGACGACCTGCCGGCCGGCACCCAGGCCATCGGCTATGCGCCGCTCGCCACGCCACGGCAGGTGCCGCAACTGGTGCAGGCCGCCCGCGCCGACGGCCTTGCCGATTTCAGCGTCCATCCCGCCGGCGCGCGCGAGCTGTACGCGCCCATCCTCTACATCGATCCGCTGGACGGGCGCAGCATGCGCATCGCCGGTTTCGACATGCTGTCCGAGCCCACCCGCTTGGCCGCGCTCGAAGCCGCGCGCGACAGCGGCGAGCCGCGCCTGAGCGCCGGCCTGGATCCGATCGGCGAAGTCGCAGCCACGGGGGCCGTGGCGCGCCAGCGTGGCGCGCTGGTGTTCCTGCCGGTCTATGGCGGCGGTGCTGCGGTCGGCACGGTGGCGCAGCGGCGCGAAGCCGTGCTGGGCTACGTCTACCTGTCGCTGCGTTTGGGCGACCTGATGCGCGCGGTCGGCGCCTCGGCGTCGAACGAGCTCGAGTTGTCGCTGTACGAGGGCGGCCCCGCTGCTGCCGGCGCGCTGCTGTCGGGCGGCCCCACCGAGGGCGAGCTGCGCGAGGACGGCAGCGCGCCGTTGCTGCGGGGCGAGCGCCAGTTCCAGTACGGTGGCCGCAGCTGGACGCTGCGCGCCGCTACCCGTCCGGCCTTCGAAGCCGCGCATGGCCCGCGGCCCGCGTTGCTGCTGCCGGCCGCGGGTGCGCTGGCGACGCTGCTGCTGGCCTGGCTGACCCATGCGCTGGCGCGCCAGGGCCGCGCCGCGCGCCAGCGCGAGGCGCGGGCCGTGCACGCCTGGGAGGACGACAGCGCCATGCTGCAGGCCTGCCTGGCGCAGTCCGCCGACGGCTTCGTCGTGACCGATGCGCACGGCGTGGTGGTGCGCGCCAGCGGGCGCGCCGGGCAATTGCTGGGCACCGATGCCGGGCGCCTGGCCGGACGCAGCCTGGACGCGCTGATTCCCGGCGCGGCCGGCGTGGTGCCCGCCGACGCCGCGGCGGGTTCCGCGATCCACCGCGAACTGGCCGGCGTGCGTGCCGACGGCGACAGCTTTGCGCTGCGCGTCAGCGTCGCGCCCCTGCCCGCCGGCGATGGCGCCGCGCCGCACTGGCTGTGGGCGGTCACCGACCTTGCGCCCGAGCGGCGCGCGCAGGACGCCGCCGCGGTGCAGGCGGCGCGCTATGCCGGCCTGCTCGACCATGCCGCCTTCTGCGTCATCACCTTCGACGAGCATGGGATGATCACCGGCATCAACGCGGCCGGCCAGCGCATGCTGTGGTACAGCAGCGCCGAACTGGTCGGCCACATGCCCATGACCGGCCTGCATGTCGCCACCGAACTGGCCGACCACGCGCGCGCGCTGAGCGCCGAGCTGGGCGCGCCGGTGCCGCCGGGACTGCCCGCGCTGCTGGCCAAGCCGCGGCTGGGGCTGACCGATGAACGCGAATGGACCTGGGTGCGCAAGGGCGGCTCGCGCATGCCGGTGCGGCTGGCGGTATCCGCGTTGCCGGCGCCCGCCTCGCCGGTGAGTTCAGGCGCCGTGCCGGCGCCCGGCTACCAGGCGATCGGCCATGACCTGACCGAGCGCCTGCGCGTGGACGAATACATCCGCCACCTGGCACTGCACGATCCGCTGACCGGCCTGCCCAACCGCGCCGAGCTGAGCGAGCGCGCCCAGGCCTTGCTGCTGCACGCGCGCACCCGCGGCGAGCGCGTCGCGCTGCTGCTGCTCGACCTGGACCACTTCAAGCGCATCAACGATTCGCTCGGACACCCGGTGGGCGACGACGTGCTGCGCACCATGGCCGACCGCATCAAGGGCACGGTGCGCCAGGGCGACCTGGTGGCGCGCATGGGCGGCGACGAGTTCGGCGTGGTGCTGGCCGGCCTGCGCCACGACAGCGAAGCCGAGCTGATCGCCGCCAAGATCCAGGCGCGCGTCAATGAAGAACTGCTGGCCGGCGGCCAGCGGCTGCGCGTGACGCCGTCGATCGGCATGGCGGTGTTCCCCGACGACGGCGACACGCTGATCGAACTGCTCAAGTCCGCCGACTCCGCCGTCTACGCCGCCAAGCAGAGCGGGCGCGCGCAGCTGTGCCGCTTCGCCAGCGCCATGGCCGAGGCCTCGCTGACGCGCTTCACCATCGAAGGCCTGCTGCGGCGGGCGCTGGCCGGCAACGAATTCCGGCTGCGCTACCAGCCGATCGTCGATACCGCCACGCTGGCCATCCCCGCGGTCGAGGCGCTGATCACCTGGGAGACCGCCGAGCGCGGCGCAATGCAGCCGGCCGAGTTCATCCCCATTGCCGAACAGAGCGGCCTGGTGGTGCCGCTGGGCGAATGGGCCCTGGCCACCGCCTGCCGCGAGATCCAGGCCTTGCGCGAGGAGCTGGGCCGCGAGCTCGAGGTGGCGGTCAATATCTCGCCGCTGCAGCTGCGCCAGGCCGACTTCCCCGACACCGTGGCGCGCTGCCTGCAGCAGGCCGGCCTGCCGCCGCAGGGGCTGGTGATCGAGGTCACCGAGGGCATCCTGGTCGATGGCGGCGAGACCACCATCGAAACCTTCCGCCGCCTGCGCGAACTGGGCGTGGGGCTGTCGATCGACGACTTCGGCACCGGCTACTCGGGGCTCAATTACCTGACCCGCCTGCCGATCAGCCGGCTCAAGATCGACAAGTCCTTCGTCGACGGCGTGGACACACCCGGCCATGACCAGGCCGTGGCCGCGGCCATCATCGCGCTGGGGCACCAGCTGCATCTCAAGGTGATCGCCGAAGGGGTGGAGACCCCGGCGCAGTTTGCCTTCCTGCGCGCGCAGGGATGCGACGGGCTGCAGGGCTTCCTGTTCAGCCAGGGCGTGCCGCAGCAGGCGCTGCGCGATGTGCTGCGCAAGCCCCTGCCGGTGCCGGACACGGATATGTCCATCGCCTCCCCACCGCAGCAGGCCTGACTCGCGCACCGCGCTGCGCATCCCAAATCCCCCGATACCTCCATCGAAAACCTTTGCCGATCTGCCATATGGTTGGCATCTGCGCTGCCTATGCTGGCGGCCAATTCGATCGAGATGCAGGGAGATTCGGTGATGCAGGCAGGCAAGCCAACGCAGGGCAGGGCATTCCTGGCCGTGGAGCAGGTCAGCAAGCGCTTCGGCAGTTTCGTCGCTCTGGATGGCGTGTCGCTGTCGGTGGGGCAGGGCGAGCTGCTGTGCCTGCTGGGCCCGTCCGGCTGCGGCAAGACCACGCTGCTGCGCATCATCGCCGGCCTGGAGCGCGAGGACGCCGGCCGCATCCACGCCGGCGCGCGCGAACTGACCGGGCTGCCGCCGCAGGCGCGCGACTACGGCATCCTGTTCCAGTCCTACGCGCTGTTCCCCAACCTGACCGTGGCGCAGAACGTTGCCTACGGCCTGCACGGGCGCGGCATGGGACGCGCGCACCGCGACGCGCGCGTGGCCGAGATGCTCGACCTGGTCGGCCTGGCCGGCAGCGAACGCAAGTTTCCGGGGCAGCTTTCCGGCGGCCAGCAGCAGCGGGTAGCGATGGCCCGCGCGCTGGCGCCGGCGCCGTCGCTGCTGTTGCTGGATGAGCCGATGTCGGCGCTCGACGCGCGCGTGCGCGAGCACCTGCGCGTGGAGCTGCGCCAGCTGCAGCGCCGCCTGAACATCACCACCGTGATGGTCACGCACGACCAGGAAGAGGCCATGACCATGGCCGACCGCATCGCCGTGATGGATGGCGGACGCATCGTGCAGGCGGGCACGCCCGCCGAGATCTACGAGCAGCCGGCGTCGGCCTTCGTCGCCGGCTTTGTCGGTCAGGCCAACTGGCTGCCCGGGCACGGCGCGCCGGCCGGGCGCTTCACCATCGGCGAGGGCAGCCAGGCGGTCGAGTTGCAGGTCGACGCACCGCAGCCGCTGGCGGGCGCCGGCCGGCTGTGCTGCCGCCCGGAGGCGGTGCGACTGGACCCGGACCCCGCCGAGCCCAACCGGCTGCTGGCGCGCGTGGTCGACCAGACCTACCTGGGCAACCGCTATCGTCTGGCGCTGGAAGCCGACCGCCTGCCCGGCCTGACGCTGTTTGCCGACGTGGCGCGCGAGGCGCGGCACCGGCTGCCGGAGGCGGGCGGCCACAAGTTCTGGATTGCCTTGCCGGCGCCGGCGCTGCGGGTGTTCGCATGACGCGCGCCGTCACCGCCGCCACGGTCGCACCTCCGGCGCAAGCACCGGCGTCCCATCGGCGCGGCACCGGCCTGGCCGCGCGGCTGGCGCACGGCGCGCCTGCCGCAATGAAGTGGCTGTGGCTGGCCGGGCTTGCCGTGGGCCTGCTGCTGCCGTTGCTGGCGCTGTTCCGCCAGGCCTGGTTCGATGGCGCGGGCCAGTGGGTGCTGGGCGCGCGCATGGCCGCGCTGGTATCCGGCCCCAACTTCCTGCCGATGCTGGGGCGCAGCGTGGCGGTGTCGCTGACGGTGGTGGCGCTGGTGGTGCCGCTGGCGTTCGGCTTTGCCTACGCGCTGCAGCGTTCCTGCATCGCGCTGCGGCCGCTGTGGCGCGGCATTGCGCTGCTGCCGCTGTTCGCCCCGTCGCTGCTGCCGGCGATCGCGCTGGTCTATCTGTTCGGCAACCAGGGCATCTTCCGCGACGTGTTCGGCCCGGGCGGCATCTACGGCTTCTGGGGCATCGTGCTGGGCGAGGCCTTCTACACCTTCCCGCATGCGCTGATGGTGCTGGTGGCGACGCTGTCGCTGGCCGATGCGCGCCTCTATGAAGCGGCACGCGCCATGGGCGCCGGCCCGTGGCGCACCTTCCGCACCGTGACGCTGCCGGGCGCGCGCCAGGGCCTGTTCGCCGCGGCGTGCCTGGTGCTGACGCTGGTGATCACGGACTTCGGCGTGCCCAAGGTGGTGGGCGGCGGCTACCCGGTGCTGGCGCTCGAGGCGTACAAGGCCGTGGTGGGGCAGCAGCAGTTCGACCGCGGCGCGCTGATCGGCATGCTGCTGCTGGCGCCCGCGCTGCTGACCTTTGCCGTCGACATGGCGCTGCAGCGGCGCCAGCGCACGCAGCTGGGCAGCCGCGCGCAGGTGTATGTGCCGGCGCCCGAGCGCGGCCGCGACAGCGCCTGCCTGCTGCTGGTGCTGGCCATCAGCGCCGCGCTGCTGGCGGTGGTCGCCACCGCGGTGGGAGCGTCGCTGGTCAAGCTGTGGCCGTACAACCTGAGCCTGACGCTGGCGCACTACGACTTCGACAACATGGATGGCGGCGGCTGGCTGGCCTACCGCAACAGCCTGAAGCTGTCGGTACTGACCGCGCTGGCCGGCACCGTGGCGATCTTCCTCGGTGCCTGGCTGACGCTGCGCACACGCGGACCCGCATGGCTGCATGGCGTGCTGCGCGCCGGCTTCCTGCTGCCGATGGCGGTGCCGGGCCTGGTGCTGGGGCTGGGCTATGTGTTTTTCTTCAATGCGCCCGGCAATCCGCTGCATGCGCTGTACGGGACCATGGCGCTGCTGGTGCTGTGCAATGTCGCGCACTGCTACACCACCGGCCACCTGACCGCGGCCGCGGCACTGCGCCAGCTCGACCACGAGTTCGAGGCCGCCGCGCTGTCGCTGGGCGTGGCGCCGCTGCTGACGTGCTGGCGCGTGACCGTGCCGGTGTGCCTGCCGGCGCTGCTCGACATCTTCCGCTACCTGTTCGTGTCGTCGATGACGACGGTGTCGGCGGTGATCTTCCTGTACAGCCCCGACACCGTGCTGGCCGCGATCTCGGTGCTGAACATGGACGATGCCGGCGATACCGCGCCCGCCGCGGCGATGTCGACGCTGATCCTGCTCACCGCCGTGCTGGCCGCGCTGTTGCTGCACGCGCTGTCGGCCGGCTGGCTGCGCCGCGCGCAACGCTGGCGCGCCGGCTGAAACTTCCGGCTTTGTCATCCCGCTGCGCTGCGCATTACACACTGACCGATTCCAAAGGAGGAAACCATGTCCCGCATCACCCGCCTTTCCGCGGCCATTGCAACCGTGGCCGCCGCCACGCTGCCGCTGCTGGCCGGCCACGCCGCCGCTGCCACCGTGCTGACCGTCTACACCGCGCTCGAAGCCGACCAGATCGCCGCCTACAAGGCCGCGTTCGAGAAGATGCATCCCGATATCGAGATCAAGTGGGTGCGCGACTCCACTGGCATCGTCACGGCCAAGCTGCTGGCGGAAAAGGCCGCACCGCGCGCCGACGCGGTGTGGGGCCTGGCCGGCTCCAGCCTGGCGATCCTGGACAAGGAAGGCATGCTCGAGCCGTACGCGCCGAAAAACCTGGCCGCGATCGATGCCAGGTACCGCAGCCCGGCCAACCCGCCGGCATGGGTCGGCATGGACGTGTGGGGCGCGGCGATCTGCTTCAACACGGTCGAGGCGCAGAAGCAGGGCCTGCCCAGGCCCACCTCGTGGGCCGACCTGACCAAGCCGGTCTATGCCGGCAAGGTGGTGATGCCGCATCCGGCCTCGTCGGGCACGGGCTTCCTCGACGTCAGCGCATGGCTGCAGATGATGGGCGAGCAGAAGGGCTGGCAGTACATGGACGCCCTGCACAAGAACATCGGCCTGTACACGCACTCGGGTTCCAAGCCGTGCAAGATGGCCGCGCAGGGCGAGTTCCCGATCGGCATCGCGTTCGAGTACCGCGCCATGAAGTCGAAGAAGGAAGGCGCGCCGATCGATATCGTGCTGCCCAGCGAAGGCCTGGGCTGGGACATCGAGGCCACCGCCATCGTCAAGGGCACCAGGCAGCTCGATGCGGCACGCAAGCTGGCCGACTTCTCGGCGTCGCGCGAGGCCATGGCGCTGTATGAAAAGAACTTCGCGGTGCTGGCCGTGCCTGGCATCGCCAAGCCCGACGCGCTGCTGCCGGCGGACTACGAGAAGCGCCTGATCAGGAACGACTTCCGCTGGGCCAGCGATAACCGCGACCGCATCCTGGCCGAATGGAGCAAGCGCTACGAAGGGAAGGCGGAGAAGAAGTAAGACGGTTGGGCCGGGTGCCGCTGCAGCGCCAAAGCTGCCCGCAGAAACGGGTACGCTGTCGGCGCCGCGGCCGCCCGTCCCGGCCCCCGTTTCAGGCCCGGCGTTGCGCGTCGTCGGTCGCGGGCAGGCCGGCGTGCAGGCGGCGGTAGAGTTCGTCGATGCGCTGGCGGCTGGCCTGCAGTTCTTCGCGGCCGCGTTCGGTCAGCAGGTAGACCCGGCCGATGCCGTCGCGCAGCACGCTTTCCAGGTAGCCTTCCATTTGCAGCGCCCGCAGCAGCGGACGCACCGAGCCGATATCGACCTGGAAGCCGTATTCCAGCAGCATGTCGGCCAGCATGGCCACGGTTGCGGGGACTTCCAGCGCGAATTGCAGGACGTAGACGCGGGCCAGCAGGCCCAGGAACTGTCGTTTCATGTGGATTGGCAACGCGGCTGACGCCGCGCCGGTTGACGCAGGATGCGGGCATTGGGATGCCGGCAGCGCCGCGGGACGGGGCCAATGGGGATGTCGCCGGCCGGTGCGCCGGGCAACGCGCATCTTACCGGAACAAAAAAAGAAGCCGCCAGGAGGCCTGGCGGCTTGTCGGGAATGCGTCGGAGGGGTCAATTAACTCTGGCGCAGACCAGATTTTAATTTAATCGAATGCGGATTGTCACGCGTCGGCGACGCGTCCCCTCCTGCGGGGGGAGCGGATGAAAGCTCCCGGTAAGGAAGTGACGTATTTGCGTGACATTGTGGCGTAAAAGGCTCTCAATTGTCGCGTAAATCCGCGAACGTGCCGCGCATCCCATGGCCCGGTAGGTGCTCCGCTCGGCGCCTGCCGGATCACAGGTCCGAATCCGGCTTGTGGGCGGCCCCGCACCGGCGTCCAATGCGGCATCCCTGATGCTGCCGGCGGGGGGCGCCCCTCGCCCGACCGATGAAACCCCTCGACCTGCTTCGCTTGCTGGCCCTGGCCGCCCTCTGGGGCGGCAGCTTCCTCTTCATCCGCATTGGCGCGCCGGTGCTGGGGCCGCTGCCGACGGCCTTCGTGCGCGTGCTGATCGGCGCGCTGACGCTGGCGGCGTGCCTGCCGCTACTGGGCCTGCGCTGGGACATGCAGGGCAAATGGCCGGCAGTGCTGGCGCTGGGCGTGGTCAACTCGGGCATTCCGTTCGCGATGTACGCCGTGGCGGCACTGTGGCTGCCGGCCGGTTACTCGGCGGTGTTCAACGCCATGACCCCGCTGATGGGCGTGGCGATCGGCGCGCTGGCCTTTGCGGAACCGCTGACGCGGGCGAAGGCCTTGGGGGTGGTGCTGGGCGTCGCGGGGGTGGGAGTGCTGACGCGTACCGGGCCGGTGGCCTTTTCCACGGAGGTCCTGCTGGGCGCGCTGGCTTGCCTGTTCGCCACGGCGTGCTACGGCCTGGCCGGCTTTCTCGCGCGGCGCTGGATCACGCAACGCGGCGGGCTGGACAGCCGGCTGGTCGCGGCCGGCAGCCTGGTCGGCGCGGGCGCCTTTCTGCTTCCCTTCTGCGTCGTGGCACTGTGGCGCCACAACACGCTGCCCGATGCCGGCGCCGGCGTGTGGGCGGCGATGGTCGGCCTCGGCACGCTGTGCACGGCACTGGCCTACATCCTGTATTACCGGCTGATCGCCGACCTGGGCCCGGTGCGCTCGCTGACCGTCACCTTCCTGATCCCGCCGTTCGGCATGGTCTGGGGCGCGCTGTTCCTGGGCGAGACGCTGTCGTGGGCGCATGCCGCCGGCGGCGCGCTGATCGGCATGGCGGTGTGGCTCGTGTTGCGGCCCGGGACGGCAGTACGGACCGGAACCCGACAGGCCCCCGGCGCTGCCGCCGAACGGTGAGCTGGGCCGCGTGAGGAGAAACTCATAATTTGGCCGGAAGGTGCTGACGGTACGATACGAATCGTGGAAATTCAGGAAGTGAAGAAACGGGATGAAGGTACCTACTAACATCCAGACGATCGTTGGGACGGACGGCAAGCCGGCCTTTGTCGTGATCCCGTACGAGGATTACCTCACGCAATTTGCCCAAGCCGCGGACCTGATCCCGCATGCCGTGGTCCGGCGCGTGCTAATCGATGACGTACCTTCGCTGCGCGCCTGGCGCGAACATCTTGGCCTGACGCAGGCGGAAGTCGCCGCCCGGCTCGGCATTTCGCAGCCTGCCTACGCGCAGCAGGAAAACAGCGAGCGGCTGCGCAAGACCTCGCGTGAGCGGATTGCCGCAGCGCTCGGCATCACGGCAGCACAGCTCGATATCTGACCGCGGCCGCCGGTTCAGGCCTGCGCCGCGGTGCCCACGTTGTACTGCTCGCGCACCATCATCACCACGCGGCGGGCCTGGCGCCAGTGGCGCACGGCGTCGGCTTCGCTGCGTTCGGGGAAATCGACCTCGGCGCTCCAGTTGCAGCCGGTGTGGTCAGGGCGGTGCACGCACACCGCGCGCAGCTGGCAGTCCTGGCAGCCAGGTTCCTGGCGCAGGCACAGGTTGATCAGGTGCTTCAGTTCGGACAGGGGTTTGGTCAGGCGCTCCATGGATGGCTCCGTCAGGCGCGCAACATGCGGCGGGGGATCAGGCGCTGGCCGGCAGTTCCGGCACGCGCGCTTCGTCGGCGGCGCCGGCGCGGCATTGCGGGCACACGCCATACAGCACCAGCATATGCTCGCGCAGCTCAAAGGCATTGTCGGCGGCGACCTGGCGCTGGCGCTGCTCGATGCGCTCGTCGCGGAACTCCTCCACGCGGCCGCACGCCACGCAGATCAGGTGGTCGTGGTGACCGCCTTCGTTCAGTTCAAATACGGCGTGATCCGACTCGAAGCTGTGGCGCAGCAGGATATCTGCCTGCACCAGCTGGTTGAGCACGCGATAGACCGTCGACAGCCCGGCATCCTCGTCCTGCGTCAGCAGGATGCGGTAGACATCTTCCGCGCTCAGGTGGCGCCTGGCGCTGGTGCGGAACACTTCGAGGATGCGCATCCGCGGCGACGTCGCCTTCAGGCCGGCGCGCTTGAGATGGATCGGGCTGGTGCTCTCGGATGACATGGCGGATGGCATAGGCATGCTGCGGCTGGCGCCCCGCAGTCAGGGCGGCGCCCGGCCTGGCGCCGCACGGGGCACGGCGTCGGTGGCTTGGCGGAATTTCAGGCGGGAAGCGCCAGGGCCGGCCGGGCGCTGGCGCCCTCGTCCCTGGCGGCGCGACGTGCCTGCACGGCGCGCGGAATAAAAAGGTGGCCTGGCTTGCCGCCGGAAGACGCGATCGGGAAAGCGGGGTCTGGTTGCTTTCCCGATCTTCCGGAGACTGGCTACTACCAAACGCTCCGCGTGACGGAGCGGTCCCCACAAAAGTCGGTATCGAAGGCCGCAGGGGCGGCATCCGGAAATCTGTCGTGCCTGCCAGCGCTGGGTGCCGACGCGTGCCGCGCGGTGCCAGCCTGGCCGGTCTGCCCGCGCCGTCCGGTGCTTGCTTCGGTGCACCGTGCGTCAGGCAGTGATCGAATAGTAAATGGGAATCGATCTCATTACAAGGAAAATTTTTCGGCAGGCGTGATTACCGTTCTGCGACACCCGCTCAGGCGATCGCCGTCTCCAGCGCCACCCCGTCGCGCCCCGGGTCCGCGCCGCCATCGAGCTCGCCGTTCACCAGCCGGATCGCGTGCACCCAGGCAATGGTGTAGTTGTACGGATTGCGAATCACCTCATAGCCTTGCGCTTCCAGTTCCGCGGTGAGATAGCGCGGAATCCGGTTGCAGACGTCGATGGCATTGCTGGTCGACGAGAAGCGTGGCGCCGACACGGCGGACTGCATCGCCATGCCGAAGTCCACCACGTTCAGGATGGCCTGCAGCACGCCCATCGCGATCTGGGTGCCGCCCGGTGCGCCAAGCACGATCTCCGGTTTGCCGTCGCGGAACACGATCGAAGGGCACGACGAGGTGAAGCGCCGCTTGCCCGGCGCGATGCTGCCCGCGCGGCCCGGGCGCGGATCGAACACGCCCATGCAGCCGTTGTGCAGGAAGCCGAGGCCCGGCGTCATGACCCCCGACGGCATCGCCAGCGAATGCGTCAGCGCAATGCAGTTGCCCTCGCCATCGACCACCGACAGATGCGTGGTATCGCGCGGCACCACATGGCCGGGATTGACGCGGGCAATGTCGATCCTGTCGCCGGCAACGATGCCCGCGGCGAGCTCGCGGGCATAGCCCTTGTCGAGCAGGCGCGCCAGCGGCACCTCGACAAAGGCCGGATCGCCGACGTGCAGATCCTTGTCGCGCGTGGCCGCCTTCATCGCCTCGCAGACAATGCGCAGGTATTCCGCGGTGTTGTGGCCGATCCGGGCCAGGTCGAAGCGCTCGAGGATGTTCAGCATCTCGATCAGCATCACGCCGCCGCCCGGCGGCTGGTTGGTGGTGATGGTGCGATCGCGATAGGTGCCGGCCAGCGGCGCGGTGCGCTCGACCCGGTAGCCCGCCAGGTCCGCGCGCGACAGCAGCCCGCCGTTGGCCTCCATGTCGGCGACGATGCGCCCGGCGATATCGTGCAGATAGAACGCGTCCGCGCCCTCGCGCGCGATCTGCTCGAGCGTGTCGCCGAAATCTGGATTGTGCAGCGGCGTGCCGATGGTCTTGGGCGAGCCGTCTTCACGGCAATAGAGGCGCCGGCCATCGGCGCTGTACGCCAGGCGTTCGCGGTTGCTGGCGCGGCCGAGCGTGCCCTCGTCGATCCAGAACGCATACATCCCCGGCCGCACGAAATAGCCCTGGCGCGCCCAGCGGATCGCCGGCGCGATGACTTCCCGCCACGGCAGCCTGCCGTAGCCGCGGTGAATCGCCTCCAGGCCGCGCAGCGTGCCCGGCGTGGCGACCGACTGGTAGCCGATGTCGTTGAGCCGGTCCTTGACGAAGAAGCCGAAGCCGTCGCGAGCCTCGCCTTCCAGCTTGTCGGCCCACATGTCCGGGGTGGCGCGCGCCGGCGCGGTGGCGTGGAAGTCGATGTACTCGTGCGCCTGGTGCGACGGCATATACACCGCGGCCGTGCCGAACCCGGCGATGCCGCACATCAGCGGATCGACCACGGCCTGGGCAAACGCGCAGGCGACCGCGGCGTCCGCCGCATTGCCGCCGGCCCGCAGGATTTCGATGCCTGCTTCCGCCGCCTCGGGCTGCGGGCAGACGACCATGCCTTTTTTCATTGTTACCTCGGGATCTGGTGTCGGGTGCGCTTCAGTTGGCGCGCAGGTTCAGGTCGCCGATGGCGTCCTTCCACTTGACCGTGTCGCGCGCGGTCAGCTCGGCCAGCTTGCCGACCGGGCCTGGCATCGGCGTGACCTGCATCGCGCGGAGCTTGTCGACCACCGTGGGATCCGAGAGGAATTTCTGCGTGGCCGCATGCATGCGCCGGATCGGTTCCGCGGGCGTGCCGGCCTTGGCGGCGATGCCCGACCAGCCGATGTCCTCGAAGCCCTTCAGCCCGATTTCCGGCGCTGCCGGCACGTCGGGCAGGTCCGGCACGCGTTTGGCGGCGAACACCACCAGCGGCACCAGCTTGCCGGCGCGAATCTGCGGCAAGGCGGTGCTGAGCACCGGCGCCATCACCTGCGTTTCACCCGAGACCGTGGCGATCACACCGTCGGGCTCGCCCTTGTAGGGGACGTGGGTCATGCGCAGGCCGCGCTGCTTGAGCAGCATCTCGACCACGAGGTGGGTCGAATTGCCAAGTCCCGACGAGGCGAAATTGATCGCACCGGGTTTGGCGCGCGCCGCTTCGCTGAGGTTGTCCAGCGTGCGCAGCCCGCTCTGCGGATTGGCCACCAGCACGAACGGCACGTTGGTCAGCGTCGCCACCGGTGTGAAATCCTTCTCGGGCGAGTAGGCCAGCGGCGCGTAGGCGAACTTGTTCAGCACCATCTGCGACACGCCCGCCAGGAACAGCGTGCAGCCGTCCGCCGGTTGCGCCAGCACCGACTTGGCGGCAATGACGCCGCCGGCGCCGGGCTTGTTCTCCACCACCACCGTGGTGCCGAGTTCCTTGCCCGCATGCTCGGCCCACATGCGCGCGATGGTGTCGGTGCTGCCGCCGGCTTGCTGGGATACCACCAGGCGGATGGGCCGGTTCGAGCCCGCCTCGCCGCAGCTCCAGGCGGGCAGAGCCAGGCCCAGGGCGATCGCCGCCACGGCCAGGTGCGAAACAACTGAGAGTTTCTTCATAGGTATAAAGCCTGAGAACAATGTGAGGAAGCTGAGAAGGCCCGGGAACTCCTGCGCATTATTGAATTGGCTTACCATGAGCGCCAGTGAATTGTTCCGATAGATATATGAGTAAAAACTCATGACTGATCCTGCGGATAGCGTGGCCTGGGCGCGCCGGCTGCGCATGCGGCATCTCGAATCCTTCCTGATCCTGCTGGACGCCGGGACGCTGTCCGCGGCGGCGCAGCGGCTGCACATGACGCAATCGGCGATGTCGCACTGGCTGGGCGAGATGGAAGCGCTAGCCGGCGCGCGGCTGCTGGTGCGCGGGCGGCGCCTGCAGCTCACGCCCGCCGGCGAGGCGGTGCGCAAGCTGGCGGTCCGCGTGCTGGGCGAGGTGTCGCGCGCACATGAAGAACTGGGCTCGATTGCCAAGGGCGCGGTGGCGCGGCTGCATGTGGGCAGCGTTTTTGCCGGCGTGGCGCACCTGGTGCCGCGCGCCATCGTCAGCTTCCAGCAGGCGCAGCCCAACGTGCAGATCGCGGTCACGGAAGGCGTCTTCAATACCTTGCTGGAGCGGCTCGAGCGGCGCGACTACGACGTCATCGTCGGCTCCATCGACGCGCGTGCCTATGGCTCCCACCTGGCGCACGAGGTGCTGTTCGAGGATGGCATCGGCGTGGTGGTGGCACGGCATCATCCGCTGGCCGGACGCCAGCGCATCGCCTGGCGCGATCTGTTCGATTTTCCGTGGGCGATGCCGCCGCGCGAAACGCTGATGCGGACCCGGCTCGACACCGTGCTGCTGGAACGCGGCGCTGCCGGGCTGCAGCCGCGCGTGGAAACCGGTTCCGTGCTGACGCTGGAGTCGGTGCTGCGCGGCACCGATTACATCGGGGTCTGTTCCGGCGCGATGGCGCGCCACCTCGAAGCGCTGGGTCTGCTGTGCGTGCTGCCGGTGGCCGACGCCGAATCGTTCGGGCCGGTGGGCGCGGTATGGCGCCAGGGCGGGGCGGGCGAGGTCGTGCACGCGTTTGTGCGCGCGCTGCGCGAGGAGGCAGGGCGCCTCGGCCTGGGTGCCGGGCAAGGCGCGGCAGCCAGTTAGCCGCGGCGACGGTCGCGCACCAAGCCGTCACTTTGTACCGCTTTGTATCCCGCCTCCGCTGCGACACGGCGGCTGACAAAGGCAGCCCGCATTGGCTACATGGCCGATACACCGGTCACCTTAAATACGTTCCGTGGCCGCGGCGTCGGATACCCCGAAAGCGAAAGCCGGCCCGCTCAACCCTCAACGTGTACTTAAGGAAGCCGATCATGACTACCCAAATCGCCCGCCGCTTTGTCCTCGCCCTCGCCCTCGCTGCCGCCGCTGCCGGCGCCCAGGCCGCCAGCTTCTCTGCCGCCGGCGCACGCGACCCGTTCACCGACGGTGCCCGCAGCGCGGTGGATGCCCGCGACCCGTACAGCGAGGGCGCGCGCTCGGTGCAGGAGCCGCGCAGCCCGTACAGCGATGGCGCCCGCAGCGTCGATCCGTTCAGCGACGGTGCGCGCAACGTCGATCCCTACACCGACGGCGCCCGCTCCGTGGCCGGGCTCGACCGCAGCGGCGTGTCGGCGGACCCGGCGCGCAGCGTCGATCCGTATCTCGACGGCGCCTACGCCTGAGCCGTGCGGGCCGGCGCGCCGGCCTGCTTCATCACCACCAACACCATCCAACAGGAACCAGACATGACCCGTATCGAGAAAGTGCTGTACACCGGCAAGGTCCATATCACCGCGGGCGGCCGCGACGGCGAGGCGCGCAGCGACGACGGCCGCCTGAACCTGCAGCTGTCCTCGCCAGGCTCGCGCGGCGCGGGCACCAACCCGGAGCAATTGCTGGCAGCGGGCTGGTCGGCGTGCTTTATCGGCGCGATCGGGCTGGCCGCCGGCAAGCGGCAGGTCAAGCTGCCGTCGGACCTGTCGGTCGACGCCGAGGTCGACCTGGGCACGGCGGG
This sequence comes from Cupriavidus taiwanensis, assembly GCF_900250075.1. Classification (NCBI taxonomy): domain Bacteria; kingdom Pseudomonadati; phylum Pseudomonadota; class Betaproteobacteria; order Burkholderiales; family Burkholderiaceae; genus Cupriavidus; species Cupriavidus taiwanensis. The sequence continues at coordinate 802,187 of NZ_LT977071.1, forward strand.
CGACGCCTACCTGCTGCAGGCCCGACTCCATGTCAGCATTCCCGGCATCGAGCGCGAGCTGGCGCAGGCACTGGTCGATACCGCGCACCAGACCTGCCCGTACTCCAAGGCGCTGGGCGGCAACATCCACGTCGAGACCCGGCTGGTCTGAAGCAAGGGGCTGCCTCATCGCGAGGCAGCCCCCATCCTGCATGTCATGACCGCGGCAGCCCTGGGCTGCCGCGGTCGCATGCCGCGTGGTCAATGGCCGGCGCTCTGCCCGCCGTCGACGTGCAGGATCTCGCCGGTCACGAACGGCGCAGAATCCAGGTACAGCACGGCGTCGACGATATCGCGCATCTCGCCCATATGGCCCATCGGGTGCAGCGCGCCCAGGGCCGCGTGGGTCTCGGCCGGGTGCATCGGCGACTTGATGATGCCGGGCGAGACGGCGTTGGCGCGGATGCCGGTGCGGGCGTATTCGATCGCCAGCGACCGGGTGGCCGCGTTCAGGCCGCCCTTGGTCAGTGACGCCAGTACCGATGGCACCCCGCTGAGGGCATGGTCGACCAGGCTGGTGGTGATGCTGACCACGTGGCCGCTGCGCTGTTTCTCCATCTCGGCGACGGCCAGCTGCGTGATATGGAAAAAGCCGGCCAGGTTGATGCCGGTGACCGCGGCGTAGTCCGCGCCGGTATAGCTGGTGAACGGCCTGGCGACGAAGATGCCGGCGTTGTTGACGAGCGTATCGATCCGGCCGAATCTGGCCACGCCCTCGGCGATGACGCGGCGCGCGGTGGCCGGGTCGGCCAGGTCTCCGGCGACGGCCAGCAGGTCTTGGTCTTCGGACGGCCGGATGCTGCGCGCCGTGGCGACGACGCGATCGCCGCGTTCGCGGAAGGCCTTGACCAGTTCCGCGCCGATGCCCTGCGATGCGCCTGTGATGACGACGACTTTCTGTGCTGCACTCATGTTTTCACCTCGATGTAGGTTGGTCCGGCTAGCGTGCCGATCGGGCCCGCGGCGCCGATGGGTTCCAATCTAGAGGCTCGGGTCGGGCTTTCGAAGGCACCGGCCGGACAAACAGTTATGCGCGGCGCGTACTAATGCACGGGCGCGTCAGTCGACTTCGTCGGGGCGCGAACCTATGATGGCGACTGCCCCGGATACCGGGCGAGGTCCGTCACCAGCAGGGGGAAGCCATGAAACGCCAATTCGATGACCTCCAGCTCGGCAGCATCGAACTGTTTTGCCTGGCCGCGGAACTGGGCAGCTTTACCGCGGCCGCGGTCGCCGCCGGCGTGACGCCGCCCGCAGTCAGCCGTACCGTGCAGCGATTGGAGGAGAGGCTGGGCGTGCGGCTGTTCGTGCGCACCACGCGGCAGATCCGCCTGACCGACGAAGGCCGCCTGTACTTCGAGCAGAGCCACGCCGCGCTGGCGCAGCTGGTCGATGCCGAGCGGCAGATCGGCGGCCAGCATGCGACGCCGGCCGGGCGGCTGCGCATCAGCCTGCCGACGCCGTATGCCCACTATCGCGTGTTGCCGGTGCTGCCGGCATTCCGGGCCCGGTACCCGGAGGTCCAGATCGACGTGCACATCAGCAACCGCAATGTGGATTTCGCCGATGACACCTATGACCTATGCGTCCGCGGACGCGCGCCGGACGACTCGAACCTGATCGCGCGCAAGCTCGAGGACGCCGAGCTAGTGGTGGTGGCGGCGCCCGCGTACCTGCGGCAGGCCGGCACGCCGCAAACGCCGGAAGATCTGCTGCGGCATGAGTGCATCCAGTTCGAGCGCCCCAGCAGCGGACGCAGGATTCCCTGGACCCTCCAGGTCGACGGCGCGGAAACCGATATCGTCACGACCGGCTCGTACACGGCGTCGGAGGATATCCTTGGCGGCGCCACGCTGGTGCGCGCCGGCGCCGGCCTGTTCCAGACCTATCGCTTCGTGGTGGAACAGGACCTGCGCGACGGCACGCTGGTGGAAGTGCTGCGCGACTACGGCGGCAGCGCGCGCCCGTTCGTGCTGCTATACCCGTCCGCGCGCCATGTCACGCGCCGGGTCCGGGTCTTCGTTGACTTCCTGCTCGAAAAATTCTCGGCGTAGCAGTCGGCTCATGCCGGCCGGACCTGGGCGATGACCACCAGGATCACGGCCGCGTTGCCCGGCTGCTGGAGGTGCGAAGAGATCGTGCGCGCGTGCCCGGCCTTGTCGCCCAGCACGTCGCGGAACAGGTCCGACGCCGCGTCGAGCACGGCCGGCTGCGCGAACCATCCGGGCGCGCTGGCAATGTGGCCGTCGACCCGCACGAGGTGATCGAGCCGCGCAAAGCCGCCCAGGTGCGCGTCGATCTGCGCCAGCACGTTGAGCGCGGCCAGTTCGGCGGCACGCCTGCCTTCGTCGACGCTCAGGTCCTTGCCGACCTGGCCCTGCCAGATCACCTTGCCGTCCTGCAGCGGCAGCTGCCCGGAAATGAACAGCAGGTCGCCGGCCTGGCTGACCGCGGTATAGCTGCCCAAAGGTTGAGGTGGTTGCGGCAGTGCCAGGCCGCGCGCAGCGAGTCGTTGCTGGACAGACATGGTGGCTCCCAATCCAAAGGTGTCATGGCTCACACGGCAGACTCTAGGGGCTCGCCGGCACGCGATAAAGCCATCGGCGGGAACAGGACTTGATACATGACGTAACCAGTCCCGGCCCGCAGCCCCCCATACGCCTGCCCGCGACCTCAGTCCGGCATCGGTTCGCGGCCGAACGCGTCCAGTTCCCGGACCAGGCTCTGCGCCGCCAGCCGGACCAGAGCAGCGCCTTTCTCGGCCGTTGCCAGTCCGGGGTCCGAGCCGATGCGGCCGTCCGGATAGCGCGCGCGGAAGTCCAGCGCCTCGCGTATCGGGCCGCTGGGCGCGATCCGTGGTGCATAGTCGGCATGCTTGCGCGCATCCGGAAAGGCCCACTGGGTGATCGCGATTTCGGAAGGCGTGGCGTGCGAGCCGTGGCCGGTCGGGAACTGGTCGCGCGCCAGCTCGCCCACGCCAGGCAGGTCCCACCAGTTGCACAGCTTCAGCGCAAAGCCGGCGCGGCGCCTGGCGAAGCTGGCTTCGGCGTAGAGCTCGGAGAAGGCCGCATCGATCGAGGCAACGTTGCCGCCATGGCCATTCAGGAACAGCAGCTTCTCGAAGCCATGTCCTGCCAGCGAGCGTACCCAGTCGCCGATCGCGGCGATGAAGGTCGACGGACGCAGCGAAATCGTCCCGGCGAACGCCAGGTGATGCTGCGCCATGCCGATATTGAAGGTCGGCGCCACCAGGATATCGGCCTGCTGCTCCGCCTCGCCGGCAATGATCTGCGGGCACAGCCAGTCGGTGCCGAGCAGACCGGTCGGCCCATGTTGTTCGTTCGAGCCGATGGGGATCACGATGGTACGGCTGCGGGCCAGGTATTGCTCGATCTCCGCCCAGGTTGAAAGATGAAGTTGCACGGGAACTCCTTGGTGAGTGATGGTCGGGATCACGGCGTCGCGATGCCGCATCAGCGGCGTGCGGGCAGCTTGTTGCACAGGATGATGACGGCCGCCAGCAGCGGCAACGCGGCCATCATCAGCATGCCGAGATGGAGGTTGCCGGTCGCGGTCTTGGTCCAGCCGATGGTGGCCGGTCCCCAGAAGCCGCCCGACAGGCCGATGGTGTTGATCAGCGCAATGCCGCCCGCCGCCGCCGGGCCCTGGATGTATTCGGCCGGCATGGCCCAGAACACGGTGTACGCCATCCACAGTCCCATGGTGGCGAGCGTCAGCAGCACCAGCGTCGCCACCAGGTTGCCGTCCGCCAGCACCGAGGCCGCCAGCAGCATGGCTGCCGCCAGTGCCGGCAGCGCGCAGTGCAGGCGCCGCTCGCCCGAGCGGTCGGACTTGCGGCCCATGTAGTACATGCCGAACGCCGCCGCCACGTAGGGGATGGCCGCATACCAGCCGAGCCGCACGGTATCGTCCACGCCCTGCGCCTTGATCATGGTCGGCAGCCAGAAGCTGATGGCGTAGATCGCCGCGATGATGCAGAAGTAGGCCAGCGCCAGCACATAGACGCGCGGGTCGCGGGCCACGGCGCCGAAGCCATGCTTGTGCGCGGCGACCGGCCCCAGTTCGGCTTCCAGCAGGCGCCGTTCGGCGTCGCTGAGCCAGTTCGCCTGCGCCGGGCGGTCCGGCACCAGCGACAGCGCCAGCATGCCGAGCAGCACGCAAGGCAGGCCCTCGACCAGGAACATCCATTGCCAGCCCGCCAGTCCGCCATAGCCCGCCAGCGCGGTCATCAGCCATGCCGACGCCGGCGCGCCGACGATCCCGCCGATCGGTCCCGCCAGGAACACGATGGCGATGGCGCGCGCCATGCGTTGCGGACCGTACCAGCACGACAGGTAATAGATCATGCCGGGCGCGAAGCCGGCCTCGAACACGCCGAGCAGGAAGCGCAACGCGTAGAACGTCGGCACGTCCCGCACGAACACCATGCAGGCCGAGGTAAGCCCCCACAGCACCAGGATCCGGCTGAAGGTCTTGCGGGCGCCGACCCGCGGCAGCATCAGGTTGCTCGGCAGTTCGAACAGCACATAGCCCACGAAGAAGATGCCGGCGCCCACGCCGTAGGCCGCGTCGGAAAAGCCCAGGTCGCTTTGCATCTGCAGCTTGGCAAAGCCGACGTTAACCCGGTCCAGGTAGGCGAACAGGTAGCACACCAGCAGGAAGGGCAACAGGCGCCAGTTGATCCGGCTGTAAAGGCTGGAAGCGCCGTCCATGGCGCCCGCGGTAGGGATGGCTAGCATGCTCGCTGTCTCCGGTGTGGTTGCGGCCCGGTGGGCTCGGTGGGGCTTGGTCGTGTCCCTCGTGTGCTGAATCGTGGCAGCCGCGGGCGGGCTGGCAAACAGCAACTCGGGCCACACTTCGTTCTGTTCCGGGCAACGCACCGGTCGAGGTGGCTCACGCTGCCCATGGCAAGCAAGGCGAGGCGCGTTCGGGTATCGTTACCGCTGCGGAAAAACGGCGGAACAGGCGTTCGACATGCGAGAGATCAATCAGCAGCGGCTGCGATACTTCCGTGAAGTGCTGGCGCACGGCACCATCCGCGGCGCGGCGGACAGCCTGAACACATCGCCCTCGGTGATCACGCGGCAGATCCGGCTGCTGGAGGAAGAGCTGGGCGCGCTGCTGTTCGAGCGCGAGCCACGCGGGCTTCGGCCCACCGCCGCGGCGGCGCACCTGGTGGAATTCTGGCGCGGCTACCGTTCGCACCAGGAGAAGCTGGAAGACCAGCTGCACGCGCTGCAGGGGTTGCAGCAAGGCGAGGTCAGGCTGGTCCTGAGCGAGGGCTACGTCGACCTGCTCGTCAACGAAGTGCTGGCGCGGTTCTGTGCGCGCTATCCGCGCCTGGATATCCGCATGGACATCCTTGCGGTCGATGGCGTGCTGGAGGAAGTGGCGGAAAGCCGCGCGCATATCGGCCTGGCCTACAATCCGCCGCCGCACCCGCGCATCGAGTATCGCGCGAGCGCGTCGCAGCCGGTGGTGCTGCTGGTCAGGCCCGACCACCCGCTGGCGCTGCGCGGCGGCGCGGCCAGTGTCGCCGACCTGCAGGCCTATCCGCTGGCCATGATGCCGGCATCGTTCGGCGTTGGCCATGCCTTGCGTATGGTCGAGTTCGCCGAGAACGTCTCGATCCGCGCGACGCTGGTCAGCAACTCACTGACCGCGCTGAAGCAGTTCGTCGCCTACGACCAGTACATGACGCTGATCGGCGAGTTCGCCGCGTATCGCGAGATCGCGGCGGGCACGCTGGCGGTGGTGCCTTTGGACCATCCCTTGTTTTCAGGCACCCAGGCCCGGCTGCTGGTGAAGGCCGGGCGGCCCCTGCCCGCGGCAGCGCTGGAACTGCTCGACCATATCGGCCGGCATATGTCGATGTTCGCGCACCGGCGCTAGCCGGGCCGCGGCTGCGGCGTCTTGCCGGCAGCGTACCGCCGCTCAGGCCAGCGTCTGCGCGACGATGGCCGCGGCGGCCAGGCTCGAGGTGCCGATGGCCAGCCAGCATCCGAGCAGCAGCGCGCCATGGGCGAGGCTTCGGCTTGGCTTCATGGTGTGGTCTCCTGTCAGAGGCTGGCTGAGTGGATCAGCGCTCGATCACCGGTGCGTGGACCGGGGCGATCGATGCGTGCGGCGTGGCGGTGCGTTGCGCGACCTTGTGCACCATGGTGTAGGCGTAGTCGATGCCCATGCCGTAGGCGCCCGAGTGTTCCTTGGCGATGCCGGTGACGGCGTCATAGGTGTCGCGGTTCTTCCAGTCGCGCTGCCACTCCAGCAGGACCTGCTGCCACGTCACCGGCACCACGCCGGCCTGGATCATGCGCTGCATGGCGTAGTCGTGCGCTTCCTTGCTGGTGCCGCCCGAGGCGTCGGCAACCATGTAGATCTCGTAGTCGCCTTCCAGCATCGCGCTCAGCGCGAAGGTGGTGTTGCAGACTTCGGTCCAGAGTCCGGCCACCACCACCTTCTTGCGCCCGGCGGCCTGCAGTGCGTCGCGCACCTTCTGGTCGTCCCACGAATTCATCGAGGTGCGCTCGAGGGTCTGCTTGCCGGGAAACACATCCAGCAACTCGGGGTAGGTGTAGCCCGAGAACGAATCGCTCTCGACCGTGGTGATGGTGGTCGGCACGTCGAACACCCGGGCCGCCTTGGCCAGCCCGATCACGTTGTTCTTCATGGCCTGGCGGTCCATCGACTGAACCCCGAAGGCCATCTGCGGCTGGTGGTCGATGATGATCAGCTGGCTGTTGCGCGGGGTCAGGACTTCGAGCTTGGCGTTCGACATGATGTTCTCCTAAGACGGATTCAAAATTGTTGATTGTTTGTAGCGGCGCTTGTTTGTGTCGCGCTGCCATGTGCAGAACTATAGCGAACGCCGTGATGCTTTCTGCCGACATTCATTGTCATTGTTGTTCAAAAAAATTGAAAAAACGAATCGCGGCGCTGTCCAGGCGGCGGGCAGGGATTGCCTTGAGGTTGGAAATGCGAATTGTTATCATTTGTGGTCGTTTCCTGCCCGCATCGCTCCATGCCCGCCGCTTCCTTTGCCGCTTGCCATCTTTGTCCTCTCAGCCACGCCGCTGGCGCTGAAAATGCCGCCGCATATGGGGCGCTGCGGGTGCCGGCGTGAGCAAGGCGCTGCAGGCTAGCGGGTGGCGCTATCGCGCGGGCGTAGGCGTGCGCGCCGTTGCCGCCATTGCCGGCGGCTATGCGCTGGCCGCGCTGGCCACCGCGGTGCTGGCGCGCTATCTGCCGATGGCGCGGCACGATGCCGTGACCACGGCGACGCTGCTGTCGTTCGCCATCTATGCCGGCGCGGCGGTCTGGGTGTTTGCGGTGCGTAGCGCCTGGCGTGCATGGGCGGGCCTGGCGCTGCCGGCCGCGCTGCTGTCGGCCACGCTGGCGCTCGGACGGGGGGCGTGATGCGCGCGGGATTCAGGCAGTCGATGGCATGGCTCCACACCTGGAGCGGCCTGCTGGTGTGCTGGGTGTTGTTCCTGATGTTCTGCGGCGGCACCGCCAGTTACTACAAGGAAGAGATTTCGCTGTGGATGCGGCCGGAGCTGCATCGCACCGCACCCGCCGATGCCGCGCAGGTTCCGGCCGCGCAGATGGCACAAAACGCGTTGCGCTATCTGGAGCATCAGGCGCCCGATGCCGCGCGCTGGATCGTCACGCTGCCCGATGCGCGGCGCGACGCGGTCAATGTGCTGTGGACCTACAAGCCGGGGCAGGCGCCGCGCGATGCCGACGGCAAGCCGCGCCGCTTCGACACGCGCCTGCTCGATCCGGCCACCGGTGCGCCGCTGCAGGCCGCGCGCGAAACCCGCGGCGGCGAGTTCCTCTACCGCTTGCACTTCGACCTGCATTACATGCCGGCCAAGTGGGCGCGCTGGATCGCCGGCTTCTGCGCCATGTTCATGCTGGTGGCGATCGTCAGCGGCGTAATCACCCATCGCCGCATCTTTGCCGACTTCTTTACGTTCCGGCGCGGCAAGGGCCAGCGCTCCTGGCTCGATGCGCACAACGCGCTGGCGGTGCTGCCGCTGCCGTTCCACCTGATGATCACCTACACCGGGCTGGTCACGCTGCTGTTCATGTACATGCCGTGGGGCGTCGAGGCGGCATACGGCGGCGACCTGCGCGCGTTCCAGGCGCAGACCAGGCTGCGCCCGCTGCCGCCCAAGGCCGCCGGCACGGCCGCGCCGCTGGCGAGCGTGCCGGACATGATGGCGCAGGCCGGGCGCGCGTGGCAGGGCGGGCAGGTGCGCCGCATCGTGGTCAACCTGCCGGGCGATGCCAACGCGACCGTGACGCTCTCGCGCGCCGAGCCCGCGACGCTGTCGCACGATCCGCTCGCGCTCGAATTCGCGGGTGCCAGCGGCGCCCTGCTGGGCGCGTATGCCGAAGACAAGTCCGCCGCCGAAATGACGCGCAGCGTCATGACCGGCCTGCATATCGCCAGCTTTGCACCCCCCGGCCTGCGCGCGCTGTTCTTCCTGTGCGGGCTGGCGGGCTGCGCCATGGTCGCCACCGGCGCCATTTTGTGGGCGGTGCGCACGCGCCAGCAGCAGGCCAAGGCCATCGCGGCGCGGGGCCGGCCCGGATTCGGGCTGCGCCTGGTCGAGGCGCTCAATATCGGCGCCATTGCCGGCCTGCCGGTGGCCTTTGCCAGCTATTTCTGGGCCAACCGGCTGTTGCCGGTGGCAATGGCGCAGCGGCCCGAGGCCGAGATCCGCTGGTTCTTCATGGCCTGGGCCGCGTGCGCGCTGCTGGCGCTGTGCCGGCCCACGCGCGCCATGTGGCGTGCGCAGCTGTGGGCTGGCGCGGCATTGTTCGGCACCCTCCCGCTGCTCAATGCGCTGACCACCGGCTCGCACCTGGGCGTGACGCTGCTGCAGGGGCGTGGTCCGGCGGCCGTGGCCGGCTTCGACCTGGTGTCGCTGGCGCTGGGGCTGGCGCTTGGCGCCGCGGCCTGGATCACGGGCCGCCGGCAAGCCATGGGCGCACGCGTGGCATCGCGGCCGCGCAACGTCGCCGCCACCACGCAGGAGGCCGCATGACCGCGCTGGCTGGGTTCGCGCTGTCGCTGGCCGGGTTTGCCGCGCTGGCGCTGTCGCTCGAGCGCCATCATGCCGATATCCATGGCCGCGGCAGCATGCCGTCGCGCGGCGCGGTGGCGCGCTTGCGCCTGCAGGGCGCGGTGGCGCTGGCACTGGCGTGGGGACTGCATATCGCCGCGCAGGGCGGGCCGATGGGCACGGTGTCGTGGGTCGGCACGCTGACGGCCAGTGCCATCGCCGTGGCGCTGGGCCTGTCCTACGCGCCGCGCGCGGTGCCGCGCCTGCTGCCCGGCGTGGCGCTCGTCGGGCTGGCCGGCGCCGCCTGGCGGCTTGCCGGCTGAGCCGCGGCGCCTGGCGCTCGCGCCGCGGCGTGCTCAGCTTGCCGGTTGTGGCCGGCCGGGCGCTTCGGCCTGCGCGGCATCGCCCCGGATCTCGGCGGCGACATCGCGCAGGACTTCGAGCAGCGTCTGCGGCGGATAGGGCTTGCGCAGCACCGCCACCGCGCCCAGCGCGGCGCGCTGTGCCGGCGTCAGCTCCAGCGCATAGCCGGTGGCGAACACCACGCCCAGCCCCGGATGGCGCGAGCGTGCCGCCAGCGCCAGGTCCACGCCGGAATCCCCGGCCAGCGCGACGTCGGTCAGCAGCACGTCGACCGCGTTGCCGGCCAGCACGGCGAGCGCCGCGCTCTCACTGTCCGCTTCCAGCGCGTGCACGCCATAGGCACGCAGCACTTCCGCGGTGCCGGCGCGTACCAGCGCGTCGTCGTCGACGCACAGCACGCGCAGCGGCGCGGCGTCCGGCGCGTGGCCGACTGGCGCCAGGTGCTGGCCCGCCGCGGCCGTCGCCGCGCGCTGGCTGCGATTGGCCAGCACGTGGCGCACCTTGCGCGCCAGCGCCTCATGCGTGTAGGGCTTGCTGAGCAGTTCGATGCCGGCATCGAGGCGTCCGTCATGCACGATGACGCTGTCGGCATAGCCCGAGGTGAACAGCACGCCCACGTCCGGCATCCGTTCGCGCAGCTTGCGCGCCAGTTCCGTGCTGCGCAGCGGGCCGGGCATCACCACGTCGCTGAACAGCAGGTCCACCGGCATGCCGCGCTCGACGATGGCCAGCGCGCTGTGCGCGTCGCGCGCGCGCAGCACGTGGTAGCCCAGGCTGGCCAGCATCTCGACCACGGTGGCGCGCACGTCCTCGTCGTCTTCCACCACCAGCACGGTCTCGCTGCCGCCGCGCGCCGGGCCGGCGTCCAGTTCGATATCCGGGTCTTCGTCCCGAAGCACGCGCGGCAGGAACAGCGTGACCGTGGTGCCGCGCCCGGGCTCGCTGGTGATCTTCACGTGTCCGTCGGACTGGCGGATAAAGCCATACACCATGCTCAGGCCCAGGCCGGTGCCCTGGCCCTCGGGCTTGGTGGTGAAGAAGGGCTCGAACACGCGTTCCTGCACCTCGGGCGGCATGCCCACGCCGGTGTCGGTGACCGACAGCAGCACATACTGCATCGGCGCGGCTGGCGCGGCTTCGTTGGCGGTTTCGTTGGTGGCTTCGCCCGGCCGCGCATTGCGCGCCGCGATGGTCAGGCGCCCGTGCCCTTGCATGGCGTCGCGCGCGTTGATCGCCAGGTTCAGCAGCGCATTCTCGACCTGGAAGGGGTCGACCAGCGTGTTCCACAGGTCGGGCGCGACCACGGTTTCGACCTCGATGCCGTCGCCCAGCGCCCGGCGCAGCATGTCGTCCAGCGTGCGCACCAGCCGGCCCAGGTTGACCACCCGCGGCGCCAGCGGCTGGCGCCGCCCGAACGCCAGCAGCTGCGATGCCAGCTTGGCGCCGCGCGCGACCCCGGCCAGCGCGTTGCGCAGGCGCGGCCCGGCGCGGTCATCGCCGGCGAGGTCGCGCGTCAGCAACTGCAGGTTGCCGCCGATCACCTGCAGCAGGTTGTTGAAATCATGCGCGACGCCGCCGGTCAGGTTGCCGATCGCCTCCATCTTCTGCGCCGTGCGCAGGGCCTCGTCGGCGTGGCGCAGCGCGGCCTGCGCTTCGCGGTCGCCGGTGACATCGCGGCCGACGCCATGGACATGGCCGTTGGCCGGATCGACCGACAGCGTCCAGGCCAGCCAGCGCAGTGCGCCGTCGGCGCGCTGCTGCCGGCATTCGAAGCGCACCGGCACGCCATCGTGGCGCAGCGCGTCGAGCTGCGCGCTGGCGCCGGCGAGGTCGTCGGGATAGATGAACGATAAGTAAGCGCGTCCCAGCACCTGCTGCGGCGCGTGGCCGAGCGTGCGCGTCCACGCCGGACTGACCCGCTGCAGGCAGCCATCGAAGCGCGCCACGATCAGCAGGTCTTCGCTCAGCTCCCACAGCCGGTCATGGTCGGCCACGGCCTGCGCGACGCGGCGTTCCAGCGAGGCGTTGAGGTCCTGCAGGCGGCGCTCGGTGGCCCGGCGCAGCTCGGAGAGGCGCAGATTGCTGGCCACGCGCGCCAGCAATTCCCGCGCGGAGAAGGGCTTGACCAGGTAGTCGTCGGCGCCGCTGCCCAGGCCGCTGACGCGCGCCTCCTCGCCGGCGCGGGCGGACAGCAGCAGCACCGGCGTGTCGCTCAGCGCGGCATCGGCGCGCAGCGCGCGCACCAGGCCAAAGCCGTCCAGGCGCGGCATCATCACGTCCGACACCACCAGTGCCGGCGCGTGCGCGCGCGCCAGCGCCAGCGCCGCCTCGCCGTCGGCGGCCACGGCGACGCGATGGCCGGCGGCGCCCAGCAGGCGGCGCATGTAGTCGCGCAGGTCGTCGTTGTCGTCCACCACCAGCACCAGCGCGCTGCCATGCGCCGCCTCGCCGGCCGCGGCGTCGGCCGCGCCTTGCGGGGCGGACAAGGCAAGCTCATCCGCTGTCACGGTCGTTGCCGGCGGCATCCGTACCTGCGGCCAGCGCAGCGCGGTCTCGACATAGGCGCGCGCCTGCACGCTGCTGGCCGGCGGCGCGGCGTCGGCCTCCGCAGCCACCTCAGTGGCCGCATCCATGGCTACGTCGGCGCCGGCCGGCAGGCGCACGGTAAAACAGGTGCCCTCGCCGGGGGTGCTCTGCACGTCGATGGTGCCGCCATGCAGCCGCACCAGTTCCTGCACCAGCGCCAGCCCGATGCCGCTGCCTTCGATGCTGCGGCCCTGGGCGCCTTCGACGCGATGAAAGCGCTCGAAGATGCGCGGCAGTTCCGCCGCCGGGATGCCGATGCCGGTGTCGCGCACGGTCAGCGCCACGGCGTCGTCGCCCTGCGGCGCGACCGCCACGGTGATGGTGCCGGCGAAGGTGAACTTGAAGGCGTTGGAGACCAGGTTCAGCACGATGGTCTCCCACATGTCGCGGTCCACCGCCACGGCGTGCGCCAGCGGCGGGCACAGCGGCGGGCAGTCGACCCGCAGCGTGATGCCGGCCGCTTCGACGCTGGCGCGGAACAGCGAGGCCAGGTCCGCCGTCAGCGCGGCCACGTCGGTGGGCTGGCGCCGCATCGTCACGCGGCCGGACTCGATGCGCGAGAAGTCCAGCAGCGCATTGACCAGCTTGAGCAGGCGCAGCCCGTTGCGATGCGTCATCTCCAGCATGGCGCGGTCCTCGCCGGAACCGGCGCGGCGCACCAGTTCTTCCAGCGGGCCCAGCATCAGCGTCAGCGGCGTGCGGAACTCGTGGCTGATATTGGAGAAGAACGCGGTCTTGGCGCGGTCGATTTCGGCCAGCGCCTCGGCGCGCTTGCGCTCCGCCTCATAGGCCAGAGCCGAATGCATGGCGGCGCCGATCTGCCCCGCCGCCAGCGTCAGGAAGCTGCGGTAGCGCTCGTCGAACAGGCGGAACGGATTCAGGCCGACCACCAGCACGCCGCGATGCGACGCGCTGCCCGACGGCGCCACCTCGATCACGGCCGCGCGCGACGGCGGCACGCCCCAGGCACCGCCCGGCAGCGGTACGGCGAAGCGCTCCGCCAGGCCGTCGAGCAGCACCGGCTGCTGCTGCGCCAGGACTTCGGCCACCGGCCACGGCCAGTGCGCGTCCAGCGCGATCTGCGCCGGCGCGCCCGGGTGGCCGCTATCGACGCCGATGCCGACGCCGATGCCGACGCCGATGCCGATGGCGCCGGCGCGCTGCAGCTCGCGCGCGCCGGGCTCGGCAATGTACAGCAGCGCGAACACGATGTCGCGCGGGTCCGACGACAACGCCGCCATGGCGCGCCCGCACGCGTCGCGCCAGGCGCGCGCCTCGCTGGCCGTTGCCGCCACGTCGCGCAGCACGTTCAGCTGGCGCTCGGCCAGCACGCGCTCGGTGTCGTCGCTGTTGGCGCAGATGATGCCGCCGGTGCCGCCGTGGTCGTCCGGCACCGGGCTGTAAGAGAAGGTGTAGTAGGTTTCCTCCGGGTAGCCGTTGCGCTCCATGATCAGCAGCTTCTGCTCGACGAAGGTGCCTTCGCTGCCGGTCATGGCAGTGGCCAGCAGGGGGCCGATCTCGGGCCAGATCTCGCGCCACACCACGGAGGTGGGCTGGCCGAGCGCGCCGGGGTGCTTGCCGCCGATGATCGATTTGTAGGCGTCGTTGTAGAAGAAGTGCAGGGCGTCGCCCCAGCCGATCCAGATCGGCTGGCGCGAGGTCAGCATGATGCGGATCGCGGTCTTGAGGCTGTTCGGCCAGCCTTGCGGGGGCCCCAGCGGGGTCGAGTCCCAGTCGAAGCCGCGCATCAGCGCGCCCATCTCGCCACCGCCGGAGAGAAAGCCGGGCATGTCGCCGGGCGGGACGGGCGCTGCGCTGGCGCCGGCAGTTGCGGTTTCGGCCGGGGTCGGCGGAGATGGCAGGGGCGTCATGCTGGCGGCGGGTGTCCTAATGGTCGTCTCTCGGGCACGCCGGCCCCGGCGTCCGGCCCGCGCGTCTTGGCAGACTGTGCCTAGCCTTGCCGTGCAATGCAAGCGGGCCGCGAGGCGCCTGTCGCGGCGCACTCGCGGCCCTGGTTCGCAGCGTGCTGCGATCAGCTTGCCGCGGGCTTAGTGTGGGCTTAGTGTGGGCTTACAGCGGCGGAGAGACCCAGTACGGGTCGCGCCCGTAGTATTCGTGCAGCGACTTGCCCCACTGCGGGTCGGCCATGCTCGGCCAGCTGTCCTTGTTGAAGCCCGGCGCGGACTTGATCCGGTCCGCCGTCACGGCGATCCGGAAGCACTTTTCGTCCGTATCCATGACCAGCGCGTTCCACGGAATGGCGTGCAGCGTGTCACCCATGCCTAGGAAGCCGCCGGTGGTCAGCACCGCATAGGCGATGCGCCCGTGCGGCACGTCCAGCATGATTTCGGAGATCTTGCCGACATGTTCGCCATCGGATGAATAGGCCTTGGTGCCATCCAGGCTGGAAGCCGCCATCACTTCCGGGCCCGGGCCTTCGCCCACGCCGGAACCGACGATGGCTGCGCCTTGACTGCTGGGAGGTTGCGTTTGCATGCTGTGCTCCTTGTCGCGAGACGGTGGAATGCTTGGCGTGCGCAATGACCATGCCTGCGCCGCTTTGCCGTGGTTTCCACGTGGATCGCCCCGCTGCGCGCCCGTTGGCACCCCCCGCGGAGGTAATTCTTTCGCGTGGCTTGCAAAAACAACGCATCCGCACGGACGCCGCGCGGCATTCGGCAGCCGCTTCAGAAGTGGTGCCGCATGCCAAGCATCACGCCCACGCGCGTGCTGCGCGCCACGTCGGTGGCGGGCGTGCCAGCCCAGTACTCGGTCTCGCGGCCGACCGCGCCGCCGCGCGCGCGCACCACGTCGGCTTCCAGGTACAGGCTGGTGCGCCGGGACAGGGCGTAGTCGGCCACCACCGCGACGCTGTCGGCGTTGCCGCTGCCCAGCAGCACCGGCACCTGCAGGAACTGCGTGGTCACGTGGCCGCGCTGCCAGTAGCGGTAATAGGCGCCGGACAGATGCAGCGCGGGCGTGAGCTGGTAGCCCAGCCCGGCGAAGGCGATGTTGAAGCGCGCGCCGCCCGCGGCTGGATTTCGCGCCGATTCGCGCCGGCCCATGTGGCCCACGTAGAAGGTGGCCTTGCCGGCTGCGTAGGAGCCGCCCACGGCGTAGTTGCGGACGGTGTGGCCGCCGTCGGCGCTGCGGCGCTGGTCATAGGCCGCGCCCAGCGCCAGCGCGCCCTGCTGCAGCATCAGCCCGCCGCCCAGCGTGGCGCCGCGCGCCAGGCTGCCGGCTTGCCCGCCGGCGCCGTAGTCCAGTTGCAGCGTCAGCGGGCCGGCGCTTTTCTTGTAGACCAAGCTGTGGTCGATGCGATAGTCCTGGAAGAAGATGTCGCCGCCCAGGTAGATCGGATCGGACCAGAAGTTGCCCCAGCCCTGGTCCAGCGGATTGAAGGCCCAGCCGATATTGTTCAGGGCGTTGTACTGGCGGCCGAAGGTCAGGCTGCCCCAGTCGCCGGCCATGCCGGCATAGGCCTGGCGGCCAAACAGCGCCTGGTAGCTGGCGCGGCCGTCGTCGCTGCCGATGCCGGCCTCGAGCTGGAAGATGGCGTGCCGGCCGCCGCCCAGGTCTTCGTCGCCCTTCAGGCCGAAGCGGCTGCCGACCATGCCGCCGGAGACCAGCGCCGCCTGGTCGTGGTGATGGCCGTCGAGGTTCGAGGTGTAGCGCACGGCCGTGCTGACGATGCCATAGACGGTGACGCCCGGCTGCGCATGGGCGCGCCCCGCGGTGAGGGCAGTGATAAGGGCAGCGACGGGCAACAGCCCGGCCGCCGGCAGCCAGTGGCTGGCTGTCTTCTTCATGGAGGGTCCTCCGGAGGGCCGGATCCGGACGGCGCGGTAGCGTGCCGGAGCGGATCCGTCAGGCCGATGGCCTGCGGGTTCCAGTCCCGCGCGGGGGCACGCGGGTCGTCATCGGGCCTGGCGCAACGGATGCGTGGCCCGGGCGAGGGTCGAAGCGGGCGACGATGCCTGGAGGGTCGGCGAATGCCGGCAGTATTGCCGGGCAAGCCTTGGGCAGCGCCGCTTGCCGGCGCCACGGGAGCGGCCCGAAGGCCATGAAGCGGGTTCGCCGGCGCCCGCTTCGGCAAGCGTTTTTCGGCAATGGCCGATCGGGCTTGGAAGGCGCATGCCGGGTCGTCCCCGGCGCGGCGAACCGGGCGTAGTTTACCCGCACTGGGTCAGCGCCCTTGAAAAGTGCTTCGTCCGGCGCTGGTTGCTGGCCTGATCAGGCCGCTGGTGTGCCCCCTCTACCGCATGCGGGAGAGGGGTGGAGGAGAGGGCCGGCGCGTCAACGAACTCGGTCGCGACACACCGGCCGGGGGCGGACGCCTCAGCCCACCCGCTTCGCCGAGATCACCGCTTCCGCCACATTGGCCGGGGCCTCGGCGTAGTGCTTGAACTCCATGGTGAAGGTCGCGCGTCCCTGCGTCAGCGAGCGCAGCGTGGTGGAGTAGCCGAACATGGTCGCCAGCGGCACTTCGGCGCGCACGATCTTGCCACCGCCGCCGGCGATGTCTTCCATGCCGTGCACCATGCCGCGGCGCGACGACAGATCGCCCATCACGTTGCCGGTGAATTCCTCGGGCGTCTCCACCTCGACCGCCATCATCGGCTCCAGCAGCGTCGGCCGGGCGCGGCGCATGCCTTCCTTGAACGCCATCGAGCCGGCCATGCGGAACGCGTTTTCGTTCGAGTCGACGTCGTGGTAAGAGCCGAATACCAGCGTGGCCTTGATGTCGACCACCGGGTACCCCGCCAGCACGCCCGACTGCATGGTCTCGCGGATGCCCTTGTCCACCGCGGGGATGAACTCGCGCGGCACCACGCCGCCCTTGATCGCATCGACGAACTCGTAGCCGCCGCCATGCGGCATCGGCTCCAGGTTCAGCACCACGTGGCCGTACTGGCCGCGCCCGCCCGACTGCTTGATGAACTTGCCCTCGACGTCGCGCGCGGCGTGGCGGATGGTCTCGCGGTACGCCACCTGCGGCTTGCCGACCGAGGCTTCGACGCCGAATTCGCGCCGCATGCGGTCGACCAGGATTTCCAGGTGCAGCTCGCCCATGCCGGAGATGATGGTCTGCCCGGACTCTTCGTCCGTGGTCACGCGGAACGACGGGTCTTCCTGCGCCAGCCGGTTCAGCGCGATGCCCATCTTCTCCTGGTCGGCCTTGGTCTTCGGCTCCACCGCCTGCGAGATCACCGGCTCGGGAAAGCTCATGCGCTCCAGGATGATGACCTTGTCGGGGTCGCACAGCGTGTCGCCGGTGGTGGCCTCCTTCAGGCCCACCGCCGCGGCGATGTCGCCGGCGCGCACTTCCTTGATCTCCTGGCGCACGTTGGCGTGCATCTGCAGGATGCGCCCCAGGCGCTCGCGCTTGCCCTTGAGCGGGTTGTAGACGCTGTCGCCCGAGCTGACCACGCCGGAATACACGCGGAAGAAGATCAGCTGGCCGACAAAGGGGTCGGTCATGATCTTGAACGCCAGCGCGGCGAACGGCTCGTCGTCGCTGGGGTGGCGCTCGGCCTCGCGGTCGTCCTCGGTGTGGCCCAGGATGGCGGGCACGTCGGCGGGCGACGGCAGGTAGTCGATCACCGCGTCGAGCATGCTCTGCACGCCCTTGTTCTTGAAGGCGCTGCCGCACAGCATCGGCACGATCTCGTTGGCGATGGTGCGCTTGCGCAGGCCCTGCTTGATCTGGTCCTCGGTCAGCGGCTCGCCCGACAGGTACTGGTTCAGCAGCGCCTCGTCGGCCTCGGCGGCGGCCTCGACCATCTTGTCGCGCCATTCCTGCGCGGTGGCAAGCAGGTCTGCGGGGATGTCCTGGTACTCGAAGCGCACGCCCTGGCTGGCCTCGTCCCAGACGATGGCCTTCATCTTGACCAGGTCGACCACGCCCTGGAAGTGGTCCTCGGCGCCCAGCGGAATCTGGATCGGCACGGCGCGGCCGCGCAGGCGCTCGGCAATCTGCGCCTGCACGCGGAAGAAGTCGGCGCCGATGCGGTCCATCTTGTTGACGAACGCGATGCGCGGCACCGCGTACTTGTTGGCCTGGCGCCAGACGGTTTCGGATTGCGGCTGCACCCCGCCGACGGCGTCGTAGACCATGCAGGCACCGTCCAGCACGCGCATGGAGCGCTCGACTTCGATGGTGAAGTCGACGTGCCCCGGCGTATCGATGATGTTGATGCGGTGCTCGGGATAATTGCCGGCCATGCCTTTCCAGAAGGCGGTGGTGGCGGCCGAGGTGATGGTGATGCCGCGCTCCTGCTCCTGCTCCATCCAGTCCATGGTGGCCGCGCCATCGTGCACTTCGCCAAGCTTGTGGTTGACGCCCGTGTAGAACAGGATGCGCTCGGTCGTCGTGGTCTTGCCGGCGTCGATATGCGCGCTGATGCCGATATTGCGGTAGCGCTCGATGGGGGTCTTGCGGGGCACAGTGTTCTCCATGGATGAAACACGCCCGAATAGAGTAGCACCACTGGCCGCTCCCCGTTGCCCCTGCCGCGGGCAGGGACACGCGCTTCGGGGCGGCCCGCGGACGGTCCCGCGCGTCTGAGGCGGGCCTAGGATTTTCGCTGCAACCGAAGCGGATTCCTCCCATCCTGTGCGCGCCTGCGGCTCCCTATACTGGCGTGGCATCGCGCACCGGCATGCGCCGTTCCTGCCAGCCCGTTCCAGCATCGGGATGTTGCCTCCGCCGATGCCTGCCTAGAACCTGGACCCCGCGCATGACAACCATCCTGATCGTTGACGACCATCCGGCGATGCGGTTGGTGCTTCGGCACCATCTGTCGCAACTGCTTGGCGTCGACGAGGTGATCGAGGCGGACAACGGGCAATGCGCCATCGAAATGGTGCGCGCACGCATGCCGGACCTGGTGCTGCTCGACCTCGACATCCCGCGCTCGAGCGGGCTCGACGTGGCGCCGCGCCTGCGCGCGATCCATCCGCAGGTGCGCATCCTGGTGGTGACGGCGCTGGACCCGGCCGTGTTCGTCAGCCGTTCGTGGCAGGCGGGCGCGCAGGGCTTCGTCAGCAAGACCCAGGACATCAAGGAAATCCTGCGCGCGGTCGAGGCCGTGCTGGCGGGCTATACCGTGTTCCCGGTGCTGGGCCGCGGCGGCGCGCCGCGCCAGTCGATGTCGGCCGACGACGAGATGCTGCGGCGGCTGTCCGACAAGGAACTGGTGGTGCTGCAGATGCTGGCGCGCGGCATGTCGTACAAGGCCATCAGCGAAAGCCTCTTTATCAGCAACAAGACCGTCAGCAGCTACAAGGCCCGCATCATGAACAAGCTGCAGGTGTCGTCGCTGGTCGAACTGGTCGACTTCGCGCGCCGCTGCCGGCTGACGCCTTAGCGGCGGGCGCCGGCGCCGTTATTCATTAGACATCGTATGACTTGCCGGCGCATGCCCGCCGCATGCGCGTCCCGCTTCAGCCTTGCGGGCCGGCCGACCCGGACGCCTTGCGCAGCCGCTCGCGGCTGTTGGTCAGGTGCATGCGCATGGCGGCCTTGGCGGCGTCGGGGTCGCGGCGCTCGATCGCGTCGTAGATGTTCTCGTGCTCGATGCTGACCCGCTCCAGGTACTGCACGCGCTCGGGGGTGCTGACCTGCAGCCGGCTGCGCGGGATCACCATGGTGCCCAGGTGACCCATGATGTCGGTGAAATAGCGGTTGCCGGTGGCACGCGCGATGGCCAGGTGGAAGGCGAAGTCGCTCTCTACCGCGTCATTGCCCTCGCCGGCGCCGTGCTTGAGCTCGTCCAGCGCCTGGCGCATCGCCGCAAGTTGCGCCTCGGTGCGGCGCGCGGCCGCCAGGCCGGCCGCCTCGGCTTCCACGCTGACGCGGAATTCCAGCATCGCCATCACATCCATGGCCGTGCCCAGCGTGTCCGGCCCGATCCGGAATGGCGACGGCGCTTCGGCCGGGCGTTCCAGCACGAAGGTGCCGATGCCGTGGCGCGTCTCCACCAGGCCGCTGGCCTGTAGCCGCGACAGCGCTTCGCGCACCACGGTGCGGCTCACGCCCATGGTGGCCATGATCTCGGATTCGGTGGGTAGCTTGTCGCCGGGCTTGAGCTGGCCCTGGCGGATCTCCTCGCCAAGGGCTTGTACGACTTCTTCGGCAAGCGTGCGGCCGCGGCGGCGCAACGGGGTCGGGGCGGAACTCGGGGTCGGCGCGAGAGGCTGGGCGTTCGGCATGGCAGCTACGTACGAATTCAGGGATACGGGCGGGCTTTCCCGGACTTGACCGGCCCGAGAATGCCTCATTATACTGGGTTATCAGTCATACGATGACAGATAACATACGCAACACAAGGCCCGGGTGAAGGATCGTACGCCCGCGGCCAGCCGGAGACATTGCCGAGATGACCCCTACCGCCACGCCCATGGCGCCCGCCCATACCCCGGTCGTGACCGAACTGACCGTGGTGCCCGTTGCCGGGCATGACAGCATGCTGATGAACCTGTCCGGCGCCCATGGCCCGTACTTCACGCGCAATATCGTGATCGTGCGCGACAGCTCCGGCCATACCGGCGTCGGCGAAGTGCCGGGCGGCGAAGGCATCCGCCAGACACTGGAAGACGCGCGCCCGCTGCTGGTGGGCCAGCCCATCGGCCACTACCAGGCCGTGCTGAACCGCGTGCGCGCGGCCTTTGCCGGCCGCGATGCCGGCGGCCGCGGCCTGCAGACTTTCGACCTGCGCATCACCATCCACGCCGTCACGGCGCTGGAGGCGGCGCTGCTCGACCTGCTCGGCCAGCACCTGGAGGTGCCGGTGGCCGCGCTGCTGGGCGAGGGCCAGCAGCGCGACGCGGTGGAGATGCTGGGGTACCTGTTCTATATCGGCGAGCGCCAGCGCACCACGCTGGACTACCGCACCGAGCCGGACGCGGACAACGCGTGGTTCCGCCTGCGCAATGAAGCGGCGATGACGCCCGAGGCCGTGGTGCGCCTGGCCGAAGCGGCGTATGAGCGCTACGGCTTCAATGACTTCAAGCTCAAGGGCGGCGTGCTGCGCGGCGACGAAGAGATGGAAGCGATCCTGGCGCTGGCCGAGCGCTTCCCCAGGGCGCGCATCACGCTCGATCCCAACGGCGCCTGGTCGCTGGCGGACGCCGTGCGCCTGTGCCGCGACAAGCGCGGCGTGCTGGCCTATGCCGAAGATCCGTGCGGCGCCGAAGACGGCTACTCGGGCCGCGAGATCATGGCCGAGTTCCGCACCGCCACCGGCCTGCCCACCGCCACCAACATGATCGCCACCGACTGGCGCCAGATGGGGCATGCGGTGCGGCTGCAGTCGGTCGACATCCCGCTGGCCGACCCGCATTTCTGGACCATGCAGGGCTCGGTGCGGGTCGCCCAGATGTGTGCCGAATGGGGCCTGACCTGGGGCTCGCATTCGAACAACCACTTCGATATCTCGCTGGCGATGTTCACGCACGTGGCGGCGGCCGCGCCGGGACGCGTCACCGCGATCGACACCCACTGGATCTGGCAGGACGGCGAACACCTGACCCGCAACCCGCTGCAGATCGAAGGCGGGCTGGTGCAGGTGCCCAGGACCCCGGGGCTGGGCGTCGAGCTCGACCCGGATGCGCTGGCGCGCGCGCACGAGCTGTACCAGCGCAAGGGCCTGGGCGCGCGCGACGATGCCGCGGCGATGCAGTTCCTGATCCCGGGCTGGCAGTTCAACAACAAGGCGCCGTGCATGGTGCGCTGACGCGCCACCGGCGACGACGCCAACGGCCATTGCCCGTCATCCATCCCGCGGCGGCAGGCCTCTCTCATCAAAAACAGTGCAGGAGACAACCATGACCGCATTCCAACGCCAGGGCGCGCCGCGCCTGCCTCACTGGCTACGCGCCGTTGCGCTCGGCTCGGTCGCCGCGGTCGCGGCGCTGACCTTCATCGGCCCGGCCGGCGCCGCGGCGCAGGACTGGCCGCAACGTCCGGTATCGGTGGTGGTGCCGTTCCCGCCGGGCGGCTCCAGCGATGCCATCGCGCGCATGCTGACGGTGCCGCTCAACGAGAAGCTGGGCCAGCCGTTCGTGATCGACAACCGCCCCGGCGCGACCGGCGCCATCGGCGCCACCTACGTCAAGCGCGCGCCGGCCGACGGCTACACCATGATGGTGGCGTCGATCGGCGTCTATGCGGTCAACCCGTTCCTGCAGAAGAACCTGGCCTATGACCCGGCCAAGGACTTCGACCTGCTGACCGTGGCGGTGCGCGCGCCCAACGTGCTGGTGGCCAACCCGCAGTTCCCGGCCAACACGCTGGCGGAACTGGTGGCGTACATGAAGAAGAACCCGGGCAAGGTCAGCTTTGCCTCGTCCGGCGCCGGCTCGTCCGACCACCTGACCGCGGCGCTGTTCTGGCAGAAGAGCGCCACCGACGGCCTGCACGTGCCCTACAAGGGCGGTGGCCCGGCCATCTCGGACCTGCTGGCCGGACAGGTAGACGTGTCGTTCCAGAACGTCAACGCGGTGCTGCAGCACATCCGTGCCGGCAAGCTCAAGGCGATGGCGGTGACTTCCGACAAGCGCTCGCCGGTGCTGCCCAATGTGCCCACCATGGCCGAGGCCGGCATCAAGGATGTCGAGGTCTACTCGTGGCAGGGCGTGGCGGCGCCGCGCGGCCTGCCGCCGGAGATCAAGAGCCGCCTGCACGGCGCGCTGGTGTCGTCGCTGAACGACCCCAAGATGCGCCAGAAGCTGTCCGAGAGCGGCTTCGAGGTGGTGGCCAACACCCCCGAGCAGTTCAACCAGTTCGAGGCGCAGGAGCTGCAGCGCTGGAAGACCGTGATCGAGAAGGGCAAGATCGCGCTGGACTGAAAACCGCCGCATAAAACCCAATACCAAAGCACCGACCGCGCCGGCCCTGCACGTGCATCGTGCCGCGCCGGCGCGCGCCCTCGACTGGAGACCACAGCATGACTTACGGACGCCGCAACTTCCTCAAGCAATCCTCCGCCCTGGCCGCCGGCCTTGCCGCGGGGCCGCTCGCCGGCCTGTCGTCGGCCGCGCACGCCGCGGACTGGCCCACCCGCCCGATCCGCCTGGTGGTGCCGTACACCGCCGGCGGCTCGTCGGACATCATCGCGCGCCTGATCAGCAAGCAGCTGGGCGAGGCGCTGGGCCAGTCGGTGGTGGTCGACAACCGCCCCGGCGCCAACGGCAACGTCGGCGCGGCACTGGTCGCTCAGGCGACCGACAACCACACGCTGCTGCTGTGCGATATCGGCGCGCTGGCGATCAGCCCGTCGGTCTACACCAAGCTGACCTTCAATATCGCCAAGGACCTGAAGCCGGTGTCGATGCTGGCGTATTCGCCGCACCTGCTGGTGGTGCATCCGTCGGTGCAGGTGACCAGCGTGAAGGAACTGGTGGCGCTGTCGCAGCGCAGCCAGCTCAATTTCGCCGTGACCGCCATCGGCAGCGCGCCGCACCTGGCCGGCGTGGCGGTGGAGCAGGCCACCGGCGCCAAGTGGCAGTACGTGCCCTACAAGGGCGGCTCGCAAGCCATTGCGGACACCGTCGGCGGCAGCGCCCAGGTGCTGATGAACGGTATGCTCGCCACGCTGCCGCATGTGCAGTCGGGCAAGCTCAAGCTGATCGCACAGTCCAAGCGCACGCGCATGCCGCTGCTGCAGAACGTGCCGACCATCGCCGAGCAGGGCGTGCCGAACTTCGAGTCGGGCACCTGGCAGGGCGTGATGGCCCCGGCCAGCATGCCCGATGCGATGGTGGCGCGCATCAGCGCCGAACTGATCCGCATCATCCGCGCCCCTGACTTGCGCGCCCAGCTGGTGGCGCAGGGCGCCGAAGTGGTGACGATGACGCCGGGGGAAACCGGCAAGTTCTTTGTTGCCGAGCAAACACGCTGGGCGGGGGTGGTGAAGCAGGCGGGGATCAAGCTGGAGGCTTGAGGGGCAGGTGTTGGCAAGGGATGGCTCGCATGGGGAATGCGGGCCTTTTTTTTTGCGGGGGCCTAGAGGAGGCGTGGCCAAAAGCAAAAAGCCCCGCACCAGGCGGGGCACGTCTCAATGGCTCTTGTTATTTCCGCAGCGCCGCCGGCATCAGCCCCTGCGGCAGGTTCTGGTAGCAAACCGGCCGCAGGAACCGGTCGATCGCCGTAGCGCCCACCGAAGTCGTACGCACATCGGACGTCGCCGGGAACGGCCCGCCGTGCACCATCGCGTACGCCACCTCGACGCCGGTGGGATAGCCGTTGCACAGCACGCGCCCGGCCTTGCGTTCCAGCACCGGCAGCAGGCGCTGCGCCGCCGGGTGGTCGGCGTCGTCGAGCTGCATCGTGGCGGTCAGCTGGCCTTCGAGCTGGCGCGCCACGGTCAGCATCTCCTCCATATCGCGGCACACCACCAGCACCGTCGATGGGCCGAACACCTCGGCCTGCATGCGGTGGTCAGCCAGGAACTGCGCGGCGGTGGTTTCGAACATCTCCGGCCGGGCCTGGTTGGTGCCGCTGGCGTCCACGCCATTGCCGATGCGCTGCAAGCCGTCGAGCGATGCCAGCTGGGCCACGCCCTGCTGATACGCGGCATGGATGCCGGGCGTCAGCATGGTGGCGGCAGGCTTGCCTTGCAGCGCGCCCAGCGCCGCCGCGCGGAACTTGTCCAGCGCCGGGCCTTCGATGCCGATCACCAGTCCGGGGTTGGTGCAGAACTGGCCGACGCCGAGCACCAGTGACTCGACCAACTGGCGGCCGATCTCCTCGCCGCGCGCGGCTAGCGCGGCGGGCAGCAGGAACACGGGGTTGATGCTGCTCATCTCGGCATACACCGGGATCGGCTGCGGGCGCGCGTTGGCGGCGCGCATCAGCGCCATGCCGCCGGCGCGCGAGCCGGTGAAGCCGACCGCCTGGATCGCCGGATGCGACACCAGCGCGGTGCCGATGGCATTGCCCGCGCCCACCAGCAGCGAGAACACGCCCTCGGGCAGGCCAGCGTCGCGCACCGCCTGCTGGATTACGCGCCCGACCAGCTCGGAGGTGCCCAGGTGTGCCGGGTGCGCCTTGACCACCACCGGGCAGCCCGCCGCCAGCGCCGCGGCGGTGTCGCCGCCAGCCACGGAGAAGGCCAGCGGGAAGTTGCTGGCGCCAAACACCGCAACCGGGCCGATGGCGATGCGCTGCATGCGCAGGTCCGGCCGCGGCGGGGTGCGCTCGGGCAGGGCGGGGTCAAAGGTGGCTTGCTGCCAGCGGCCCTCGCGCAGCACGGTGGCGAACAGCCGCAGCTGGCCGGCGGTGCGGCCGCGCTCGCCCTGCAGCCGCGCGATCGGCAGCGCGCTTTCGAGGTGGGCGCGTTCGATCAGCGTGTCGCCCAGCGCCTCGATGCCCGCCGCGATGGCCTCGAGGAAGGCCGCGCGCTGTTCGGGCGTGGTGTTGCGGTACGTGTCGAAGGCCGCCTCGGCCAGCGCGCAGGCGCGCTCGACCTCGGCCTCGCCGCCGCAGTGGAAGTCAGGGCCGATCGCCGCGCCGGTGGCGGGGTTGATCGCCTGCAGCGTCGCTTCGGTGCCGCGCACGGCTTGCGCGCCGATCAGCATGTCGCCGGTGATTTGCATGGAAGGAATCCTTGTCAGCGTTTGGAACGGGAAGCCGGCCGGAGGGCATGCGCCCCACGGCCGGCTGGTCGGAATGCGAGGCGGGGACGGCGCGCTGGCCATCCACGTGCCGGGTTACTGCGGTCCGAGCTTGTTGATCAGCGCGCCCAGCATCTCCATTTCCTCGCCGGTCAGGTCCGTCAGCGGCGCGCGCACGGGACCGCCGTCGCGGCCCACCAGGCGCGCGCCCGCCTTGACGATGCTGACCGCATAGCCGGCCTTGCGGTTGCGGATGGCGAGGTAGGGCAGGAAGAAGTCGTCGATCAGGCGGCCCACGGTGTCGTGGTCGTCCGCGGCGATGGCACGGTAGAAGTCCATCGCCGTCTTCGGGATGAAGTTGAACACCGCCGACGAATACACCGGCACGCCCAGCGCCTTGTACGCCGCGGCATAGACCTCGGCGGTGGGCAGGCCGCCCAGGTAGGAGAAGCGGTCGCCCAGCTTGCGGCGGATGCTGACCATGGCTTCGATGTCGCCCACGCCGTCCTTGAAGCCGATCAGGTTGGGGCAGCGCGCGGCCAGGCGGGCCAACTGGTCGGCGTTGAGCTTCGAATTGGCGCGGTTGTAGACGATCACGCCGATATCGACCGCCTTGCAGACTTCTTCCACGTGGGCGGCAATGCCGTCCTGGCTGGCTTCGGTCAGGTAGTGCGGCAGCAGCAGCACGCCCGCGGCGCCCAGGCGCTGGGCTTCCTGCGCGTAGGCGATGGCGGTGCGGGTCGGGCCGCCGGCGCCGGCCAGGATCGGCACCTTGCCGGCGCAGGTGCGCACGGCGGTGTCGACCACGGCGGAGTAGTCCTGCGGCGTCAGCGAGAAGAACTCGCCCGTGCCGCCGGCCGCGAACAGCGCGGTGGCGCCGTAGGGAGCCAGCCATTCCAGGCGCGCGGCGTAGGACTTCGGCGCGAAGTCGCCCTGGGCGTCGAAGTCGGTGATGGGGAAGGACAGCAGGCCTTCGGAGACGATTTGCTTGAGTTCGTTGGGTGCGAGCATTGCGGCAATCCAGGGCGGGCCGATGGCCCGGGGTGGCAGAGGCGGCTGCCTGCGGCGTGGCAGGTCAGTCGAGTTATCAGTCATCGTACGACAATGGGGTGGCGAAGGCAATAGGCCGGCGACGTACGTCGGGTTAACCGGGAGCGGTACAAGGGCCTCCATGGGCGGTAACGCCGTTCACTTAGGGCATCAAACACTACCGTCATTCCCCGCGGGGAATCCAGCGTCTTTAAAGTCACTGGGTTCCCGCCTGCGCGGGAATGACAGTTGTCAAACAGGCCTTGTTGTCCGACAACGTGAGTAAAAGGCCGCTTGATGCACTCAGTCAATTTGAATCGACCATGCAAAGCTTCCGCGCCACGGCGAACCGGCGGCTGGCACACTGGCGTCCTGAGCCAAACGGGGAGAGCGCGGTGGGAGAGTTACAGGCCTTGCTGGAAAACCACGGGCTGATGCTGGTGTTCCTGAACGTACTGGTCGAGCAGGCCGGCCTACCGGTGCCGGCCTATCCGATGCTGTTCGTCGCCGGCGCGCTGGGCGTGCAGGAGACCGGGCCGTCGATCGGCGCGGTGCTGGCCGCGGTCATCGTCGCCTGCCTGATTGCCGACACCGGCTGGTACTTCGCCGGGCGCCGGCTGGGGCAGCCGATGCTGCGCACGATCTGCAAGGTATCGATTTCGCCCGACTCCTGCATCCGCCAGACCCAGTCGCTGTACCTGCGCGTCGGGCCGCGCTCACTTGTCGTTGCCAAGCTGCTGCCTGGCGCCGGCGCGCTGTCGACCGCGATGGCCGGCATGACTGGCACGCCGCTGCCGGTATTCCTGTTCTACGACGCGATCGGCGCGCTGGTGTGGGCCGGCAGCGGCCTGCTGATCGGCGTGGTGTTCAGCGACTTCATCGATGCCATTCTTGAGGGCTTCAGCACCTACGGCCATATGGCGCTGGTGGCGGTGGTGGGGGCCTTCCTGGTATTCCTGGCCTGGCGCTCGTGGCGCCGCCTGCGGCTGCTGCGCATCACGAAGCGAGTGCCGCGCATGAGCGTGGATGAGCTGGAATCGCGCCGGCTGGCCGGCGCGCTGCCGGTCGTGATCGACGTGCGCGCACATGGCGACGTGCCGATGGAGCGCATCCCCGGCTCGATGGTGCTCGACATGCAGGGCGCGCTCGACAGCCTCGACGCGCTCGGCGTGGCGCCCGCCGAAGCCGACATCGTGGTCTATTGCGCCTGCCCGAACGAGATGTCCGCGGCGCTGCTGGCCGAACGCCTGCGCGTCGCCGGCTATCCCAGGACCTGGGCGCTGGCCGGCGGCTTCGATGAATGGAAGCGGCGGCACGGCGCCACCGTGCCGCCCGCCGTCACCCATCCCGGCACGGGCCAGGCGACGGGACGCTGAGCCGCAGGCCTCTGCGGAGTATCGACCATGCGCCCTTGCCTATACTTGGCGCAGGCCGACTGCTACGGGAGGCACCCATGGCTGCGGAAGACCACGGTTACGGCGACGAAGCGGCCCGCATCGCGCACCGCCGCCGCCAACTCGGCATCGCGCCGCGCACGCAAGAGGGCCAGCGCAACTGGGCGCTGGCGCTGTCCGGCGGCGGTATTCGCAGCGCCACCTTTTGCCTTGGCGTGATGCAGGCGCTGGCCGGCACCGACATGCCGGCGGACACGACCACGGTGACCCCGCGCGGCGACGCGCCCCAGACACCCGCGGCGAGCGCGGCCGCCGCGGCGCAGACCGTTCCCGGGCTGGCTTCGCTGCTGGCGCAGTTCGATTACCTGTCGACCGTCAGCGGCGGTGGCTACCTCGGCGCCTTCTTCGTCAGCCTGTTCGTGCCCGGGCGCCTGCGCCGCGGCAGCGGCCCGGTCCAGGCCGCTGCCGACGCCTACCACACGCTGCAATGCGAGCCGCCGGGCCGCATCCACACCTCGGTCTCCTATGCCGCCGATCCCGGCCGCGGCGCGGTCGCCTGGCTGCGCGAGAACGGCCGCTACCTGTCGCCCACGGGCGCGGGCGACAACCTCTATGCCGCCGCGCTGGTGGCGCGCAATTGGCTGGCGATGCACTACGTGATCGGCAGCGCGTTGCTGGTGCTGCTGTCGCTGCTGGCGCTGCTGCTGCACGGCGCGGCGGGCGCGTGGTACGGCTTCGGACGCTACGAGATGGACCTGCTGCACGATGCGCGCCAGGCCTTCAACCAGGGCGAATGCGCGATCTGGTGGAGCCCGCTGCTGTGGCTGCCGCTGGTGACGGTGGTGCTCGGCGCGGTGCCGCCCGGCCTGGCGTACTGGCTGGTCTATCCGCGCGCCAGCGAGCCGCAGGCGCCGGGGCGCTTCTTCAGCCCCGCGCCGATGCTGGCCACGCTGCTGGGATTGCTGTTGCTCGCCGCCGCGTACTGGTCGGAACGGATCGGCGCGCGGCCGCTGCCTGCGCAATTCTTTGCCGCGCTGGGCGTGCTGACCTGGCTTGGCGTGCTGGCCTGCCTGGTAATGCTGCAGGGCGAGCCGCGCACGGTGTCCGGCTATCGCGTGCGGGCCACGCGTGCGCTGCGCACGGCGGTCACGCTGACGCTGTGGCTGGCGGCACTGGGCGTGGCCGATACCGTCGCGCGCACCACTTACCTGTATGCCCAGGCGGCCGGCCATCCGTGGGGCGTGGCGCTGCCCGCGAGCGCTCTGGGCGTGCTGGTCTGGCTGGTGCGCTACGGCGCGAGCCGGCTCGACGAAGGCCGCAAGGGCAGCGCCGGTACTGCCTGGCGGGCACTGTGGGCACGCCTGCCGGTCTCGCTGCTGGCCGGCGCGGCCGCGGCGGTGCTGGCCTTGCTGCTGTACGTGCTGTGGTCGTGGCTGGTGCTGTGGGTGCGCTGGAATGGCCGCGAGCCGGTCGACTGGCTGGTGTATGGCACCGCCTACACCGGGCCGGCGCTGGCTACGCTGACGGCCGTGGCACTGGTGCTGGCGCTGGTCGCCGGCCGCTTTACCGGCTTCCTGAACCTGTCCACGCTGCAACCTTTCTACGCGGCGCGCCTCACGCGCGCTTACCTTGGCGCATCCAATGGCGAGCGCTTTGCCGCGCCCGATCCCGATCCGGTGGCGGACCGGCGCCGGCGCGCGCGCTTCAGCGTGGCCGAGCCCGTGCCGGGCGACCAGCTCAGCCTCAATGCCTACTACGATCCGCACGTGCTGGCGCCGCTGCACCTGATCAACGTGACGCTGAACCTGACCGTCGATCCGGCCGAGCAGCTGGTCCAGCGCGACCGCAAGGGCAAGCCGCTGTGCCTGGCACCGGGCGCCGGCCTGCCGCAGCCGGGTGCGGCAAGCGCGGTCGCGCCGGACGCCTATGCGCGCTTCACCGTCGATGGCTGGCAGTGCTGCCCGGATCTGTCATGGCCCTCGTCGGGCAAGCTGGCGCAAGCGCTGACGGTGGGTGACTGGATCGCGATCTCGGGCGCGGCCGTGTCCACGGGGCTGGGCCGTGCCACCACCCTCGGTACATCGCTGCTGCTGGGGCTGGCCAACCTGCGGCTGGGCACGTGGTGGCCGTCGTTCCCGGCCCGCTATGCGCGCCGCGGCGGGCGCGAGGGCGAGCGCTGGCGCCATCCCGAACGCGCCACGCATCCGTGGCTGGCCGCCGGCATCTTCCGCACGCAGTATTACCTGGGGTGCGAGCTGAGCGCGCGCTTCCACGGCACGCGGCGCGGCTGGCAGTACCTGTCGGACGGCGGCCATTTCGACAACACTGGCGTCTACGAGCTGCTGCGTCCGGGCCGGAACGTCGCGCTGATCGTGCTGTGCGACTGCGGGGCCGATCCCGACTATCGCTTCGGCGACCTTGCCAACCTGATCCGCCTGGCGCGCATCGACCATGGCCTCGAGATCGTCGTCGATACCGAGGCCGCCACCACGCATCCGGTGCTGAGCCGAGTCTTCGGCGTGCCGGACGATTTCGTGCCGGGCCAGCCGTCCAGCACCGGCACCGGCGACAAATGCGCGGTGCTGCTCGACGTGTTCCGCACCGACCCGGCCTGCGCGGCGCCGCGCGCGCGCGTCTGCCGCATCGTGCTGATCAAGCCCCGGCTGGTGTCATGGGCGCCGGCCGACGTGCGGCACTATGGCGCCACGCACCCGGCCTTTCCGCAGGAGGGCACCGGCGACCAGTTCTTCGACGAGGCGCAATGGGAAAGCTACCGGGCCCTGGGGCACGCGCTTGGCAAGCGCGTGCTGGGCGGTGAAGTGGGCAAGGCGCTGCTGGCGTGATCGCGCGCTGCGCTGGCCTCAGCGCACGAAGCCGATCACGTCTTCCAGCCGGCCGCTGGCGTCGCGCAACGCCTCGAGCAGCCGTGGCACGGCGGCATCGTCGAGCCGTTGCTGCGGCCCGGCGATGGCGACCGAGCCCACCACCGCGCTGCGGTCGCGCGACCACAGCGGCAGGGCCAGGCCCGCGACGCTGGCCGCGGCTTCCTCGCGCGTATGCGCCCAGCCGCGTTCGCGCACCTCGGCCAGTTGCTGCTCGATGCGCTCGCGTTCCAGCGTGGTATGCGGACCCATGCGCGCCACGGCCTGGCGGTACACCTCGTCGCGAAAGGCCTCGTCCTGGAACGCCAGCATGGCCTTGGCGTGCGCGCCGGCATAGAGCGGAAAGCGCTCGCCCAGCTCGATCGAAAAGCGCAGCTGGTGCTGGCTCTGTACCAGCCCCACGCACAGGCCTTCATGGCCATCGAGCCACGACAGGAACACGGTCTCGCCGCTCTGCGCGGCCAGCTTCTCCAGCACCGGGCGCACGATCTCGTCGGGCGAGAAGCTCTTGCGCACCACCTGCCCCAGTTCGAACAGCCGCAGCCCCAGCGAATACTTGCCGGTGGCCGCATCCTGCACCAGGAAGCCGTTGGCGGCGAACGTGGCCAGCACGCGGTGCACTACGGCGTAATGCACGCCGCTGTGCTTGGCCAGCTCGCGCACGCCCCAGGTGGGCTGGCGCACGGTGAAGTGGGTCAGCAGGGCCAGCGCGCCGTCCAGTGTCTTGAGAGTCATCGATCGTTCCTTCGCATCGGGCTGAATGGTAAGGGCAAGCGGCGCGCGGCTCAATCCTTGCACCCCCGCTGTGGCCCCACCGCGCCCGGCGATACCCACGCCGCCCGCAGGGCCGCAAAGCCGCCGCCAGCACGATCCGCGCAGGCTCACTAACATAGCGAACCATCCGCATTGCAGCGGCGGCGCACGTGTGGCGCCCGCCAGACCACGACATGACCCGCGACTCTCTCCCCGCCGGCAACGGCGTTGCCTATTCGGTGCTCGACCTCGCCCCCATCCCGCAAGGCAGCGATGCCGGCCAGGCCATGCGCAACTCGCTCGACCTGGCACGCCATGCCGAGCAGCTGGGCTACCACCGCTACTGGCTGGCCGAGCATCACAACATGCCCGGCATCGCCAGCGCCGCCACCGCGGTGCTGATCGGCTATGTCGCCAACGGCACCCACAGTATCCGCGTGGGCTCGGGCGGCGTAATGCTGCCCAACCATTCGCCGCTGGTGATCGCCGAGCAGTTCGGCACGCTGGCCTCGCTCTATCCGGGCCGCATCGACCTGGGCCTGGGCCGCGCGCCCGGCACCGACCAGGCCACCGCGCGCGCGCTGCGCCGTCATCTGGCCAGCGACAGCGCCGATACCTTTCCGCAGGACGTGGAAGAGCTGCAGGCGTATTTCGACGACGTGCGTCCCGGCCAGCGCCTGCGCGCGGTCCCGGGCGCGGGCCTGAAGGTGCCCATCTGGCTGCTGGGTTCGAGCCTGTTCAGCGCGCAGCTGGCCGCGGCGATGGGGCTGCCGTTCGCCTTCGCCTCGCACTTTGCGCCGGGCTTCATGCGCCAGGCGGTGGACCTGTACCGGCGCACATTCCGCCCGTCCGAGACGCTCGACCGGCCCTACGTGATGCTCGGCCTCAATGTGTTCGCGGCCGATACCGGAGACGAGGCGCGGCGGCTGTTCAGCTCGCTGCAGCAGCAGTTCCTGGCGCTGGTGCGCGGCACGCCAGGGCAGCTGCGCCCGCCGGTCGACGCTATCGAAGCGCTCTGGAACGAAAGCGAGGCTGACCATATCCGGCGCTCGCTGGCGTGCTCCGTGGTGGGCGACCCGGATGCGGTCGGCGCCGGCATGCAGCGCTTTGTCGATGACCTGCGCCCGGACGAGCTGATGATCACCGGCCAGATTTTCGACCACCAGGCGCGGCTGCGATCGTTCGAGATTGCCGCCGCTGCCGCGCGCAGCCTCAGGGCCAACGCCGCGCTCTGAGCCGTTGCCGGTATGACGCACGCCGCACTTGCGGCGTGCGCCGGCCGCTGTCTTTCATTTCCTGCCGGTTCTGGTTTGCATGGCGCCGAGGCGCTCGGATACATTAGAAGGCCGACACCACACAGAGGCGTGGCCACCAAGGCACGCGCCCACATAGTCCGCCCGATCCGCCGCCTCCAAAGCAATCTCCGGGGGCCGAGGGCAGCGACGACAGGAGACAGCGATGGACCTGCGGCAACGCGAGCACATCGAGACGGTGGTCCAGGCCACCGCCTACCTATCCCCGCCAGCCCTGCTCGCGGAGCGCATCGCGCATGACGCGATCATCCAGAATTCATGGCGGCGCTGCGTGCACCAGTACGGGCTCGATCCCTCGCGCATGCAGGAGGCGCGCATCCTGCCGCAGACGCGCCTGCGCGAACACCAGGAACGCATCGACGACTTCGCCCGCATCGCCCGCCACGGCCTGCAAAGCCTGCACGCGCAGGTGGCGGCGCTGGGCTACGTGGTGCTGCTGACCGATGCACAGGGCGTCACGGTCGACTATATCGGCGACACCCACACCGATGCCGCGCTGCGCCACGCCGGCCTCTACCTTGGCGCGGAATGGAGCGAGAGTGGCGCCGGCACCTGCGCGGTCGGCACCGCGCTGGTCACCGGGCAGGCGCTGACCGTGCACCAGGCCGACCATTTCGATGCCACCCATATCCCGCTGACCTGCACCGCCGCGCCGCTGTTCGACACGCATGGCAAGCTGCACGCCATCCTCGACATCTCGGCGCTGGTCTCGCCGCAGGCCAAGGACAGCCAGGGCCTGGCGCTGCAGATGGTGCGCATCTACGCCGCCCATATCGAGAACGCCAACTTCCTGCGGGCGCACCGGCGCGACTGGATCCTGAAGCTGAACGTCGCGCCCGAGTTTGTCGACGTCAACCCGGAATACCTGCTGGCGCTGGACGATGCCGGCCGCATCGTCGGCCACAACCATCGTGCCCGCCTGATGCTGGAGACCGAACTGAGCGGCATGCCCGGCGCCACCGTGCTCGGGCAGCCGTTCGAGACCTTGTTCGACGCCCGGCTGGAAGACCTGGGCCGCTATGTCTACTCGCGTCCCAGCGAGCAGCGCCTGGTCGCGCTCAACCGCAGCGGCGGCCTGCTCTACCTGAGCGTGATGCCGCCAGCGCTGGGCTGGCAGGCGCCCGCGGCACCGGCGCAGGTAGCGATGCCGGCGCCCCTGGCGGCGCTCAGCGGCGGCGATGCCGCGCTGGCGCAGCAGCTCGAGCGTGCCGCGCGCCTGGTCGATTCGCCGATCCACCTGCTGATCCAGGGCGAAACCGGCAGCGGCAAGGAGTTCTTCGCCAAGGCGCTGCACCAGGCCAGCGCGCGCCGCGCCGGGCCCTTTGTCGCGGTGAACTGCGCGGCGATTCCGGAGACCCTGATCGAGAGCGAGCTGTTCGGCCACCTGCCCAACAGCTTTTCGGGCGCCGGCTCGCGCGGCAAGCGCGGGCTGATCCAGGAGGCCGATGGCGGCACGCTGTTCCTGGACGAGATCGGCGACATGCCGCGCGAACTGCAGTCGCGGCTGCTGCGCGTGCTGGCCGAGGGCGAGGTGCTGCCGGTGGGCGCCGCGCGCCCGGTGCCGGTACGCCTGCGCGTGATTTCGGCCACGCACCATCGCCTGGAGCAGCTGGTTGCCGAAGGCCGTTTCCGCGAGGACCTTTACTACCGCCTCAACGGCGCTCGCTTCGAACTGCCGCCGCTGCGCGCCCGCACCGACCTGGAGTGGCTGGTGCGCAAGCTGCTGCAGGAAGGCGCGGGCGAACCGGTGACGCTGTCGCCGGCCGCGAGCGAGCGGCTGCGCCGCCACCGCTGGCCGGGCAACCTGCGCGAACTGCGCAACGTGCTGGAGTACGCGCGCGCGGTCTGCAGCGGCGGCTATATCGACGTGCACGACCTGCCCGATGCCGTCGCCGGCACCGCCGAACCGGCTGCCGTAGCGGCCCAGCCGGCATCAGCCGATCGCGCCCCGGACCACGGCACCGCCGCCCCGTTCGACCCGCACCAGCTGCCCCCCGAGGGCATGCTGCTGATGCAGTACCTGCGCGCCTCGGGCTGGAACCTGAGCGCGGTCGCGCGCCAGATCGGCATCAGCCGCATGACGCTGTACCGGCGCATGGAGCGCTACGGCATCCAGTCGCCTAACCGGCGCGACGGCGGGGAGCAGGCGTAGCACTGCGCCGTACGCAAGGCCGGCAGCGCTGGCGCGGCTGCCGGGCGTACCCGTTTCTGCGAAGCCGTTCGCCGCCTTTCGTCTTCGGGATTTCTCTTGACGCCGGCTTTCGCCAGGCGTGCGGCCACGCCGGTGATAAGACGTTACGCGTGTCCACTCCGTACACCTGCACTGTGACACCTGTCTCGCCCTGACGGCCACCCAGGCCGCTCGCCCGGCGCAAGCGGCAGCGATTTTTGCGGGTTATCCCTGAAGCCAGCGCCCCGCAAGCGCCCGCCTTATGCCATCGCGATGCCATCCGGCCACTGGCACAGCCATTGCAAAGTCGCCTGTCACCACAACGACAACACAGGAGACAGGCAATGGGGCAGCCAAGGTTCGCCGATGCGCCGCTGGTCGGCATCATCGCCAATCCGGTTTCGGCGCGCGACATCCGCCGCGTGATCGCCAACGCCAACAGCCTGCAGCTGGCTGACCGCGTCAATATCGTGTTGCGCCTGCTGGCCGCGCTGTCATCGTGCGGCGTGCGGCGCGTGCTGATGATGCCCGACCGCGAGGGCCTGCGCGTCATGCTGGCGCGGCACCTGGCGCACCGCCAGGGACCGGATTCGAGCCTGCCCGAGGTCGCGTATCTGGACATGCCGGTGGCCTCGCGCGTCGACGACACGCTGCATGCCGCGCGCTGCATGGCCGATGCCGGCGTGGCCGCGATCATCGTGCTGGGCGGCGACGGCACTCACCGCGCCGTGGTGCGGGAATGCGGCGCGGTGCCGATCGCGGGACTGTCGACCGGCACCAACAATGCCTACCCCGAGATGCGCGAGCCCACCATCACCGGGCTCGCCACCGGCCTCTATGCCACCGCCCGCATTCCAGCCAGCCAGGCGCTGGCGTCGAACAAGCGCCTGGACATCGTCATCCGCGACGGCAATGGCACCTTCCGCCGCGACATCGCGCTGGTCGACGCGGTGATCTCGCACGAACACTTCATCGGCGCGCGCGCGCTGTGGAAGACCGACACGCTGGCCGCGGTCTACGTGTCCTTTGCCGACCCCGAGGCGATCGGGCTGTCCGCCATCGCCGGCTTGCTCGAGCCGGTGGGTCGGCGCGAAGCGGGCGGCCTTGCGATCGAACTCGCGGCGCCGGGCGCGGGCGAATTCGAACTGAGCGCGCCGATCGCGCCCGGACTGATGTGCACCGTGCCCATCGCCGGCTGGCAGCGGCTCGCGCACGGCCGCCCCCATCGCGTGCGCCAGCGCAGCGGCGTCGTCGCGCTGGACGGCGAGCGCGAGCTGACCTTCGGCCCGGACGACGAAGTGACCGTCACGCTGCACGACCACGCATTCCGCAGCATCGACGTCGCCGCGTGCATGCGCCACGCGGCGCGCCACCAGCTGATGCGCAGCGTGCCGCAGCACGCCCTGGCCTGAGCACGCCGGGCCACGCATCCACCGATTTTCTTGAAGTGCAACACCTGAAAACGAAGGAGACAGAGATGACAGCCAGAGCTTCGCAAAATCCGGCGCAATCCCGCGGCGCGCTGCCGCTCGACAAGGAGACGCTGCTGACGGTGTACCGCAAGATGCGCACCATCCGCGATTTCGAGGAGCGCCTGCACGTGGACTTCGCGCGCGGCGACATCCCGGGCTTCGTCCACCTGTACGCGGGCGAGGAAGCCGCGGGCGTCGGCATCCTGCACCACCTGCACGACGGCGACCGCATTGCCAGCACGCACCGCGGCCATGGGCACTGCATTGCCAAGGGTGTCGATCCGGTGGCGATGATGAAGGAGATCTACGGCAAGAAGGGCGGCTCGTGCAATGGCAAGGGCGGCTCGATGCATATCGCCGACCTGTCCAAGGGCATGATGGGTGCCAACGGCATCCTGGGAGCGGGCGCGCCGCTGATTTGCGGCGCCGCGCTGGCGGCGAAGTTCCGCGGCAAGGGCGAGGTCGGCATTACCTTCTGCGGCGACGGCGCTTCCAACCAGGGCACCTTCCTCGAAAGCCTGAACCTGGCCGCGGTGTGGAACCTGCCGGTGATCTTCGTGATCGAGAACAACGGCTACGCCGAATCGACCTCGCGCGACTACGGCACCGCGGTCGACAGCTACGTCGACCGCGCCGCGGGCTTCGGCATCCCGGGCGTGACCGTCGACGGCACCGATTTCTTCGCGGTCCACGAAGCCGCCGGCGAAGTCATCCGCCGCGCGCGCGAGGGCGGCGGGCCGTCGCTGCTCGAATGCAAGATGGTCCGCTTCTACGGCCACTTCGAAGGCGATGCGCAGACCTACCGCGCCGCCGGCGAACTCGACGATATCCGCGCCAACAAGGATTGCCTGAAGCTGTTCGGCCGCACAGTGACGCAAGCCGGCGTGATCGCGCGCGAAGAGCTCGACACGATCGACCGCGAAGTCGCCGCGCTGATCGAGCACGCCGTGCAGGAAGCCAAGGCGGCGCCCCAGCCGGGCCCCGAAGACCTGCTGACCGACGTCTACGTCAGCTACTGATCCGCCACGCGCAAACCAATTATCAGGAGACAGACATGGCTCGCAAACTGAGCATCAAGCTGGCGATCAACGAGGCGATCGACCAGGAAATGACCCGCGACCCCAGCGTCATCATGCTGGGCGAGGACATCGTCGGCGGCGCCGGCGCGGACGGCGAGAAGGACGCCTGGGGCGGCGTGCTGGGCGTGACCAAGGGCCTGTATGCCAAGCACGGCGACCGGCTGCTGGATACGCCGCTGTCCGAATCCGCCTACGTGGGCGCCGCCATCGGCGCCGCGGCGTGCGGCATGCGCCCGATCGCGGAACTGATGTTCATCGACTTCATGGGCGTTTGCTTCGACCAGATCTTCAACCAGGCCGCCAAGTTCCGCTACATGTTCGGCGGCAAGGCCGAGACCCCGGTGGTGATCCGCGCCATGGTCGGCGCGGGCTTCCGCGCCGCCGCGCAGCACAGCCAGATGCTGACGCCGCTATTCACGCATATTCCCGGCCTGAAGGTGGTGTGCCCGTCCACGCCGTACGACACCAAGGGCCTGCTGATCCAGGCGATCCGCGACAACGACCCGGTGATCTTCTGCGAGCACAAGAACCTCTATGGCCTCGAAGGTGATGTCCCGGAAGGCGCCTATGCCATCCCGTTCGGCGAGGCCAATATCGTGCGCGACGGCAAGGACGTGTCGATCGTCACCTACGGGCTGATGGTGCATCGGGCGCTGGAAGCGGCGGCGACGCTGGCGAAGGAGGGGATCGAGGCCGAGATCGTCGACCTGCGCACGCTCTCGCCGCTGGACATGGATACGGTGCTGGAGTCGGTAGAGAACACCGGGCGCCTGGTCGTCGTGGATGAAGCCAGCCCGCGCTGCAATATCGCCACCGATATCTCCGCGCAGGTTGCGCAGCAGGCCTTCGGCGCGCTCAAGGCCGGCATCGAGATGGTGTGCCCGCCGCATACGCCGGTGCCGTTCTCGCCCACGCTGGAAGACCTGTATATCCCCAGCGCGGCACAGATCGTCAATGCCGCGCGCAAGACCGTGAAGGGAGGCAAGCACTGATGGCAACGGATGCAATCACCCCGATCGTGATGCCCAAATGGGGCCTGTCGATGAAAGAGGGCACCGTCAATGCCTGGCTGGTCGACGAAGGCACCGAGATCACCGTGGGCATGCCGATCCTCGATGTGGAAACCGACAAGATCGCCAATGCGGTGGAGGCGCCCGACGCGGGCACGCTGCGCCGCAAGGTGGCGCAGGCCGGCGACGTGTTGCCGGTGAAGGCGCTGCTTGGCGTGCTGGCCCCTGCGGAGGTGAGCGATGCGCAGATCGATGAATACGTCGCGGCTTATGAAACGCCGGCGGACGATGGCGGCGACGAGGATGCCGCCAGCGCGTACCAGTTTGCCGAGGTCGACGGCATCCGGGTCCGCTATGCCCGCAAGGGCGACGGCGCCCAGGCCGTGCTCTTCATCCACGGATTTGGCGGAGACCTGGACAACTGGCTGTTCAACCTCGATCCCCTGGCCGACGCGTACACCGTGGTGGCGCTCGACTTGCCCGGCCACGGACAGTCGTCGCCGCGGCTCGCGGGCACGACGCTGGCGCAGATGGCCGGCTTTGTAGCGCGTTTCATGGACGAGGCCGGGATCGAGGCGGCCCATCTGGTCGGCCATTCGATGGGCGGCGGCGTGGCCGCGCAGCTGGCCGTGGATGCGCCGCAGCGGGTGCTGTCGGTGGCGCTGGTGTCGCCGGTCGGCTTCGGCGAAGCCGTCAACAGCGACTATACCGATGGCTTCGTCAAGGCGCAGTCGCGGCGCGAGCTCAAGCCCGTGGTCGAGCTGCTGTTTGCCGACCCGGGGCTGGTGAGCCGGCAGATGCTGGATGACCTGTTGCGCTACAAGCGGCTCGATGGCGTCGACGAGGCGCTGACCGCGCTCGGCCAGGGCCTGTTCGGCGGCGGCCGGCAGAGCGAGCAGCCGGGCCAGCTCCTGGCCGACAGCGGCAAGCGGGTGCTGGTGGTGTGGGGCGGCCAGGACCGCATCATCCCGGCCGCGCATGCCGAGGCGGCGCCGCCCGACGCTACCGTCAAGGTCTTTGCCGATGCCGGCCATATGAGCCAGATGGAGAAGGCCAACGACTTCAACGCGCTGCTGAAGACTCACCTGGCCGGCTGATGCCGCGCCCGGACGGCGCCGCGTCGCGCCGTCCACGCAACGCCCGGGGCCAATCTACCAAAGGACACCTCCACATGACCACAGACCTGAAGACCCGCCTGGCGGACATCAACAAGCAATTCGGCGCGCTCGGCCAGGCCCAGCCCGCCGCGATGAGCGCCTTCCAGGGCGTGATGAAAGCCGCCATGCAGCAGGGCAGCCTGCCTGCCGAAATCAAGGAACTGGTAGCGGTCGCACTCGCCGTGCAGAAGGGTTGCGACGATTGCGTGCTGTTCCACACCAGCCAGGCACTGCGCCATCGAGCCAGCCGCGAGCAACTGGCCGAAGTGCTGGCCGTCAATATCGAGATGGGTGGCGGCCCCGGCGCGATGTACGCGGCCAAGGCGCTGGCGTATTTCGATGCGCTCAACGCCTAGGGTTGCTAGACTCGGCGCATCGCCATTCCCGGGCAGCTTCCCAACCGATGCCGTTTGAACTTGTCGATACCGTCGCCCTGGACCACGCGGGCAGCGACCCGCTGCAGGAAGAACTGGCGCTGCTCGAACTCGCG
Organism: Cupriavidus taiwanensis; assembly: GCF_900250075.1. Classification (NCBI taxonomy): domain Bacteria; kingdom Pseudomonadati; phylum Pseudomonadota; class Betaproteobacteria; order Burkholderiales; family Burkholderiaceae; genus Cupriavidus; species Cupriavidus taiwanensis. The sequence goes on from NZ_LT977071.1 coordinate 842,636, forward strand.
GCGCAGGGCCGGCAGGTGGCACGGTTGTGGGAGGCACCGCTGTCGCTGGTGGTGCCGCGCACCTATCTGCGCCACGCGGCGCTGGAGACTGCGCGCGCCGATTTCGCGCAGCAGGGTTGCCCCGTGTTCCTGCGCATGTCCGGCGGCGGCCTGGTTCCGCAGGGGCCCGGCATCCTCAACCTGAGCCTCGCTTACGCCGTCGGCCAGCCGCCAGGCGCGCTCAGCGACGCGGTCTACCTGCACTTGTGCGCAGTGATCGGCGGCGCGCTGCGAACGCTCGGCATCGAGACCCACTGGCAGGCGGTGGCCGGCTCATTTTGCGACGGCCGCTACAACCTCGCCTGGGGGTCACCAGAAGCCGCCCGCAAGATCGCCGGCACGGCCCAGTACTGGCGGCGCGCGCCAGCGGCCATGCAGGCGGCCGACGGCCAGCGCCACCTGGTGCTGGCCCACGCGGTGCTGCTGGTCAGCGCCGACCCGGAGCAGATCAATGCGCGCGCCAATGCCTTCGAGGCGGCCATCGGCAGCGAGCGGCGGTATGGCGCGGACAAGGTGGTCAGCGTGCGCGAGGCGCTGCTGTCCGCCGGACACGCCGTGAAGGACGATGTCGCGCTGATGGCCGAGATCGCGGCTGCGCTGCGATGGAGCCTCGGACAGCATCCCGCCCCGGTCTAGTTCTTCGCCGCGGTGTCCGGCAGGAAGCGGATATCGCCATACCAGGCGCGGCTGGCGGCGTGGGTATTGTCGGTGTCGGTCATGAGGCCGTAGGCCTTGAGCGGTCCGGGCGGCTCGTGGAACACGCGTTCATAGTCGCGCGCCAGATTGCGCCGCAGGTTCTGCCATTTGCCGGCATCGTCGGCGCCGGATACCACGATCATCTGCACACGGCCGGTATGCGGGTTGGGGATGACGCTGCCGGGCGCGGCGCTGGTCGACCAGACATACATCAGCGTGGCATAGGGCAGTTCCTCCCCTGCCACGGTTTTCGCCAGTTGCATCGCGGCGCGGTCGCCCAGCGGGAGCTTGCTGGCGTCGCCGTCGAAGAAGAACACCAGCCGCGCCGGCGCGTCCTCGCGCGCGCCATCGCGGTTGTCGGCGCCGGGAATCGCGCCTTCTGCCTTCCAGCGCCAGGCCACCACGGGCGTGCGCGACAGGTCCACGTTGCCCGCATGCATCAGCGCCGACGCCGAGTCCTTGGCTTGCGCCCGCAGCACCGTGGTGCCGCCCTCGGTCACCAGCTGGTACTCGGTCCTGGCCTTGCCTTCGGCGACCGGTAAATTTTTCCAGTCATTCGGCAACGCGCCGCCCGGCTTGCGGTCGGAAAGGACAAGTCCAGGCTTGCCGCTCTGCGCCGGCGCTGAAAGCGGGGCCAGCAACAGCGTGGCACACAGGGCAATGGGCAACGCATGGGTGGTCGTCATGGCGGATCAGCGGAATACGAGACGTGGGATCGAACGCAAACCGTGTGCCCGAGCGCCGTGGACCCTGTCCGATCTGACCACCAAAAAAAAATCGCGGCCCACGAGGGGCCGCAAATCGGGAATGCGAGGAGTGTCAAATTCCTCAGGAGACGTTATCGACGCAAACCGGCGTCCCAAGACCCCTCTTCCGTGGGGTCTATGGATCACAACTATGAGTGCGAGCGACCGCTTACGCGATCAGGTAGGCGGGAGGCGGCTCTGGTCGGACCGAGGCGCGCAGTTTGCGGACATTCGCTTCCAGTTCGGCGTGGGCTGCGTCGAGCCAGTCCACGCGATGCCGAACCGGATCCTTGGCCGACAGGGCGCTGGCGGCGATCTCTCGCAGGAAGTAACGCACCATGCTGCCCGCGCGCGCCGGCACCGGCATCATTCCCAGCAACTGGCGGCGCGCCAGCAACCGGCGTGTGACCGCGTGCTGCAGCGCGGCCCAGGCGGTGCGGCCCAATGCGATATACAGCGCGTCGGTGCGCATCTGCCGCACGGCGCCCAGGAACTGCGTCTCGAAGACGTCGCGCAGCATCGGCGCGTCCAGCAGTTCTTCCAGCGGGCCATCGAATGCCAGGCCACGCCGCGTGGTGGCATGCGGCAACAGGGCGAGCGGCTGCAGGCGCTCGAAGCCATCGTTCCACAAGGCGGCGGCGTGCGGCAGCCCCACCAGCTCCGGCACGCGGAAGTGGTCAAGCATGCGGATCAGGTTGGGCCGTACCAGCTTGCCGCCCAGTTCAACGCGCCGCTTGTTCTCGCGCTGGATTACACGGCCCGGCGCATGGGAGCGCAGCAGTTCCTCGGTCACCGCGGCGGCCAGCCGCACGTGCGCATGGCCCGGCGTGGTGCTGACCAGCACCAGCGCTGCCTGCGGATTCAGGTATTCGCACGGTACGTAGTGCATGGCGTAGCTGCTGTCCCGCGCCACCACGACGGGTTTCGCGATCACGCCGCCGGCGCCCGCAAGCCGTATCTGCGCGCAATAGGCTTCAATGAAATTGGTCAAGGCATCCCCCCCCGCTCGCTTCGTTATTTAAGCGTTTTTATTGTTTTTGCTTTTCGCCATGGTAAGCCGGCGGTGCGGTGCAAAGTGTGTCAGCCCCGCCGTTTTGACCACTTCCCGGACGGAACTTGGTGGGCCAGCCAACACAGCACATGGGCGTTGCGTCAGCGGGGTGGGATCGCGGCGTAGCGTATTGCAGCTGGCGGTCATGACCATGACACGGCATCCCGCAAAAGAAAAAAGCCGGACACGATGCCGTGTCCGGCCAACCCATTTGCTGACTCAGGTGGTGTCAGAACCCGAGAACTCAAATGCTAACGATTCTCATTTGCCGTGGCAACCCCGGGGTGCGCCCGTCATACCATCGAGGTCTGGATCGAAACCTGGCCGGACAGGGTCTTGTGCACCGGGCAACGATTGGCGACGCGCAGCAGGTCTTCGAGGATCTGGGGCGACAGGTCGCCGCTGACCCTGACCTCGCGCTGCATCGTATAGGTGCCGTTGGCTTCTTCATGACCGACCGAAACATGGACGTCAGTGACCGCGTAGCCCTTGCGTTTCGCATACAACTGCAAGGTCAGGGTGGTGCAGGCAGCCAGGGCCGAGTCCAGCAGGTCATGCGGGTTCGGGTAGCGGGTGTCGCCGCCGGCGGAAGCGTCCAGATCGGCTTGCCACTCGGCAGTGCCGTTGGTCAGCTGGCAGATGCTGTTGCCCTGGCTTGGCTTCCATGTCGCTTGGATAGTCATTGAACGTCCCCATCTCGTCAAAGAGCGGCCCCGCGGGCCGGAACGGCCATTCTATAAGCAGCCTGGCCTCCAGTGAGAAGCGCCGAAAGCGGCGCATTTGTGCCGGTTTCGGCTAGTTCGCAGAAACCGCTTGCCAACCCCGTCGCGCTCGCTTACTATTCGCCCCCTCGCAACACGACGCGGCACC